>PLNK01000006.1 GCA_003142755.1 Chloroflexota bacterium | reverse complement strand
GGCGAGAACCAGATGATGGCCTATCTCGTCGAGATGGCGGTCCGACTGGTCGAACTCCACCGGGTCCTCAAACCGACGGGCTCGCTCTACCTCCACTGCGACCCGACAGCGAGTCACTATCTGAAGGTCCTTCTAGACGCTACGTTTGGACCGGAAAACTTCCGAAACGAGATCGTCTGGAAGCGGAGCCACGGTCACAACACCGCGAACCGCTTCGGTGCGAGCCACGACTCGATCCTGTTCTACGGCAGATCGTCGGCTGTCTTCTGGAACAGGGTGTTCCAGGAATACGACTCGGCTTACCTCGACCAACACTACCGACACGTCGATGCGTCGGGCCGCAGGTTCAAGCATGAGAACCCAACCGGAGCGGGCATCCGACACGGAGAAACCGGGCTGTCGTGGCACGGGATTGACCCGACAGCCAAGGGTCGGCACTGGGTGCGACCGCCAAGGGAACTCGACAAGCTGGACGCCCTCGGCTTGATCCACTGGCCGGACAAGCCAGGGGCATGGCCCTACCTGAAGATCTACCTAGACGACATGTCAGGCGTCCCTGCGCAGGATGTGTGGACGGACATAGACCCTATCAACATGATGGCCAAGGAACGGCTCGGCTGGGAGACGCAGAAGCCGTTGCCGCTGCTGGAGCGGATTATCTCGGCAAGCTCCAAGCCCGGCGATATCGTCCTTGACCCGTTCTGCGGCTGCGGTACCGCCCTGGTTGCCGCGCAGAAGCTCGACCGCCAGTGGATCGGCATCGACGTGACCTACCTGTCCATCGCAGTCATGAAAGCACGGCTCAAGGATAGTTTTGGCCTAGTGGACGTGGACGTGATCGGCCAGCCGACCGAGGTCGATGGCGCGCGAGCGATGCTCGTGGGCACGGGGCTCGAAGGCCAGTATCAGTTCCAGTGGTGGGCGCTCGATCTGATCGGCGCGCAACCGCAAGGCGGCGCCCAGAAGAAGGGCGCGGACAAGGGCATCGACGGCGTGATCAGCTTCTCCACGGGGCCGCGCGGCGAGATGGGCCGGGCGCTCGTGAGTGTCAAGAGCGGTTCGGTCAACTCAAGCCAGATACGCGATCTCAAGGGCGTGCTGGATCGCGAGAAGGCTGAGATCGGCCTCTTCGTCACCCTGGAGGAGCCGTCCGGGCCGATGAAGCTGGAGGCCACAACAGCCGGCGTCTATCACTCTGAATTGTCCGGCCGCGACTACCCGCGCATCCAGATCCTTACCATCCGCGAGCTGCTCGAAGAGCATAGTCGGCCCAACCTTCCGGTGCTCGTTCTCCCGGCCTACCAGCAAGCCGAGCGGGTCGAAAAGAAGGCCGCCGAGCAGGGCGAACTCTTCGGGTAGCGGAGTATCAGACGCCCGGTCGACCCGGCGACGCCGTTTCCGGTCGGCGCATTGCCGCCGACAAGCTGTGGAGGCGGCGAACGGTCACCGCCTCAGCCTCGCCTTCGTAGTCGCTAGGGTTCTCGCGCCGGAGATAGCGAGCAATCTTCGGACGCGTCACGGATTGCCCCGGCCCAGCGAGGCCTCCCCACCGAGGGAGGAACCAGACTGCGGTAGCTTCGCGCTGGGCCCGCACATCGGGCCACCGGTTCTGTGGAGCCACCGCGTAGTCGAACAGGAACCGGAGGTGTGCCGCCATGGTCGCCCGATATGAGCGGAGCGGCCTTGCGCTACCCCAGAAGGCGAGCCCGACGCGCCCGGCCACGCCGACGTCGAAGGCGCCCGCGAGTTCGAGATCCATCCTCGGGCTGCGCCACTGCGGCGCCGAACGCATGACCCCGAGCGTCGCCCGCCCGGCTCGGGTGGCGGCATACCCGTCGGGGTCGATCCGCAGCAGCGCCTTCTGAACGTTGCCCCGGACGGGGTCACGGTCTGCCATCGCGGTGGCGACTCGGTCGAGAGGGCCGACCTGTTGCGCAGCCTCGGCGCCGCTCATCCCAAAGAGCGCGATCGTGTCCTCGACCGTCGCTCCGAGTAACTTGCGGACCACGTCGTAATCCTTAGCGAACCACACGGGCAGCACGGGCCCGCGCGGGGCATAGGCCAGACTCGTCGGTACCTGCCCGCCGAGCAGCGTCTCGATGAAGTCGTCCCGATCGGTCGTCCAGTCAAACAGCCCGACACGGACATGTCCGTAGTTGACGACGACTGGCTCTGTCCGCTCGGACCAGCGCTCCGGAGCGACCGCCTGCTCCAGACCCCGTAGAACCAGCCCGAAGAGCGAGTCGTAGAACGGCGAGTCGCGATCCGACGCGAGTGCCGAGAGCACGCTCGGATCGAGGGCGGCAGCGCCATTGGCGAGCCACGTTTGCGAACTCGATAGGGATCCGCGCTGGCGCTCGATCCCGGACAGTGAGCGTGGACTGGAAGGGTCGTCGGGCAAGTCGCTAATAAGTGAGGCCGCCATTTCGCGCCGAAGTGACTTGCCTCGGGTGCGCAGTTCCACGCAGTTTTCCACGCTCGATTCTCGCGTTCCACGCTCGGCCATTTGGCAGCCCGCTTTGCTGAGACGTCGATTATCGCCTCGACCGACAGGCCACACGCAACGGGAACGAGGGTCGAGATGACAACCGAACGGGATCAGTCAGCGACATTGACTGTCCAGGTAACGCTTCGGCCGTGGCGCGTCTGCGCCCGGTGTGGACATGCCTGGAAGTCGCGAGCGACTCGGGGCCGACCGCGCTGCCGGGCTTGCGAGGCGAGGTTGCGCGGCGACGCCGAGCGGGTGGGCGCCACCGTCGCGGGAGGGGCCCGCCGATGAACACGCACCGCTGCCTCTCCTGTGGGACTCCTATCCCAATCGCGAGCCGGGCGGACCGGCTGACATGCACCGACCTGTGCCGCAAGCGCGTCAGTCTGGCGAGACGAGCAGGGATGCTCTCTGGGGTCGCACAGAGGCCGCACGGCACTGCGCTCGGC
>PLNK01000031.1:2784-25160 GCA_003142755.1 Chloroflexota bacterium | reverse complement strand
AACGGCTTCACGCACCAGGATCCGGGCTTTATCGACCATGTCGTCAACAAGAAGGCCAGCATCGTGCGGGTCTATCTGCCGCCCGATGCCAACTGCTTGCTGTCTGTTGTCGACCACTGCCTGCGCAGCCGGAACTACATCAATGTCGTGGTCGCCGGCAAACACGCCCTGCCGCAGTGGCTGACCATGGACGAAGCGGTCGTGCACTGCACCGAAGGGATCGGCATCTGGCAGTGGGCCAGCAACGACCAGGGCTCAGAGCCGGACGTGGTCATGGCCTGTTGCGGTGACACGCCCACCCTGGAGATCCTCGCCGCCGTCTCGATCCTCCGCCGGCATCTGCCCGACCTGAAGGTCCGCGTGATCAACGTCGTGGATCTGATGAAGCTGCAGTCCGCGAGCGAGCACCCCCACGGCCTCGACGAGACCGACTACGACTCGCTCTTCACCACCGACAAGCACATCATCTTCGGCTTCCATGGATATCCGTGGCTCATCCACCGCCTGACCTACCGCCGAGCCAACCGCAACCTGCACGTCCGGGGCTACATAGAGGAAGGCACGATCACCACGGCCTTCGACATGAGAGTCCAGAACAAGCTGGATCGGTTCCACCTCGTGCAGGACGTGGTCGATCGGGTGCCGAACCTGGGCGCCGCCGGCGCGTACCTCAAGCAGGAGATGGCAGACAAGCTCGTCGAGCACGGCCAGTACATCGATGCTAACGGCGAAGACCTACCGGAGATCCGGAACTGGAAGTGGGGCGACCTCAAATGAAAGCGCAAGCGATTCTCGAGACCGCCCAGGCACTGGTGGCCGGCGACAAGGGCCTCCTGGCGATGGACGAGAGCGTTCCGACCTGTGATAAGCGATTTGCCGCGCTGGGGATTCCCCAGACGGACGAGGCCCGGCGCGCCTATCGCGAGATGATCGTGACCACGCCCAATCTTGGAGATTGCATCAGCGGGGCGATCCTCTTCGACCAGACGATCCACCAGGCGACCAAAGCCGGCGTTCCCTTTGTCAAAGTCCTGCTCGACGCCGGGATCATTCCCGGGATCAAGGTCGACGCCGGAGCCAAGGATCTGGCGGGACACCCGAGCGAGAAGATCACCGAAGGCCTGGATGGATTGCGCGACCGCCTGGCCAGCTACGCTCAGATGGGCGCGCGCTTTGCCAAGTGGCGCGCAGTCATCGTCCCAGGCGACGGGATTCCCAGCCGCGGCTGCATCGAGGCCAACGCGCAGGCGCTGGCCCGATACGCGGCGCTGTGCCAGGAAGCTGGGCTGGTTCCGGTCGTCGAACCCGAGGTTCTCATGGACGGCGACCACACCATGGCCCGGTGTGCGCAGATAACCGAGGAAGTCCTGCGCGCGGTCTTCGAGCAGCTGTACCTCCAGCGGGTGATGTTGGAAGGCATGATCCTCAAGCCCAACATGGTGCTTCCAGGCCTGGCCTGCAGCACGCAGCCAACCGTGGACGAAGTGGCCGACGCCACCGTGAAGTGCTTCCTGCGGGCGGTCCCCGCCGCCGTTCCCGGCATCGCCTTCCTATCTGGCGGTCAACCCAGCGAGCTGGCTTCAGTCCGGCTGAATGCTATGAACGTCCGGTTCAAGACGCGCGTGCCCTGGGCCCTGGCGTTTTCATTTGCCCGAGCCATCCAGCAACCCGCGTTGGAGATCTGGCGAGGCGAGGCAGCCAATGTTCCCGCCGCCCAGCAGGCCCTTTTCCATCGAGCGGACTGCGACCGCGCTGCGCGCCGCGGGGAGTACACAGCCGCGATGGAGAACGCGTGAGCACGACCGGGAAGCCACGCGATACGACGCAGGCGGCTCTCTACCCCCTGCGATTCGAGCCCATCTATCAGTACCGGCTCTGGGGCGGCCGGCGGCTGGCCGACCTGCTGACCG
The DNA here is from genome assembly GCA_003142755.1 of Chloroflexota bacterium. Taxonomy (GTDB): domain Bacteria; phylum Chloroflexota; class Limnocylindria; order Limnocylindrales; family CSP1-4; genus Fen-1039. The sequence goes on along the minus strand of PLNK01000031.1, from coordinate 23,250 downwards.
CGCCGTTGCCGGGCGACGGCCCGATCGGCGAGGCGTGGGTCCTGAGCGACCGCGCTGACCATGCCAGTCGGGTTGCCGATGGGCCGCTCAAAGGGCGAACCCTCGGTCAATTGCTGGAGCAGTTTCCGGGGGAAGTGCTCGGAGAGCTCGCCGGTCGCTTCAGCCGCTTCCCACTGCTGCTCAAGTTCCTCGACGTGCGCGAACTGCTCTCGCTCCAGGTACACCCCGCGGATGATCGCAAGGACCTGCTGCCGCCCGGTGAGACCGGCAAGACCGAAGCATGGGTCGTGATCGAAGCCGGGGCGAAGAGTCGCATCTATGCCGGCCTGAAGCCGGGCACCACGATCGACGATCTCCGGCGGGCGGTGGCCAGCGGAGTGGTGGCGGACAACGTCGCATCGTTCGTCCCGCAGCGGGGCGACGGAGTCCTGGTGCCTGCCGGCACGGTCCACTCCCTCGGCGATGTCGTGGTGTTCGAGATTCAGGAGAACAGCGACGTCACGTTCCGCCTCGATGACTGGGGCCACGTCGATCCTAAGACCGGCCGGCCTCGAGAGCTTCAAGTCGATCAGGCCCTGAGCGCCATCGACGCGTCGCAGGGTGCGGTCAAGCCGGTCTCGCCGGTGGTGGAGGAAACGGCGCCAGTCGAGCGCGAGCTGCTCTTCGATTGTGACTACTTCCGGTTGTGGCGCCTGCGCGGCCAATCGCCCTTTGCCGTTGGCTCCGCGGGCGCGCCGCGCGTCCTGGTCTGCATAGCAGGAACCGGGCGACTCGAGCACGACGGTGGAAGCTATGCCGCCGGCAAAGGCGACGTCTTGCTGCTGCCAGCGGCGGTCGGAGCCTGCGTCTTTCAGCCCAGCGGCCCGGTCACCTTGCTGGAGGTAGCTCTGCCGCAGTGAAGCAACTCATCGTCTACGACCTTGACGGCACGCTCGCCCCGAGCAAGTCGCCGCTCGATTCCGAAATGGCGGGGCTGCTCCACGACCTCCTGGGTATCGTCAAAGTGGCCGTGATATCCGGTGGCGCCTGGAAGCAGTTCGAGGAGCAGCTGCTCTCGAATCTTCCTCACGATGAGCGGCTGGCGAATCTGTCTCTTCTTCCGACGTGCGGGACTCAGTTCTTCCGATACGGCACCGACTGGACGAAGGTCTACTCGGAGGACCTCGCCGCGGACGAGAAGGCCAAGATCGAGAGCTCGCTGCAGAAGGCGTTCTCGGAAGCCGGCTTCACGCCCGGCAGGCTCTGGGGAGAGCAGATCGAAGATCGGGGAAGCCAGATCACGTTCTCGGCGTTAGGGCAAGAGGCGCCCCTCGACGAAAAGGACAAATGGGATCCGGACTACGCCAAGCGAAAGAAGGTCAAGGCGATCCTCGACACTCTACTTCCGGAGTTCTCGGTCCGAATGGGCGGCGCCACCTCGATCGATGTGACCAAACCCGGCATCGACAAGGCATACGGCGTCCGAAAGCTGCGGGACACCCTTGGCCTCACGCTCGATGAGATGATCTTCATCGGCGACGCCCTGTTCACCGGTGGCAACGACTACCCGGCTGAAGAAGCGGGCGTCGTTTCTATACCGGTGAAGAGTCCTGACGAGACCAAGCGGGTCACAGAGGCGATCATCGCGTGTCTTGATCCGGGCACCGATGGACCCGCGCACCGATGGGTAGCCTCGTGATAGGCACGGCGGGCGCCTTCGCGCTGCGGCGCCTGGGGACGATCATGGAACCAGAGCCGGGCAATCCCAACGAAGTCGAGGGTGTGCTGAACCCGGCCGCCGCGCGCGGACCCGATGGCAGCCTTTACCTGTTCCCCCGGCTTGTCGCGGCCGGCAACTATTCGCGGATCGGGATCGCAAGGGTTCTGTTCAATGGGGAGGGCGATCCAACGGGAGTCGAGCGGCTCGGCATGGCCCTCGAGCCGGAAGCCGAATACGAGTTGCGCTCCGACGGCGGAGGCGGGTGCGAGGATCCGCGCGTCACGTTCGTGGAACCGCTCGGAAGCTACGTGATGACCTACACGGCGTTCTCGCCGCAAGGTCCGCGCATCGCTCTCGCAATTTCGAAGGACCTCTTCCACTGGCAGCGCCTGGGGCTCGTCAACTTCACGAACTATCACGACGGCCGTGACCCCGACGGCGTGGACGACAAGGATGCAAGCCTCTTCCCGGTCGCCATCCCCAATCCATCCGGGCGGCCGGAACTCGCCATCCTGCACCGGCCGCTCTTCCCGGGCACGCGTCCCGAGGAGACCGCCCTGCACCCCGCCTCCCGCCATGTCGACCTCAACCGCGAGAGCATCTGGATCTCGTATTGCGAGAGGGCGCCGACGGGCGATCCGCTGAGTCGCTTCGGTCGGTTCGCCTCGCATCACCGCCTGGCGAGTCCGGTGTCGCCCTGGGAACGGCTCAAGATTGGCGGAGGCACGCCCCCGATCCTTACCCGCCACGGCTGGCTCATCGTCTACCACGGCGTGACCGAGGTGGACGGGCCGGCCGACACCGGACGCCAGCTCTGCTACTCGGCCGGGGTGATGGNNACCGGCATCGACCGGCGCGACGATCTCGGGATGCCGGACCGGTTCGATGTCTATTACGGCATGGCCGACGACAGGATCGGCGTGGCTCGCCTCGACCTGCCGGAGACCCTGCCATTCGGAGGACTCGCCCACTCGCCGGGCGCAAAGGTGTGACCGAGGCAAAGGCCATGAAATCGAGTGCGAACAAGCCCAAGACCAAGCCCGGGTCAGAGCCCAAGGCGAAGAGCGACCTCCAATCCATGCCCATGGAGGAGCTCCAGAAGAAGCTGGGGTCGTCGCCGGAGGGGCTCACTCAGGCCGAGGCCGCGAAGCGACTGGTCCAATACGGCCTCAACGAGATCGAGGAGGAGAAGGACAACCCGTTCCTCAAGTTCCTCACGTACCTGTGGGGCCCGATCCCATGGATGATCGAGGCGGCCGTCGTCCTCTCGGCGCTGGCCCAGCACTGGCCGGACTTCGGAATTATCCTCATCTTGCTACTCGCCAACGCCGTCGTCGGCTTCTGGGAAGAGCACCAGGCCGGCAACGCCATCGCGGCGCTGAAGGCCAAACTGGCGGTCGAGGCCAGGGTGCGGCGGAACGGCAAGTGGGTCACGCCGCCGGCGCGCGAACTGGTGCCGGGCGACGTCATCCGTGTGCGCCTGGGCGACATCGTGCCCGCAGACGCACGCCTGCTCGACGGTGACTCGATCGAGGTCGATCAATCCGCGTTGACGGGCGAGTCCTTGCCGGCGACGCGAAAGCCCGGCGAGGCCGTGTTCTCGGGCTCGATCGTCCGGCAGGGCGAGATCAGCGCGCTCGTCCATGCGACCGGCGCGGATACGTATTTCGGCAAGACGGCGGAGCTGGTGCAGGAGGCACATACCGTCAGCCATTTCCAGCGCGCGGTGCTCAAGATCGGCGATTACCTGATCATCCTGGCGGTGGCCCTGGTGGCGATCATCATCACCGTCTCGGTCATCCGCGGCGACCCGATCCTGACGACGCTGCAGTTCGCCCTGGTACTGACCGTGGCGGCGATCCCAGTGGCGATGCCCACGGTGTTGTCGGTGACCATGGCAGTGGGCGCGCGCCTGCTGGCAAAGCGAGAGGCGATCGTCACGCGGCTGGCGGCCATCGAAGAACTGGCCGGCGTGGACGTGCTGTGCGCGGACAAGACCGGGACGCTGACCCAGAACAAGCTGACCCTGGGCGACCCTTTCGGAGTAACCGGCGTCGATGCGGATGAGGTGATCCTATGCGCCGCCCTGGCGTCGCGCGAGGAAGACAAGGACACGATCGACATGGCCGTGCTGGACGGCCTCAAGGAAACCAAGACCCTGAAGGGCTACAAGGTGACCCACTTCCAGCCCTTCGACCCCGTGCACAAGCGCACCGAAGCCACCGTCCAGGGCCCGGACGGCAAGACATTCCAGGTCGCCAAGGGTGCGCCTCAGGTGATCCTCGAGATGTCCGCGAATGCCGGGAAGGTGAAGGCCGCCGTGGACAAGGCGGTCAACGAGTTCGCGGCGCGGGGCTTTCGTTCTCTCGGCGTGGCCAGGGCAGACGGCAAAGGGAAATGGCAGTTCCTCGGCGTGCTGCCGCTATTCGACCCGCCTCGGGATGAGGCCAAGGCGACCATCGCGACTGCCCGCCAGATGGGCGTGACGATCAAGATGGTCACGGGCGATGCCCTGGCCATCGCAGTGGAGACCGCCAAGAAGCTCGGGATGGGCACGAACATCCTCGACGCCAGCGGCTTTGGCGACACCAAGCATCAGGCGTCGGCAAAGCTCGTCAAGGAAATCGAGAGCGCGGACGGCTTCGCGCAGGTCTTCCCCGAACACAAGTTCCACATCGTCGAGGTTCTGCAGAAGCGCAATCACATCGTGGGCATGACGGGCGACGGCGTAAACGATGCCCCGGCTCTCAAGAAGGCCGACTGCGGCATCGCCGTCTCGGGCGCGACGGACGCGGCGCGCGCGGCGGCCTCCATCGTTCTGTTGACCTCCGGGCTGTCGGTGATCATCGAGGCCATAAAGGAGAGCCGCAAGATCTTCCAGCGGATGAACAGCTACGCGATCTACCGCATCGCGGAGACGCTACGGGTGCTGCTGTTCATGACCCTGGCGATCCTTGTCTTCAACTTCTACCCGGTTACCGCGGTGATGATCGTGATGCTGGCNNCTGTCCATCGCCTATGACAACGTCCACTACAAGGACCAGCCCGAAGCCTGGAATATGCGCATGGTCCTGGGGATCTCGACTGTGCTCGGGATCATCGGGGTCGTGTCGGCCTTCGGCTTGTTCTTCCTCGCCGAGCGAGTCTTCAATATCGATCGCGACCATATCCAGACGCTCATGTATCTGAAGCTGTCCGTGGCCGGGCACCTGACGATCTTCCTGACGCGGACGCGCGGTCGGTTCTGGACCATCCGTCCCGCACGGGTATTGCTGCTGGCGGTCTTCGGCACTCAAGCAGTGGCGACCTTGATCGCAGTTTTCGGCATCTTCATGACGCCTCTCGGCTGGGGCTGGGCTCTGTTCGTTTGGGTTTACGCGCTGGCGTGGTTCCTCGTGAACGACCAGATCAAGGTGCTCGCCTATCGGCTACTCGATCCCGCCAAAGTCGATCCGCCAACCGCGGCGGCGCGACCGAAGAAGCGGGCACACTCTTTGGTCAAGGCCGCCTAGATCTAGCTCCCACAGGAACCAGAGTCCCGGGCAATACTTCTCGGCCGATCAACGCTGCCAGCGGATGCGCGAATCTTCCAGTGGTATCGAAACGCCGGCGCGGTGCGGAATCACTCGGGGCGTGTAGTCCCATGCCGAGCGGTCCGCTGCTACGACCGCGCTGTAGACGAAGCTGCCAGCCGTGGCCGCCTGCCGGCGACCGCGCTTCATCTCCTGCCGCACTGGAGCACCGCCGTCAACGCCATCGGCATACAGCTCGATGCGCACCGAATGCGGGTCCAGTTCGCCGAGCCAGACCTCGAGCTCGAATGCCAGCTGGTCGCCGCGAGCCTCAACCTTGACTTCACCCAGGTGGAGAGCCGCCCATTTCTCGTCCAGGCTGTGCTGCCAATCAACGATCTGTTTGCCGACTAAGCCCTTCTCGCCAGCGCGCGCTCGGTACTCGGCAGCGGCCGGGAGGTAATGCTCCTCGGTGTACTCGCACACAGTGCGGCTCGCGGAGAAGCGTGGCGTTAACCGGGCCATGCTCTCGCGCATTCGGTTGACCCACGCGGCCGGAATGCCACTCGGATCCCGGTCATAGAACTCCGGGATCACCTGCTGCTCGAGCAGGTCGTAGAGCGCGTCAGCTTCGACGGCGTCCCAGGCCGGATCGTCGCCGTGCTCAAGGCCGTCCCCCAAAGCCCACCCCACTTCGGGCGTGTAGGCCTCAGCCCACCAGCCGTCGAGTTCCGAGAGGTTGATGCCGCCGTTTACCAGCACTTTCATGCCGCTCGTTCCACTGGCTTCCCAGGGGCGTCGCGGCGTGTTGATCCAGACGTCCACGCCCTGAACGAGTCGCTCGGACATCAGCATGTCGTAGTCGCTGAGGAAGACGACGTGCGGTCGAGTCGCCGGCTGGTGGATGAAGCTGACCCATTCATGTATCAAGGCCTGGCCTGCCTGATCCTCCGGGTGGGCCTTGCCGGCGATGACAAGTTGTACCGGACGCCCGGGGATGGTCAAGAGTCGCAGCAGTCGCTCCGGGTCGTGGAGAAGCAGGTTCGGTCGCTTGTAAGTCGCAAACCGACGCGCGAAGCCGAGCGTCAGGGCCTTTGGGTCGAATAGGCGCTTCGCCTCGTCGACCGCTTCCGCCGAAGCTCCGGTCGCGGCCAGTTGCCGGGACAATCGTTCGCGGGTGTATTCGACAAGCGAATCGGCGGAAGCGGTGCGCAATTCCCAGAGCCTCTCGTCGGAGACGCCGCGGATGTGGCGGTCCATGGCTTCGGTCGTTCCGAGCCAGCGATCCTTGCCGCAGGCGTCGGTCCACAGGTCATCCGCCGGGGCGGAGTCCCAGGTAGGCATGTGGACGCCATTGGTCACGTGTCCAACCGGCACCTCGACCTCCGGCCAGTGCGGGAAGAGAGGTTCGAACAGGTGCCGGCTGACCTGTCCGTGCAAGCGGCTCACGCCGTTCACTGCCCCGCTGCCGCGGATGGCCAGGTAGGCCATGTTGAAAGGCTCCGAATCGTCGCCTGGATTCTCTCTGCCCAACGCAAGCAGGTCGTGGAGCGAAATGCCGAGCTTCTCCTGCGCGTAGCCACCCAGATACTGCTTCATGAGGGCGGGGTCGAAGCGGTCGAACCCGGCGGCCACCGCGGTGTGCGTGGTGAACAAATTGCCGGCTCGGGTGACTGCCAGCGCGACTTCGAACGACTGCCCGGTTTCGTCCATGAAGTTGCAGGCGCGTTCCAGCACGGCAAACGCCGCATGTCCTTCGTTGAGGTGACAGACTTCCGGCTCGAGCCCAAGTGCCCGGAGCAGTCGCCAGCCCCCGATACCGAGTAGCAGTTCCTGCTTCAGGCGCAGTTCCGGCCCACCGCCGTACAGCTCGCTCGTGATTCCGCGATTGGCCGGGGTGTTGGCGGGATCGTTGCTGTCGAGCAGGTAGAGCTTCACCCGGCCCACCTGGACCTGCCAGGCGCGGAGCCAGACCGAGTAGCCGGGCAGGGCGATCTCCAGCCGCAGCCACTCGCCGTTCGATTCGCGGACGGCTGTGATCGGCAGCTGCCCGGGGTCGTTGTATGGGTACAGCGCCTCCTGGGCGCCGTCCTTGTCGATGACCTGGCGGAAGTAGCCCTGCTGGTACAGAAGCCCCACGCCGACCACCGGCACGCCCAGATCGCTCGTGGCCTTGAGCTGGTCGCCGGCCACGTTGCCGAGTCCGCCCGAGTAGATCGGCAAGGCCTCGCTGAGCATGAACTCCATGCTGAAGTAGGCGGCACAGGTCAGCTTCGTGTTCGGATGCTTCCGCTGGAACCACGCCGGTTCCGCGATCTCCCGCCGCCTCGTTTGCACAAGGTCGTCAATCGTCTTTCGGAAGGTGGCGTCGGCCAGCGCGCTCTCGATGCGGTCGCGGGAGACAGTCTGCAGAACGACCCACGGGTTGTGGGTGTCTTCCCAGAGTTCGGGGTCGAGTTGCCGCCACAGGCCATCGGTGGCGTGGTTCCACGACCAGCGCATGTCCAGCGCCAGCTCTGCCAGCGAGTCGAAGCCCTCGATCTCCGTCGGTAGAAGTCCGTACATGGGGTGGATGGCGCGCATCTTGCCGCTCATTGATCTCCTTCAATCGTGCGGCGCGTCGGTCGCCGGAACCTGCAGCTTCCCCACCGGTAGCTTTCCCGCCGGATCGTGCCAGCGATCGCCCCGGTCGAGCACGCCTGCGGCTTCCTGAGGTCCCCACGTCCCAGGCTCGTAGACGTGCAGCGGAGTCCTGTCGTCCAGCACTCCGTTGACAACGCGCCAGGCCGCCTCGACCAGATCCTCGCCCGCGAACAACGATTGGTCGCCGCGGGTGGCGTCGCCGATCAGTCGCTGGTACGGCGGCCGCTCGCTGCCGCTCTCATGCGACGCGAGCAGCTCGACAGGCTCGCCGGCCATGGCTTCGCCGGGCTTCTTGGCAACTGCGCCAAGCGAGATCGACATGTCGGGCGAGAGCCGGAAGCGGAAATAGTCGGCGTCCCGCGGCCGGTCCTCCCCGAAGAGCGACTGAGGCGGGCGCTTCAACTCCACCAGGACCTCGGTGGCAGTGACGGGCAGGCACTTGCCGGTTCGGATGTAGAACGGCACTCCTGCCCAACGCCAGCTGTCGATGTGCAGCGTCAAGGCCACGAACGTCTCGACCGACGAATCGGCGGCAACGCCTTTGGTGTCGCGGTATCCGCGGTATTGGCCGCGCACCAGGTCGTCGGGCACGAGCGGGCGAATGGAGTCGAGGACCTTGTACTTCTCGTTGCGGATCGCCTCCGGCGTGTGGCCGGACGGCGGTTCCATTGCCAGCAGGCTCACCACCTGGAGGAGATGGTTCTGGACCACGTCGCGAATGGCTCCGGCCTGGTCGTAGAAGGCCCCGCGATCGGCCACGTCGCCGACCTCGGGCATGTTGATCTGGACGCTGGCCACGCGGTCGCGATTCCAGAGCGGCTCCAGGAACGAGTTGGCGAAGCGGAAGTAGACCAGGTTCTGAACCGGCTCCTTGCCAAGGTAGTGGTCGATCCGAAAGACGTCCGGTTCGGCGAAGACTTCGTGGATCGTCTCGTTGAGCGCCACAGCGGAGGCGAGATCGCGGCCGAACGGTTTCTCCACGATGATCCGCGCCCCAGCCGCGCAGCCGGAAACCTGGAGGCAGCCTACGACCTCCCCGAACAGCGACGGCGGAACCGCCAGATAGTGAAGCGGGTGCCGGGCTTTCCCGAGCTCCCGGCGAAGGGCGCGGAACGTTTCGATGTCTTCGTCCGAACCCTTGACGTAGCGTAAGCGGTCGGTCAGGGCCTGCGTCGCGGTTCCATCCGTGAACCCGTGATCGGCCAGGCTCCTTCGAGCCCGCTCCTTGAGGCTCTCGAGGTCACCGGAACGGGCCACGCCGATGATCGGCAGATCGAAGCTCTCGTCGCGGATCAGGTCCGCGAGCGCGGGGAAGATCTGCTTGTAGGCAAGGTCGCCGGTGGCGCCAAAGAAGACGAAAGCGTCCGAGCGGTCGCCCGAATCAGCGGCCGATCGTCCTTCGGCCCGCGCGCCCGCCATGGCCCTAACCCTTCTGTTCTTCGTGGCCGCCGAAGCCGTACCGCATGGCCGAGAGAACGCGATCGGCGAAGTCGGCCTCGCCGCGCGACGTGAACCGCTCGTACAAGGCCGTAGTCAGGATCGGCGCGGGCGCGCCCACGTCGATGGCCGCGATGCTCGTCCAGCGCCCTTCGCCGGAGTCTGACACGCGGCCCTCAAAGTTGGAGAGATCGCCGTTGCCCATAAACGCCTGGGCGGTCAGGTCCAGCAGCCAGGAGGCGACGACGCTGCCGCGCCGCCAGACTTCAGCGACTTCGGTGAGATCGAGGTCGTATTTGTAGTTGTCCGGCTCCCGCAGCGGCGTGATCTCGGCGCTGACCTCGCGCTCGGCGGCGCCGGCGTTGGCGTGCTTGAGGATATTCAGGCCTTCGGCGTAGGCGGCCATCAGGCCGTACTCGATGCCGTTGTGAACCATCTTCACGAAGTGGCCGGCGCCGCTCGGGCCGCAGTGCAGGTACCCGTTCTCGGCCGCCGACGGCTCGCCGGTGCGGCCCGGAGTCCGCGGCGCGGAGGCAACGCCTGGGGCAAGAGATCGGAAGATCGGATCGAGGCGCTTCACCGCTTCGGCCGGACCACCAATCATCAGGCAGTAGCCACGCTCCAGACCGAACACGCCGCCACTGGTCCCGCAGTCGAGGTAGTGGATACCCTCTTTGGCGAGGGTCTTCGCGCGGCGGATGTCGTCGACGTAGTAGGAATTGCCGCCATCCACGACCACGTCGCCGCGGGCGAGCAGCGGCACGATCTCATCGAGTGTGGCGTCGACAGAGGCGGCCGGCACCATCAGCCACACGACCCGTGGCGCAGCGAGCTGGCCGACCAGATCCTTGAGGGATGTAGCTCCCGCCGAGATCGCCTTGTCTGCGACGAGCCCGTTCACCGTCTCGACGTGTCGTGCGTGTCCGACCACGGTGTGGCCATCTCGCAGCCAGCGGCGCGACATATTGGCGCCCATACGGCCCAGACCAACCAATCCGATCTGCATCGTCGTCACCTTTCCGTGGCGGCACGACGTCGCTCGAGGTGTGGGGTCCCGTCGTGAGCCGCAGGCCGCCGCGACAGCAAGGCGGCGGGCATCTGCATCGAGTTCGAAACAAATCATGGCCGTCGAGAGGAAAGGGCGCCAGCACTGGCGAACACGGACCATCAGGCGACCTGGCCGTGCCGCCTTGGCGGCGGTCCCTCGATCAGGGGTGCAGCGTCGCATCAGGCCGCGTGCCCGCCGCGACCTTGTACGGGCGGTTGTAAGAACGCCCTCAAGCCGTGTTCGAGACCCGACCAACGTGGCTCGGTATGTTCACGATCGGGATCAGCAAAGATGGCGACGGTGTGTCGGCTCTAATCCTCTCGCCCCGACCAGAACGACCAAGTGCGCCCTGGTTGCCTACGCTCGCTACTCTCCGAGCAGGACCCGGCGGATGAGCGGGATCGGCGGCGAGCCGTGGGCGATGACCGACTCGAGGTGCTGCTTGTACGAGAAGCCCGGCGTATCGCCGAAGCCGCCCACAACTCGCGGCACGGGGACGGCCGCGGCACCGCGAGGATCGCCGGCGGCCACGGCCGCACGCACGCGACGCTCGCGCTCCAGGCTCCACATCTCCATCGAGCCGACGAAGTACGTCGACAGCTGCGTCGACGTGAGGCGGGCGCGGTCCCACTTCTTGCTCGCCTCGGACTCTTCCTGGAAGCCGCCCTTGACCATCAGGTCCATCGCCTCCTGCTCGGTCATAGAGCCGGCGTGGATGCCGATGTCGATCATGGCGTTGGTGATGGCCCGCAGGTAGAACTTCCAGTGGATCAGCATCAGCGCTGGATCGTCGGCCTTGAAGCCCAGATCCATCATGACCTGCGTGACGTAGACGGCCCAACCTTCGATGAAGACGCCACTGCCGAAGACGGCGCGCGCCAGCGAGGGGCAGCGGTTCGAATAGACGAGCTGGAGGTAGTGGCCTGGCGTTCCCTCGTGGATCGTGGTCAGGTCGATCTGGCGGTCGTTCTCTTCGGCCAGGAAGGAGTCGACCTGCGCCGGCGTCCAGTCATCGGGTGGCGGCGTCACGAAGTAGAACGTCTTCTGGCCTTTGTCGAGCGGCCCCGGAGAGTCGAGCATCGCGCCGGCGAACTCGCGCAGGAACGGCGGGGTCCATTCGATCTCGAGCGGCTCGTCCGGGACGGCGATGACGTCGTGGCTCCGGCAGAACTCGACGATGCCGCGGTAGCTCTCACGGCAGTACTCGACGAGCTCGGCGGCGGGGTGGTGGGCTCGACCGATCGCGGAGGTGACGCTGGCCACGGTCCGCGAGTCGGCAGCCTCCTGACTCCCATCGCGCTCGGCGGTAGGGATCGGCTCGTTCGGGACCCACTGGCTCCAGATCTGGCGGGCGATCCGGATCATCTCGGCGCGAACGGCTTCGTACTCGACGCGGGCCTGAACCATGATCTGGTCAGCGGTCAGGTCCGAGCGGAAGGTGTGGCGCAGCTTGCGGGCAAACAACTCGGAGCCGAGCCGGCCCTCACCTGAGGATCGCGCCAGCAGGTCGTCTCGCAGGAATACCTCGAACTCCCCAATGGCCACGATGGCCGCCGGGGCGGCGGCCTGCAGCCGAGGCATGACGGCAGCCACTCGCTCCTGGTCAGTAGCCGCCTCGGCCTGGACCACGGCGTCCTCGGCCAGGGCCACGATCCCCGGCAGTTGCTTGATCGCCATCTCCGTGTGCAGCCGCGACGCAGGACGGTCCGCCAGACGGCCCAGCTCCACCCGGGCAGCGGCGAGCACCGCCGGCACCCCTTCCAGACGCGAGGCCACCGACGCCAGCCGCTCCGAAAGTGGCGCGAATTCGCGGGACAGGAGCGGGAAGATGCCCCCGCCGAGCAGGTAGACGTAGCCAAGCGCGTCCCACGCGTCCTCGCGCAGCTCAATCTCGTCAAAGCGCTGAGCCGCAAGCTCGGACCTCAGCAGGTCACGGTCGATGCGCTCGTCCGGCGTCAAGTCGGCGTCGGCGAACCCACGCAGCTCGACTTCCCAGCGATCCGCGAACGCCAGGCGGGCGGTGCGGCCCGCTTCGCTCAGATCGGGCCACTCGCCGTCGACGGCGTGCATGCCCGTGGCGGTCGCCGCCACCGGGTAGAGATGGAAGAACTCGTCCAGAAACGCGTCCACGCGGTCGCCGAACTGCGACATCGTTCTCCTCGGCTTGCAGGTAAGTCGAGTGTAGCGGGCGGCAGATAGGAAGGCCGTGGACCGCACGGAAACGCCGGCACGCGCCCCACTCGCCGGCCGCCGTCGTCGGCCACCGGGTGGGAACGAGCGCGCCGATTGGGTGGCTCCCATCGCCCACCTCGCACGAAACCCCGGCACGGGCCCGCCGCCCGCGCTAGCATCGGTCCATGCGGCGCCGCCGCTCCAGACCACCAAGTCCCGGGAGGAAACGCGGATGATCGACCTCGTACTTAAGGTCGCCGTGAACGCCGTGGCGCTGCTCGTGGCGGCGAATGTGGTGCCGGAGTTCAAGCTCGCCTTCCAGAACAAGCCCGAGGACTGGCTGGAGATCGCCGTCATCGCCCTGGTATTTGCCATCGTCAACAGCTACATCAAGCCAATCGTGAAGACCCTGGCCATGCCGATCGGCTTCCTGACGATGGGGCTGGTGGCCTTCGTGATCAACGGGGGGCTGCTGCTCGGGACTGCCTGGATCGTCAATCAGGCCAAGGACACTCTCGACGTCGGGTTCGCAGTCGGCGGCTTTCCGCCGCACTGGGGCTACGAGACCATCGGTTGCGCGGTCGTCGGCTCGATCGTGATCAGCGTCGTTGGCACGGTCCTCAATCTCGTCCTGGTGCCGCGCAAGATCGTCGGCTTCTAGCTAGCCCGAGGCCGGACCGGCCCGCACCGGAAGAATTCGTTCCAGCCTCCGCGGTTTCGCGGACGGGGTAGGCTTGCATTCATGCCAGCCACGGACACGTCGTCTCTCGCCAGCCTGTTCGCCGCGAAGCTGGGATCGAGCCGTGCCGAGCCTGCCGCGCCGGGTTCGCTGACCGAGCGAGAGCGTTTCCGGATTCGGCTGCGACGCCGACCACTGCTGTTCGACGGGGCCATGGGCACGCTGCTCTACTCGCGTGGCGTCCCCCAGCGCGCCTGCCTCGACGAGCTCGTGCTAACGCGGCCGGAGGTCGTCTCGACGATCCACCGCGAGTACATCGAGGCCGGCGCCGACGCCATCGAAACGGACACGTTCGGCGCCAACCGTTTCCGTCTCGCCGAGTTCGGACTGGAGAAGCTGGCCGGACGACTCAACCGAAAGGGCGCTCAACTGGCCCGTGAGGCTCGCGAGACCTCCGGCAAGGAGGTCCTGATCGCCGGCTCGATCGGTCCGCTTGGGTCCGCCCGGCAAATGCCCCGACTTCATCCCGGCATCGCCCGGGCCGCGTTCCGCGAGCAGATCGAGGGCCTGCTCGAGGGCGGTGTCGACATCTTCGTCTTCGAGACCTTCGGTCGACTCGATCTCCTGCTGGCGGCTATCGAGGAGACCCGACGCGCCTGCGACCTGCCGATCATCGCCCAGATGACCTTCGGCGACGACCTTACCGCCGACGACGGCACGACACCCGAGTCGGCCGCGGCCGCCCTGACGGCTGCTGCCGTCGACGCCGTGGGCGTGAACTGCGGCGCGGGCCCGCTCGTTTGCATGGAGGCGCTCATCCGCACCGGGCCGCCTACCGCGACCGTGGCCCGCTCGATCGTCCCGAATGCCGGGCTCCCGAAGCGCGTCGAGGGCAACTTTGTCTACTCGGCCGGGCCCGAGTACTTCGGTGAGATGGTTCCGCAGATGCTCGCCGCCGGGGCCCGGATCGTCGGCGGTTGCTGTGGCACAACCCCCGACCACACCCGGTCGATGCGGGCGGCCATCGAGGCCATCGCCGATTCGGAGCGCGGCGCCCGGACCGTTGTGGACCCGAAACCAGAGGCGGGCCCGACCGAAGCGGCGGCGACGAGCGAGCCCGATCCTGCCGCTGCCGCGGCGCCACGCACGCCACGGGCCGAAGCCTCGGGCGAGGACGGTGCCACTCCGCCATCGGGGCTGGCCCGGAAGCTCGCCGACGGCGCCTTCGTCATATCCGTCGAGATCGACCCGCCGCGGTCGATCCGCATCGACCGCACCATCGAGGCTGCGCGACTGCTGAAGGAGGCGGGCGTCGATCTGGTGAACATCAGCGACTCCGCCACGGGCCGTGTTCGCATGGGCGCGATGGCGGTGGCCTTCGGCATCCAGCAGCGGCTCGACCTGGAATGCCTGGTCCATCTCACCACCCGCGACCGCAACCTGATGGCCCTCGAAGCGGAGCTGCTCGGCGCCCATGCCCTGGGCCTCCGTAACATCCTCGCCCTGACCGGCGATCCGCCCCGGGTGGCCGATCGACCCGCAACTACGGCCGTTTGGGACGTGGACGCGATCGGGCTGATCGAGATCATCCGCCGCCTCAACCAGGGTCAAGATGGGGCCGGCCTGTCGATCGGGCAGGAGGCAGGCTTCACCATCGCCTGTGCCCTGGATCCCACCGCCGCCGACCCCGACAAGGAGTGGTCGCGGCTCGAGCGCAAGGTGGCCGCGGGCGCGAACCTCATCATGACCCAGCCGCTCTATTCGCAGGAGCAGGTGGATTCGATGCTGGCCCGGTCACGTGAGCACTTCGGGCAGGGCGGCTTCCCCATACCGGTGCTGCTCGGCGTCCTGCCGCTCCACAGCGCCCGCCACGCCGAGTTCCTGCACAACGAGGTGCCGGGCATCACCATCCCCGACGAACAACGCGCGGCAATGCACGCGGCCGGCGCGCATGGCGCCGAGGTGGGCCTCGAAATGGCGATGAACCTTCTGGCGGCAGCCGAGGGTCATGTCACAGGCACCTACATCATGCCCAGCTTCGGCCGCTACGAGCTGGCCGCAGAGCTGGTCCGGCGGCTGCGCGCCCGCCAATCGACAAGGAAGAAGCACTAGCGAGACGGAGGATCGTATGAGGAACGTCGGGCGCGTTCGGGTGGCGAGTCTGATCGGAATTGCGGTCTGGCTCCTTCTCCTGGCCTCGGCCGGCGTATCGGTCGCGGCAGCGCCGCCGGCCGGTCCGCCCTATCCGGACGCCGTCACCGGCCAGCGGGTATACGACTACGCGGGCATCTTCTCGGCCGCGGAGATAGCCGACGCCGAGCAGACGATCAACGCCATCCAGGTACGCACCGGCGCCCAGGTGGCCGTCTATACCCAGGTCAAGCCCGAGAGTGACAGCCCGGACCTGGCGGACGGCGACGCGCTCGCCCTGATGAACCAGTGGGGCGTGGGCCGCAAGGGCTTCGACGACGGCCTGGTGATCCTCTTCGACATGCAGGACAACCTGCAGCACGGCCAGGTCTCGCTCTACGCCGGGAGCGGCTTCAAGGTCGCGTTCATGACCAACGCCGACCGCCAGGCCGTATTCGACAACGACATGAAGCCGAAGCTCGTCGACGGCGACTTCGACGGCGCGCTTCAGATCGGCCTGGCCGACGTCAACGCCGCGGCGACTCCCCAGCACGCCGACGAGCTGAGTCGAGCCCGCATCTTCAATTCGCTGGTCGGGTTCGGCGTTGCGATCCTGGCGCTCCTGCTGGTCCTGATGGTGTTCTTCCGCTGGTACACCCACGGCCGGGACCCGATCTACGTCGACGACAAGTCCGTGCTGATGCCGGCCCCGCCCGACGGCCTGACCCCGGCTATGGCGACGCTCGTGATGGACGACCGAACGTCGGGTCGAACCGTATCGGCCGCCATGATCGACCTGGCGGCGCGCGGCTTGCTCCGGTTCCGGGAGGAGCCGGTGCTGATCGGCAAGAAGACGAGCATCGGCATCACCGGTCAGACGGCTGTGATCGCCACGCCCGAGGCCGACCTGTTCTCCGCGGTCACGACCTGGGCTGGTCCGGACGGCTTCGTCCCAACGCTGACGGCGCATGAGCTGGCGCCGTCGATCAAGCAGTTCAAGAGCGATCTCGAGTGGCTCGCCGTTCAGAAGGGCTGGCTTACCGGCAAGCCTTCGCACGTGGTTGGGATCTGGGTGGGCGTGGCCGTCGTCGAAGGTCTGGCCTCGATCCCGCTCTTCTGGTGGACCGCTACGCTCGACGCCAGTGGAGGGTTCCTGGGCGGAGCCGCCCTGCTGGTCGCGGCCGTAATCACGGGCAGCACTGCCTGGTTCATGCCCTGCCGGACGCGGCTCGGGGCAATGCTTCAGGCGATGCTCTCGGCCTACAAGCGAACCCTCCAGTACACGCTGGCCCAGTCCGGATCGATGGACGAAGTGGTGGCTCGCCGGCCCTTGCCGTGGGTGACCACGCCGGACGCGGCGATGGCCTGGGGCGTGGCCCTGGGCCTCAACGCCGACATCGAGATGGTGCTGAGCCGGACGATCGGCGCGAGCCAGGCTTCCGGCCGCCAGGTCGGCTGGTACCCGATGTGGTTCTACAGCCCGGGATTCTCGAGCGGTTTCGGCGGCGGGGGCAGCGCCGGCGGCGGCAGCGGCATGTTCTCGTCCAGCGCGATCCCGGACATCGGGTCGATGATGTCGTCGCTCGGCTCGATCGGCTCGGCCGCGGGCGGAAGCGGCGGTGGCGGTGGCGCCGGCGGTGGCTTCGGGGGCGGTGGTGGCGGCGGTGGCGGTGGCGCCGGCGGTGGGTTCTAGGCAGCAGACTCGGCCGTCTTCCGGCCGGTCGCGGAGGTTCGTGTGAAGCGTTTCGGAACCGTCGCCGCGATGGCGATCTGCACCTGGCTATTGCTCGCCGCGCCGGCTCTGGCGGCGACACCCACGGCGGGGCCGCCATATCCGGACGCCGTCACAGGGCAGCGAGTCTACGACTACGCCCGCGTCTTCTCGCCCGACACGATCACCGAGGCGGAGCAGATCATCGCCGGCATCGAGTCGCGCACGGGTGCCCAGGTCGCCGTCTACACCCAGGTCAAGCCCGACAGCGACACCCTGGATCTGGCCAACGCCGATGCCCTGGCGCTCATGAACCAGTGGGGCGTCGGCCGCAAGGGCTTCGATGACGGCCTGGTGATCCTGTTCGACATGGAGTCCAACCTGCAGCACGGCCAGGTGTCGCTCTACGCGGGCAGCGGCTATCGAGCCGCGTTCCTGTCCGACTCCGAGCGCCAGGCGATCTTCGACGACGACATGAAGCCACTCCTCGCGGACGGCGACCTCGACGACGGCCTGATGGCCGGGCTGCGCGACATCGATGCCAATGCCACGCCCGAGCACGCCGCGACACTGGAGCAGGGCCGGCAGATCAACGCGGTTGTGGCCGCCGGCGGCGTGCTGCTTGCCGTGCTTCTGGCGCTGGCGGCGGTCGGGTACTGGCTACGGCACGGCCGCGACCCGGTCGTCATCGACGACAGCTCGGTTCTGATGGCGGCCCCGCCGGCCGACCTGACCCCGGCCATGGCCACGCTGTTGCTCGCCGACGCCACCTCCGATCGAACGGTATCCGCGGGCCTCGTCGATCTGGCCGCCCAGGGCTGTATCGCCTTCGTCGCCGATCCAGTCGCCGTGGACGGAGACAAGACAGGGGTCGAGTACCTGGGGCAGGGCAACGACACGCTGCCCGCGCCCGAGGCCAAGCTGCGGGACGAGATCGCCACGAAGTCCGCACACCACGACAACTACATCAAGCCGAACGGCATGTACCGGCTCATCGACGATTTCACGAGCTTCAAGGACAGGCTCGAGACGACAGCCGTCACGAACAGCTGGCTGACCGCAAAGCCAAGCTCGGTGGTGATGACATGGGGCATCGTGGCCGGGCTCGAGATCACCGTGGCCATCGTGGCGGCCTTCTTCTGGTTCGTTCTGGGAGCCAGCGGCCTTGTGGTGGCGGCCGTCGCGATCGGCCTCGCGGGCATCGGAACCATGATCCTGGCCCGCTATATGCCGTCGCGGACCCGCCAGGGCGCGCTGCTGTGGGCGATGCTCGTCGCCTACCGGCGCACGTTACAGCTCACCATGACGCAGGCCGCCTCGATGACCGATGTGGTCAAGGCGAAGGCGCTGCCCTGGGTCACGACCCCGGACCAGGCGATGGCCTGGGGCGTTGCCTTCGGCCTCGACGCCGACATCGAGGGCGTGCTCTCGCGGTCGATGACCAAGCCGTACGAGGAAGTCGATCCGAAGGAGGCCACAACGTGGCGTCCGGCCTGGTGGCTGACCCAACCGACCGGCGGACACGCAGGCCACGGCGCCTCGTCCTCCGGCGCCTCCGGATCGAGTGGCATCTTCTCGGCCACGGCCATCCCGGATCCCGGGTCGATCATGGCCGCGCTCGGTTCGATCAGCCACCCAAGCTCCCCGGTGTCGCACAGCAGCTCCAGCGGCGGCAGCTTCAGCAGCGGCGGCAGCTTCGGTGGCGGCGGCGGTGGCGGCGGTGGGGGTGCGGGCGGTGGTTTCTGAGCGAGGTACGCGCCGGCGCCTACGGACTACCCGCGCCGTCGGCTAAACTCGGGGCATGGGTGCAGTCGACACGATGGAGCAGTTCTTCGACCTGCTGAATTCCGGTGACCGCGAGGGCGCCGTCTCGCTCATGGACGAGAAGGCGGAGCTGCGCGTTCACATCGCCGGCAACGCCCGCACGCTCAGGGGGGTGCGTGAGGTAGGCGGCTGGTTCCTCCGCGCCGAGCCCGGCTTCCGCATGATCCCGGGCGACGTGCGCGACATGGGCAACACCTACCAGGCGAACCTGCTGGTGGTTCGACCGGGGGCGCCGACGCAACAGCTCGACGCCAGCTTCCGCGTCGAGGCGGGCAAGATAACGGCCATCAACTTAACGCCCCGCTAGACATTCCGGGGCAGCCGGGCGGGTCGCCGGGGGAATGGCCGGGGTCAGCCTCTAATTGGTGGGCGACGGCGACAGACTGGCCGGCGGCTGCGTCAGCAGACCTGCGGGCGGGATGTTGATGGGATCGCCAACCTGGATGTGGTCGAAGTTGGTGATCTGCGGATTCGCGAGCTGGATCTCCCAGAGATGCAGGTTGAATTGAGTCGCGATCTTCTGCAGATAGTCGCCCGACTTGACGTGGTACACCGCATAGCTGATACCCGGAGTGGGCACGCCGCCGGACGGCGAAGGGGCGAAGCTCGGAACCACGAACGAGCCCAGGGGAATTGGTGAGCCACTGGCGCCGCCGATGCCGCCGGGGGACTTGGTCAAGATCGGGAACATGACCAGCGCCACGAAGATCAGGGCGATCCCGATCGACACGAATAGGAGCGGCTGATTAGCGCGGCGATCTTCGCGGCTGCGGAGCCGCGGATAGCTATCGACCCGCGGTGGATTCTCCCAGCCGGGGTGACTCGGCCCGCGGCGCGCCATGGCAATGCTGGGCGGCCCGAGCGAGGACGGCGGTGTCGGCGCGGGGGTGGAGGGCGTGCGCTTGGTGTCGCCGTCGTAGCTCCACAGGCTGGCGGCCGCCTCGGACTTGCGCTTCGAGGGCGAGGCCAGATCCGGATTGGCCGTGGGCCGTGGCCTGCCGGCGAGGAATGCC
Source organism: Chloroflexota bacterium (assembly GCA_003142755.1). Taxonomy (GTDB): domain Bacteria; phylum Chloroflexota; class Limnocylindria; order Limnocylindrales; family CSP1-4; genus Fen-1039. The sequence continues at coordinate 3,382 of PLNK01000031.1, read as the reverse complement.
GGGCCGGCGTCGTCGTCGGTCCCGAGGGAGGCGGCGGCTTCGTCCTCGGCCGTGACTGCCGCTCCAGCCAGCGCGCCGGCGACCTTGACTCCCGCAGCTTCCTGACGGGCCCAATCGAGAAAGACGGGGCAGCGCGCGAAGTCGGCGGACAGGCAGTAGCGCTCCTGGTGCGGGAAGGCCCGGGGCTCAGGTTCGGGCGCAGCGAAACAGCGATGACGGTAGTCGGGGCTGTTCGAGCGGTGGTCTCGATCATCCTCGAAAGCGACGAACGGGCATGCGCTCGGCCCGGCGTCGAACGGGGTCGTGGGCTCCTCAATCACGCTACAGATGATACCCGGGCCCACCGCTCTTGTGCCGGCCACCGGGCAAGAAGCCGGCAAGAACGTCGTGAGACCGACTCGTGAGCCACCTGCCATCGCTCTGGCGTGATCGCAGAATCGGGCCACAATCAGCCCCGCCAGACCCGCACATCGGGGTTCCGACCATGCCTCCTGCTAAGCGCCATATTCACCGTGCGGTCTCTCCGGTTGCGGCCGTGGCCATGGCGGCCCTTCTCGTCGCCGGCTGCGCCACCGGCCAGGCGACGCCGAGCGGCGCC
>PLNK01000031.1:0-2665 GCA_003142755.1 Chloroflexota bacterium | reverse complement strand
TCGTCAGCGGCGGCAAGGTCGCCGGAACCTTTCTCGACATCGCCAGGCTCGTGTCCTGCTGCGGTGAACGTGGCTTGCTGGGCCTTGCTTTCCATCCGCAGTACGCCTCGAACGGCCGGTTCTTCGTCCGCTACACCGATCCCGCGGGCGACGTGCGCATCTCGGAGTTCCACGTCAGCTCGGATCCGAGCAAGGCCGACTCGGCATCCGAGAAGGTTCTCCTGACCATCCCCCACCCCAACTACGCCAACCACAACGGCGGCCGCATCGTCTTCGGGCCGGATGGCTACCTGTACATCGGGACCGGCGACGGAGGCAGCGGCGGCGACCCGAACAACCACGGCCAGAGTCTGACGACGCTCCTGGGGAAGCTCCTGCGGATCGATGTCGACCACACCGCGAACGGCAAGCCCTACGCCATACCGTCGACGAACCCATTCGTCGGCCGGTCGGACGCGCTGCCCGAGATCTTCGCCTACGGCCTTCGCAACCCGTACAGCTTCAGCTTCGATCGGCTGACCGGCGATGTCTGGATTGGAGACGTCGGCCAGGACCTCTGGGAGGAGGTAGACCACGCCCCGGCCTCGACGGGCGGCGGCAACGGCCTCGACTTCGGCTGGAGCGTGATGGAGGGCAATCACTGCTACAAGCCGGCCACGGGCTGCGTCACGCGAGGCGTGACCCTGCCGCTCGCCGAGTACGCCCACGGCGACGGCGACTCGATCGGCTGCGCGATCATCGGTGGGTACGTCTATCGCGGCAGCGCCCACCCGGAGCTGACGGGCCGCTACTTCTTCGGGGACGAGTGCAGCGGTCACGTCTGGGATGTCACCGCCGCCGGTCCGGCCAGCCAGACCCCTCAGCTGCTCCTCGCGAGCGGCCTCAACATCGACGGCTGGGGCGAGGGTGTAGACGGGGAGTTGTACGTCGTGGCCGCAAACGGGGTCCTCTACCAGCTCGCCTGACGAGATATGGGTGTTCCAATGCCGATCAGGCCTCGGTAGGTCGGCACGGCCCGTAGCGGCACTTTGTCCAGATTGTGGACTAAGTACCGTGGCGTACTTGACCCGCCTGCCTGATCGGAACACCTTTAGCTGCCTCGATGGTCCAAGCGACCCGGGTGGGCTGCCGCGACCAATCGGGCTCCGGGTCCGGATAGCAGTCCCACGGCGCTTGCAGCGGACGATGTGCGCATCTTCGTCCAGGCAAGTGAGCACGCAATTCGCATACGCAAGCGGCGGCGCTGTGCGTTCGACGCGGCCCCATGTCCTCGTCATGGGCGAGAGCTGACGAGACATCGCGGCCGTCACGGTTCTCGCATGGAGCGATCGGGCTCGATGGCAGCACACCTGCCGCGGCCCCAATGCGTCCGGCAGCAGCCAAGGCTCGGCCTGCCTGACTCCAAACATCCAGCTGGAGGAGTGATGAGTAGATTCGCAAGAGTTGGCTTTGGCGCGCTGTTCGCCGTCTCCTTGATCCTCGTCGGCTTCGTGTCGTCGAGCTCGGCGGCGACTCTGTCGAGTCGCTGGTATGCCGCGGCGCCGTACCTGATGCCTCTCGACAACAACCCACCCAACCCGGTCGACGTCATGAACGCCACGGGTCAGAAGTCGTTCCAACTCGCCTTCATCCTGGCCGGCGGCGGGTGCACGCCGACCTGGGGAGGCACCGCGCCTGTTTCGTCCGACACTGCAGTGGCCAGTCTGATCAGCAGCATTCGTGCCAACGGCGGCGACGTCTCGGTTTCCGTCGGCGGGTACGGCGGCACCAAGCTCGGCGAGGTCTGCGGCAGCGCCGCAGCCACGGCTGCTGCGTACCAACAAGTGATCAACAAGTACAGCCTCAAGGCCATCGACTTCGACCTGGAGGAGCCCGAGTACGAGAACACGACCTCGATCAACTACGAGGTCGGCGCAGCGCAGATCCTCCAGCGGAACAACTCGGGTCTGTTCATCTCGATCACCACTGCCGGAACGACGGCGGGAACTGGCTACTTCGGCCAGAACGTACTGAACACCGCCAAGAGTCTGGGCTTCACGCCCGATAACTTCTCGATCATGCCCTTTGATGGCGGCTTCAACGGCGCCGCATCGCAGACGGCGGCCCTGGAAGCCTTCCACGGACTGCTGACCTCGACCTTCGGCTGGGACAGCGTCACGGCCTACGCCCACGAGGGCATCTCGGGGATGAATGGCCGCTCGGACAGTGGCGAGTACTTCTACCAGACCGACTTCCAGACGGTTCTCAGCTACGCCACCGGCCACGGTCTCGGCCGCTTCACCTTCTGGTCGGTCAACCGCGACCGCCAGTGCAGCACGCCGAACCCGGGGACCACATCCGGCACCTGCTCGAGCGTTCCGCAGAACGACTGGGACTTCACCAAGTACACGGCCCAGTTCGCCGGCGCGACGCCGCCGACAACGCCGCCTCCGACCGTTCGGACGAGCGCAACTCCCGCCGGCACCTGTGCCCCGGCATACGTGCCCGGCTCGATCTACACGGGCGGCATGATCGTGAGCTATGGCGGCCACAACTGGCTGGCCAAGTGGTGGACCCAGAACGAGACGCCATCGACGGGTGGCTCCGGGGTCTGGCAGGACAACGGGCCCTGCGGCGGCACGGTCACGCCGCCACCAACGGCGACCCCGACGCCCGTGCGAACGGC
>PLNK01000063.1 GCA_003142755.1 Chloroflexota bacterium | reverse complement strand
ACGACCGTGCCGGTGAGAGTGGCCGGTGCCGTGGGCTTGGCGGCGTCGATCGGGCGGATGGTCAGGTCGTCGAAGTAGCCATGCAGCGCCCGCTTAGCGTCGAAGTAGACCCCGGTGCTGCCTGTACCGCGCAGGTTCGAAGGAGTCGAGCTGTCGGTGGTCGAGAGGTTCCAGCTCGATGGCTCGGCGGTGCCGTCGACCCAGAGCCTGGCGGTAGCGGTGGTGGCGGTGGTTCCGGTCAGGCGGACCCGGATGTCATACCAGTTGGCGGTGGCGTGAGTTACCCCGCTGACCGTGGCCGTCCCGATGGTCGTGGCCTTGCCCGCGGCGTCGCGGATGAGGTTCACAGTGATCGTCGAGTTGGTATTGAACAGCACGTTGAGCCGGTAGTAGTTGTTGGCATCCTGGCGCCGCAGATAGAAGCCCGCCGTCGTGGCGCCGCCTGTGGCGATCTGGTCGATCCTGACCCGGACCGCGAGTTCGGTGTTGGCACCCTTGGGGGTGGTCAGATAGGCGTTCTTGGTGGCGCTCCCGGTCAGGGTGATGACGCCTGCGCTGGCGTTGACCGAGAAGGTCGAGTCGGTGCCGCTCCAGGCGCCACCGGCATCGGCGCTGCCCCAGCCGCCGGTCACCGTGCGGCCGAACCGATCGCACACGATGACCGTGGCCCCGGTGGCCGGGGTAGTGACTGAGGCCGCGACCGATTTGTCCGAGGGGTTGCCCGCGGCGTCGATCGCGGAGATCTCGTAGACGTAGCTCGTGTTGGGCGCCGTGGTCCGGTCGAGGTAGCTCGTGACTGTCCCAGACACAAGACCCACCAGAGCAAGCGTGTTGACCGAGCTGCCCCGATAGACGAGGTAGCCGGTCACGCCCCGATCGTCGGTGGATGCGGTCCAGGACACGGTGACCTGGTCTGCGGCAGCCGCCGTCGCCTTGGGGGCCGCCGGGGCCGAGGGCTTGTTGGTGTCCGGCGTAGGCGGTACGACCACACTCGTGCGGTTGCCGTTGGCGTCATAGCCGTAGGTGCTCGTTGAACCCGATACCGTCGTCGTCGCCAACTCGTTGGCGTTGTTGTAGGTGGAGGTCGTTGTGACCCCGTTGCTTACACGGCTGGTGCGGTTGCCGGCCGCGTCGTAACCGAAGGTCTCAGCCGGGGTGGAGCCCGGGTAGGTAGTCCCGGTCAGGCGGCCAAGGTTGTCATAGGTGTAGGTGGTGTTGCCGTCCGGGCTCGTCTCGGTCAGACGCTGGCCCTCGCCGTTGAACGTGTAGCCGAACGTCGCCACGTTCGAGCCGGAGCGGGTATATGCGAGGCTGCTCACCCGACCGGCGTTGTCGAGCGTGTAGGTGCCTGCGATCGTGTTGGGATAGGCGACGGTCGCGGGGCGGCCGGCGTCATCGTAGGAGTAGGTGGTCGAGCGGCTGGCCCAGTCGGTCACGCTGGCGAGAGCGTTGGTCGGGGTGTAGGTGTAGCTGACCGTCTTTCCGCCTGTGGCAACCGATATGCGGTTGCCGACCAGATCGTAGGTGTAGGTGGTGGTACCCGAGCCCGGCTGGCTCACTGATGTGACTCGGCCGAGGTGGTCGTAGTACCAGGTCGTGGTGCCGTGAGCGTCGACCATGGTCAGGGTTCGGCCAGCCGCGTCGCGGGTGTAGCCGACGGTGCCGCCGCTGCTGTAGGAGAGGCCGGACAGGCGGCTGGCGTCGTCGAATGTGTAGGTCGTGATCACGCCGTTGGCATCAGTGCGACGGGTCTGGTTGCCGTTGGCGTCGTAGCCGTAGGTCGTGGACTTACTCAAGGCGTCCGTCGTCGAGCTGACCCGGTTGACCGGGTCGTAGGCTGTGGAGGTGATCTTGTTGCGGGCGTCGGTCACCGACGTTTTGTTGCCGTTGGCGTCATATCCGTAGCCTGTGACGCCGGTGGCCGCGTCGGTCACGCTAGTCAGGCGGTTGGCCCGGTCGTAGGCGTAGGTCGTGGTGTGGTGGTCTGGATCGGTGGCCGACGCGACGTTGCCATCGGCGTCGTAGGTCGTCGAGCTGACCAGGGCGAGACCTCCCGGATCGACCGTTGTAGAGGTCGTTCGGTTTGCCCCGTCGAAGACGGCGTCGGTGTTGTGGCTCAGGGGATCGGTGGTCCGGGTGACGTTGCCGTCGGCGTCGAGGGTGTAGCTCGCGGTCTTGCCGCGGGCGTCGGTGGTGCTTATGAGGCGACTCGCATTGTCGTAGGAGTAGCGGGTGGCGTGGCCGTTGGCGTCGAGAACGCTCGTCTTGTTGCCGGCGGCGTCGTAGTCGGTGAGCATGGAGTGGGTCGGAACCACGTCATCGAAGACGACCATGGCGCCCGTCGCGGTCGAGGCGAGGCTGACGTACAGGAAAGCCGCTCCGGCCGGGGCGTCCGCGGGCACAAGGGCGAGCGGCAGGAAGCCGGTCGTCGCGACGGCGACATCGACGTTGCCCGAGCTGATGGTGGTGTGGTCGGCCGCCCGCCAGGCATACGCGAGACGCGCAGTCTGGCCGGTTCCGGTGGCCATCGCGTAGGCGGTGATGCCATAGGTCTTGCCTGCGACGACGGGGATCTCGCGGCCGTAGGCGTTCGATAGGTCGACCTGGGCGGCCTTGGACCCGGTGAGGACCGGGGTCGTGACAATGGAGGGCGAGCCGGTCGGCGTCCAGCCGGCCGCGCCCGACTCGAAGCCGGGGTTGGTGATGATGAAGCCGGTCGAGCCGGTGTCGGCGCTCGCGAGGACGGCCTCGCCGGAGCGCGCGTAGGCGGTCGTGGCCACGACGCCGGTCGGATCGGTGACGCTCGTCTGCTCGCCGTCGGGCGAGTAGGTGTAGCTGACGGAGTGGCCCAGCGGATCGGTCACCGAGAGCTTTCGATCGTCGCTGTCGTAGGTGTAGGTGGCGAGCTTGCCCCGGGCGTCGTGGCTCGAGAGGAGGCGGCCGCCGGCGTCGTAGCTCGTGGTGACGGTGTCGTTTGCGGCGTCGGTCGCGGTCGCGAGGTAGCCGTTGGCGTCGTACGTGAGGCTGGAGCTCTTGCCGCTGGTCTGGCCGTTCGGATCCGTGGTGGTGTGGAGCAGACCGTTGGCGTAGTAGGTGTAGGTGGTGACCTGGTTGACCCCGCCGTCGAGGTGGACGGTCGTGGAGAGCAAGTGATGGGCCGAGTTGTAGGTGAAGTTCGTGACCGTGGCGCGCGGGTCGGTCCGCTGGGTCAGGTCGTCGTTTGTGTAGACCGAGCCGGTGGTGAGGTTGAGCTTGCCGGAGCCGGCGTCGGCGACCTGCTGGGTGACGTTGCCGTGAGTGTCGTACTGGAACGTCTCGACGATGCCGCGAGGGTCTGTCTGGCTCGTGACCTGGTCGTCGCTGTTGTAGGCGAAGCTGGTGACCAGATCGTTGGATCCGCCGCCGGGCATCGACACGTCGATCGTGGTCTGGCGGCCGCGGGCGTCGTAGGTGTGGGTGGTGAGGGTTCCGCGGGCGTCGGTGACGGTCGTGGTTCCGCCCGAGGCGTTCTGGCTGCCGTAGGCGTAGGTCGTGGCCGCGCCCGTCGGATCGGTCACGCTCTTGATACGCCGCAGACTCGTCCAGCCCACGGTAGTCGCCCGGCCCGACGCGTCAGTGACGCCGGTCAGCATGTGGTCTGTGCCGTAGGCGTAGTGGGTGACCGCACCGGTCGCATCGGTGAAGCCGGTCAGGTTGCCGTTCGCGTCATAGCCGTAGCCCAAAGAGCGCGAGAGCGGGATGCCGATGGACGTGACCCGCCCATTGCCGTCGTAGCCGAACGTGAAGACCCGTCCGGCCGCATCGGTGATCGTGGAGAGGCGGCCGTTAGTATAGGCAAGTACGGTTCGATTGCCGTCGACGTCGGTCTCGCCCACGAGCCTGCCGTTCGCATCGAAGCTCTTGGTCGTGTGGTCGCGGTAGGTCAGAGTCCACGTTCCGTCGCCGTTGTTGACTAGCGTCGTCTCAAGACCGGGAGGAGCTGTGTACGTAGATCCCGCGCGCTGGTAGTAGTCCCGTCGGCCGTCGAAGTTCGCGATCGTGATCGATCCCCCGGCGTTGACCTGGAGGCCCATCGTGTATGGGAAGCTCCAGCCGAAGCCGAAGATACCGTCGCGGGTGTCGCCACCGTTGTAGGTCCGGGTCAGGGTCGTGGGTAGCCCGAGACCTCCGAGGGTGTAGTCGGACTGAGCGAGGATGAGGTTGCCCGAGGCCACGTTGACGATGCCGCTGCCGAGGGAACCCGCGCCGTAGTTGACCGAGGGGTCCATGTACGGGGGCAGCGGACGGTAGTAGGTGCCGGCCGTGAGATCGGCGTCGAAGATCTGGTCGGGGTATGCGTCGGAGACACCGGGACCTCCGGCGTTCATCTGCCAGAGAGCCTGTACGTGGCCCCGTTCGTCAAGGAACAGATACGGGTTCGTTGCGGTGACGCCGTGCCAGCCATCGCAGCTGATGCCCGGGTCGCATCCGAAGGTGATGTCGCCGGACCAGCTCTGCCCATCCGAGCTGCCGGTCTGGAGGCGGACGTAGCGGCCCCACGGATACTCGTAGCGGTCGTAGGCGAGGTACACCGTGCCGCCCGAGGACTGGAGCAAGCTCATGCTCCCGGGCCAGCGGGAATCGATCGGATCGCCGTGCTGCTGGGCGGTTCCCCAGCTTGAAAGGCTGGTGCCAACAACGGTGAAGATGGCCGGGAAGTTGTAGTCGTTGCAGCCGCCTGTCATTCCACAGGAAACGGCCTTCTCCATGTAGGTAAGGAGCCAGTTGCCGTTGGCGAGGTGCGCCACATCGAAGGAGGGATAGGTGTAGCCCGTCTGGGGCCCGACGGCATGGCCGACCGTTGCGGCCGAGGACCAAGTAGAGAGATCAGCCGAGGTCGAGTAGTACAGGCTTCCGGATGCATCGCTCCGGAAGAGGTAGGTCGTTCCCGAGACGACGATGCTCCGCAGCCAGTAGATGGACGCAGTCACGTTCGTGATCTGCGTCTCACTCCCCCACGAAGCGCCATCGGTGGTGGTCGTACGCTCCATGATCTGGTTGAGCCCGTTGACCGTGCGCAGGTAGAAGAGAGCGAGCGTCGAGGTCGAACCCGAGTCGACGCGAACCACGTCGGGGTGGTCCACGGGTCCGGTGACGATGACGTTGCCCGACTGCCAGTACGGATCCAGAGCCGTGCCGGGGTTGAGTTGCTGGTAGAGGTTGCCAGAGCTATCGAGGAAGAACATGAGCCAGGCGCCCGTGTCGATGCGGACAGTCGCGGCGTCGCGAGGGTCGTCGCCTGGCTTGGAGCTCTTGTGGCGGACATCGCGGATCTTCGACAAGTTGCTCGCGGCGAGCGCCTTCGCGAGATCCTGACCGCTCAGGCCCTCGGTGTCTGGGATCGAGGGTTCGGCATCGATCACCAGATCGTCGCGAGCGGCCGCCTTCGAGACGCTCGGCGGGGTTGTCGTAGGCCCTGGCGGAATGACGCCGGCTGGAATCTTCTCGACAGGTGGGGTCGGAGAGGCAGCCGCTGTGACTCCCGCCGTCAGGGTGCTACCGACGATGCATACAAGAGCCGCAAGGGCGAAGAACTGCCGTCGGGCACGAGCCGCCCGATTTCTACGCGTGAAACGGTTGGCAAGCCAGCGAACCAGACCCCTATCCACGAGTCCTCCCGGCCATCTCGGCCACTCGTGCGCCCCCCGGTGTCCCCCCGACGGAACGCGATCCTTCCTTCTACGCCTCAGGTGAGGCGGCCAACGCCAATGCTAGCAAGCTGAGGCCGAACGGACGCGTCAATCCCGCAGGCGAGTGACGAGGCCCATGCGTTCATGGGCCCCGTCTCACTATTGCGAGAGCGTGCGGCCGCCTTGCTACGCCGCCCTACGGGCGGCTGCGTCCCGGGGCGGCCACTCCGACTACTGCCAGAGCGTGCGGCCGCCTTGCTACGCCGCCCTGCGGGCGGCTACGTCCCGTGGCTTCGGCACAGCTTGCGGGGTCACGAATCAAAGAGCCGCGACCCGAAGGGCGCGGCTCTTCTCTTTGGCGAAGAACGAGCTACGCCTCGACGGACTCGAGAGCGTGCTTCACCTCTTCCGCCGGGTACTCGTAGTCCTCGAGCTTGCCTTCCAGGTAGCGCTGGTACGAGGTCATGTCGAAGTAGCCATGACCCGACAGATTGAAGAGGATGACCTTCTTCTCACCCGACGCCTTGGCCGCGAGCGCTTCGTCGATNNAAGCCCTCGTGCTTGAGCAGGCTGACCTGCGGCGACATGCCGTGGTAGCGCAGGCCGCCGGCGTGGATCGGCTCGGGGATGAAGTCGTGGCCCAGGGTGTACATCTTGACCATGGGCGCCATCTTGGCGGTGTCGCCGTAATCGTAGGCGTAGCGCCCGCGAGTCATGCTCGGGGCCGCTTCCGGCTCCACGGCGATGATCCGATACTTGCGGCCGCCGCGGAAGGTGAGCCCCAGCCAGGGGAAGCTGATCCCGGCGAAATTGGACCCGCCGCCGGCGCAGGCGATGATGGTGTCGGGCTCCTCGCCGGCGATCTCCATCTGCTTGATCGACTCGAGGCCGATCACGGTCTGGTGGAGCATGACGTGGTTCAGCACCGAGCCCAGGGAGTAGTGGGTGTCATCGCGCATGACCGTGTCTTCTACGGCCTCGCTGATGGCGATACCGAGCGAGCCGGTGCTGTTCGGATGCTCGGCCAGGATGGCCCGGCCCGCCGCGGTGTCCATGCTCGGACTGGCCACGACGCTCGCGCCGTAGGTCTCCATCATCAGGCGGCGGTACGGCTTCTGGTCGTAGCTGGCGCGGACCATGTAGACCTTGACTTCGATACCGAACATCGCGCCGGCGTGGGCCAGAGCGCTGCCCCACTGGCCGGCTCCGGTCTCGGTCGCAATCCGCTTGATGCCCTCTTCCTTGTTGTAAAAGGCTTGCGGGATCGCGGTGTTGGGCTTGTGGCTGCCGGCCGGGCTGCCGCCTTCGTACTTGTAGTAGATGTGGGCCGGCGTATCGAGCGCCTTCTCGAGCCGGCGGGCGCGAACCAGCGGGCTCGGTCGGTACTGCTTGTACAGCTCCCGAACCGGATCCGGGATCTCGATCTCGCGCTCGGTCGAGACCTCCTGCATGATCAGCGCCATCGGGAAGAGCGGCGCGAGATCGGCGGGGCCGAGCGGCTGATGCGTGCCGGGGTGGAGCGCCGGCGACTGCGGGACCGGCAGATCCGCCGAGATGTTGTACCAGGCTCGCGGGATATCTTCCTCGGCCAGCGTGAAACGGGTGCGTTCGACCATCCGACTCCTCCCGCCGGGCCAACCGGCGCATAGGCTGCTAGGTGCCCGAGGTCGCCCCAACACGACTGTGGCCGCCAAAGCCTAGCGGCAATCGAGGGGCCGGTGCAACCGGATCCAACGCAAGCGGCGCAATGCGGCACGGGCCTATTCGGAGGCGGCCAGCTCCGAAGCCGCGAGCGCCTCGTAGTGTGTTGGGCCGTGGCCGAGATTGCTCTTGTACAGGACCAGCCGACTTGCGCGCCAGCCCAGGCTGACGCCCCGTGCCTCGTCCACCAGGCGGCTGGCGACCTCGTCGGCGCCCGGCACGCCGTCGGTTCGCGCCAGGGTGAGGTGAGCGTTGAACGGCCGGTCGTCCCCCGGCCAACCGAGGCGTCGCAATTCGGCGTCCAGGCGGCGCTCCATGGCGTTGAGCTCCGCCACGCCCTCGCCGATGCCGATCCAGAGCACCCGCGGCCGATACTGATTCGGGAAGGCTCCGCCGCCCGAGAGTACGACCTGGAACGGCGTCGTCTGCGCGGCGACCGTCTCGATCGCTGCCGCCAGCTCAGCCCGCCGTTCATCGAGCGTGGCGCCGAGGAAGCGCAGCGTCAGATGCAGCCCGTCGACTCGCACCCAGCGCGGCTGGCCGGGACGCCGTTCGTCGACCGGGCCGCCTGCCAGCTTCTCCATGATCGCGCCGATCCCGTCGCGCACATCGTCGGCGACTGGCACGGCGATGAAGAGCCGGCTCGTGCCGGGAGGATCGTCGACCGGCCGCACGAACGGGCGTCGCCCGCGCTGCGGCTGTTCCCTGTTCCAACTCATCGGACGCCCCCGGTCACTCGTTGTAGAGGCGCTCCTCGATGAGCTTCTCCTGCACGGTCCTGCCCGCCGGATCGAAGCACGAGTACTCGAAGTGCTTCTCGAATTCGAGGTCCACGTTGTCCTGGCCGCCCCGGTTCTTCTCGACCGACACGATGACCCAGTCGCGGAACCGCTGCGCCTGGTACGGGTTGAACTCGATGTTGACCTTGGCGACGATGTGGTACTTCTCGTTGATGATCAGGATGATGTCGGCTTCGTAGTTGATGGCCGACGATCCCCGCAGGTGGTGGTTGCGCAGGCGCTGGGCCTTGAGGCCCTCCTTGTCCGCAGCCACGATCGAAATCATCGCCACCTTCTCGGACAGGGCCACGTCCTTGAGGCCGTTCACGACGTAGGTGACCTTCTCCGACTCGGTGCTCGGCTCCGGATAGACCGGCACCTTCTGCATGTAGTCGACAATCACGAGCAGTCGCCGATCGCCCGACAGGACTCGATGCTGCTGGACCAGCTTGCGGAGGTTGTCGACCGTGCTGGCGGTCTGCGAGCCGCGCATCAAGAACAGGTTCTGGCCGTAGCGCGCGATCCGATCGAGGCTGGGGCGCAGTCGTTGGTTGGAAGTGAGACCGCCGCCGCCGCTGCCCTCGCTCATCCAGGACGACATGATCTCTTTGCGAACGTCCTGGATCTTGATGGCCCCCGTCTTCTGGGGCAGATGGGCGAGCGCCGATTCGAGGGCCACCAGGCGGTTGAGGAGGTACTGCTCCTCGTGCTCGAAGCAGATGTACAGGACGTTGGCCTGGCCGCTCGAAGCCACATTGCGGGCCATCTGCAGGGCCATCGTGGTCTTGCCGGTGCCCTGCGCGCCACCGATCAGCATCAGCTCGCCGGCCCTCAAGCCGCCGCCGATGGTCTTGTCGAGCAGGCCGAAGCCGAGCGGCAGAGGCTGGTACTCGCTATACCGCCCGGTGGACAGGTTGTCGTTGAGGTCAACCAGCACATCCAGCGCGGAGCGCGGGACCAGGCTGCCGTTGGCAGTGTCAAGCCGCCAGGTCAGCTGGGGCGGGGCACCGGCCTCTTGCGATTTATCGGTTGTGGTCACAGGTGCCTCCACCCAGGTCCAAGTCGGACAGCAGCGTCAGGCATCGTAGCAGCCGCCCGTCAACTGGACACTCATCCAAACCGCACACCCCGTACTCCCCCACTTGATCTATTGCGCTGCCGGAAGGCCCGGCACATGTCTCAACCGCCGCAGTTCGGCGCAGCCGCATCGCCGCCTCGCCGGAGTTCGGCCCAGCCGAACTACAAATGTCATTGCCGGCCGAAGGCCAGCAATGACACCTCATCCCAGAACCTGGCGATCGCCCGAATGCCCGTTTCGTAGTTGGCCATCCACATCCACTCGTTCGGCGCATGGAAGTGGCCGTCCGGCGGGACGAAGCCCAGCAGCAACGTCGAGATCCCCAGGATCGATTCGAAGCTGGCACAGACCGGCACCGACCCGCCCTCCCGCATAAACAGCGGGCTGACCCCGAAAGTCGCCTGGAGGGCCCGCGCGGCCGCCTGGGTGACGGGTCCGTCGATCGGCGTCAGGCTGGGCTTGCCGTCGCCGAGCCTCTGGATCGAATAGCGGACCGTCTTCGGGGCCACTTTCTCGATGTACGCGGCCACGAGCCCGAAGATCTTCTCGGGATCCTGGTCCGCCACGAGGCGGGCGCTGATCTTGGCGTGGGCATGCGCCGGGATGATCGTCTTTGGGCCTTCACCCTCGAAGCCGCCCCAGATGCCGCAGACATCGAGAGTCGGTCTGGCGCCGATACGCTCCAGCGTGGTGTAGCCGGGTTCGCCGTGCAATGCCGGCACGCCGAGCGATGCGCGGTACTCATCGTCGTCGAACGGCAGCCTGGTCAGCGCCTCTCGGTCGGCGGCCGTCAACTCGACGACGTCGTCGTAGAAGCCGGGAACCCGGATCCGGCCGTCCGGCCCCTTAAGAGCGGCGACGATCTGACACAGGGCATTGATCGGATTGTCGACCGCGCCGCCGTATCCGCCCGAGTGGAGATCGATGTTGCTGCCTGTGACATCGAGCTGGAAGTAGATGAGGCCCCGCAGGCCGACCACGATCGCCGGCCGATTGCCCTCGAAGAACGGCGTGTCGGAGATGACGGCGAAGTCGGCCTTGAGTCGATCCTTGTTGGCCTCCAGCCAGGCGTCGAGGTGGATCGAGCTCGACTCCTCCTCGCCCTCGAATATCACGCGCAGGTTCACCGGCAGCGCGGCACGTGTCTCGAGCAGCGCCTGAATGGCGCGGACGTGCATGTGCAGTTGCGACTTGTCGTCGGCGGCGCCGCGGGCGAGCATCTGGCCGTTCTTGACGACCGGCACGAAAGGCGGCGACTCCCACAGGTCGAGCGGATCGACGGGCTGGACGTCGTAGTGGCAGTAGATGAGGACCGTGGGCTTGCCCGCGGCGTGCAGCCAGTCGGCGTAGACCACCGGATGGCCACCCGTCTCCGAGACGTCGACATGCTCCATGCCCGCGGCCCGCAGGTCGGCGGCCACGAACTCCGCAGCCGCTCGGCAGTCGGGGGCATGGGCCGGAATGCCGGAGATGCTGGCGATCCGAAGCAGTGCCTTGAACGATTCGAGCCGGGTGTCCTGCGTCTCGTCCAGGTATCTGTCCAGGGCCGCGTCTGTGGCGGCGTTGGCGACCGGGTCGGACATCGGCTTCTCCAGTGTAGGTGCTGCGGCTCGGTTCGATTGTATCGAGCCCGCCGCAAAATCAAACCGGGCGGCTGGTCGGCCGCCCGGTTCGGAATTGGCTATTGGTCCAGCCTAGGACGGACTGGGCGTTGGGTTGGGCGCTGCCGCGGGCGGAGCGGCCGGAACCGGAGCCGCCGGAACCGGAGCCGCCGGAGGCGGTGTTCCGGGGGAGAAGGGTCCCCCGGTCGAGGCCAGCGCCATGCCGTGCAGGTTCTCCTTGGGCGGCAGCTCCTCGAAAAGCTTCTCGAACTCCTCGGCGTCGACCGTCTCCTCGGCAATGAGCTTGTCGGCCAGAGTCAGTAGCTTCGCCTTGTACTCTGTCAGGACCTGAGTCGCGCGTACGTACCCGTGCTCGATCAGGACCCGGACTTCATCGTCGATCATCTTGGCGACGTCGTCTGAGTAGTTCCGCTGCTCGCCGATCTCGCGGCCGAGAAAGATCATCTCGTCGCGCTTGCCGAATGACAGCGGGCCCATCTTGTCGCTCATGCCCCACTCNNGTGGCCTTCTCGATGTCGTTCGAGGCGCCCGTGGTGGTGTCGCCGAAGATCAGACGTTCGGCCGCGTTGCCGCCAAGAAGGCCCGCGATCTTGTCCTCGAACTCGGTCTTGGACTGCAGATAACGGTCTTCCATCGGCAGGGCCATGGTGTAGCCGAGGGCCATGCCGCGGCTGATGATCGTGACCTTGTTGACTGGATCGCACTTGGGCAGGATGCGCTGGACGACGGCGTGGCCGCCCTCGTGGATGGCGATGATGCGCTTCTCCGCGTCCGAGATGAGGCGGCTCTTGCGCTCGGGTCCGGCGATGATCCGTTCGAGTGCTTCGGTGAACTCCGACATGCCGATGACCTTGCGGTTGCGGCGCGCCGCGAGGATGGCGGCCTCGTTCACGAGGTTGGCGAGGTCGGCTCCGGACATTCCGGCAGACTGGCGGGCCAGATTCTCCTGGTCGATCGCCTTGTCGAGCGGCTTGCCCTTGGTGTGGACCTTCAGGATGGCAATACGGCCGCGCAGGTCCGGTCGATCCAGGATGACCTGGCGGTCGAACCGTCCGGGCCGCAGCAGCGCGGGGTCCAAGACGTCGGGCCGGTTGGTGGCGGCCACGACGATGACGTTCGTGTTGGTGTCGAAGCCGTCCATCTCGACCAGGATCTGGTTGAGGGTCTGCTCGCGCTCGTCGTGAGAACCGCCCAGGCCGGCACCGCGCTGGCGGCCGACCGCGTCGATCTCGTCGACGAAGACGATGCA
>PLNK01000095.1 GCA_003142755.1 Chloroflexota bacterium | reverse complement strand
TCGAGGCCCGGTTCTGCGATTGGCGACTTGCCGGCCGCCAGCAACTCGACCCGGGCTGGGTCCGGATCGTGACCGGCCACGTCGTGTCCGGTAGCGGCCAGGCACGCGGCCGTGACCGTGCCGAGATGCCAGAGACCCGAAACGCAGACCTTCACCGGCGACCTCCAGCGGTCCGCAGGACCTGCTCGCTGATCCAACTCACGGCGCTCGCAAGCGAGTCGACCCGGATTGCGGGTTCGCTTCTGAGACGGCCGGTTGCTTGCCCGTCGATGAGGATCGTCGTGCATCCGGCAAGCTTGCCCGCCTCGACGTCCTTCCAGCGGTCGCCGACCATGAAGCTCGAGGCGAGATCGATCCCCCACTCCTGCGCGGCCGTCAGCAGCAAGCCCGGCTTGGGCTTCCTGCACTCGCAGGCATCGGCGTCGTCGTGGTAACAGACGCGGATGTCGTCGAGTGGCACGTTGTCTCGCAGCCGCCGATTGATCGACTCCACGACCTCGCGCGGCAACGCGCCGCGGGCAACGTCGGGCTGGTTCGTGACCACGATCCGCAGGAAGCCGAGCGCGCCGAGCTGCCGGCAGGCCTCGGCCGCTCCGTCGACCAGGGCGAACTCGTCGAGCGAAGCCGGCGGCCGAGGCACGCCATCCGCTCCAATGAAGCTCTCGTTGAGGGTTCCGTCGCGGTCCAGAAAGACCGCCGGCCGCCCGCTCAAGTGGCAGACTCCCACTTCCCGGGGTTCTTGCGGAGAGCGGGATGCGAGACCAGAAGGTGCCAGATCACGGCCTGGAAACCCTCGGTCTGGGGCGTGATCGTGTCGGCGTTCAGGGGCGGGATCACCACCGCCTCGCCGACGGTCGCGGTGTATCCGCCGTCGCGGCCGACGATGCCCATGACCGACGCCCCCACCTCGCGGGCAAGCTCGATGCAACGGACGAGGTTGACGCTGATGCCGCGCTCGGCATCGCCACCGCCAACCGAGAAGACCAGGATGGCGTCGGAGGCGTCGATACGGCTGACCCGCAGCCAGTTGGAATAGCTCGTGTCCCAACCCTCGTCGTTGACCCGGGCCGTCAGCTCCGACACGTTGTCGGTCGGTGAATAGGCCTCGATCCCGGCGATCTTCCGGAAGTCGTTGACGGCGTGCGAGGCGTGGCCCGCGCCGCCGCCCGATCCGATGATGAACAGGCGACCGCCGCGAGCCCTGACCGCGGCCAGCTCGGCGGCGACCCGCTCGATGGCGGCCCGATCGAGCAAGTCGATGATCTTCTTGGAGTCGGAGAGGAAGTCGTCGGTGTAGGTCATTGCGGGCTCCCGGACTTGGTCTGGCGGTCCACCTGGCGCACGACGCCCATCTCCTTCATCACGCGCTCAGCTTCGACCAGGTACTCGTTCGTGCCTGCCTGCGTATCGAGCCATTCGAGATACTGGCGCACGTTCTCTTCGACCGGCACCCTGGGCTCCCAACCGAGCGACCGCATTCTCGTCAGGTCGCTGACCGTGTGCCGCGTGTCTCCGAGCCGGTACTCACCCGGCACCAACGGCTCAAGCGTACTACCCGACGCCTCGAGCATGATCCTCGCGAACTCGAAGACCGTGACAGCGCGACCGCCGCCGACATTGAGCGCCAGCCCGTTGGACGCCGGGTTCTCGAGGGCGATCAGGTTGGCCAGCGCCACATCCTTGACGTTCACGTAGTCGCGGCGCTGAGCGCCGTCTTCGTAGCAGACCGGGGCCAGTCCGGCCCGAATGCGCAGAGCGAACCGACGTGCGATCCCGGAGTAGGCATTGAAGAAGGAGTTCCGCGGCCCCTGGACGTACGTGTACCGCATGGCCGCGCTCTCGATCCCGTAGCGACGGCCCAGATTGAAGGCGAGCAACTCGATGGCGTACTTGGAGATGCCGTAAGTGGTGCCCGGGTTGCTGCAGGTTGCCTCGTCGATCAGCTGTGGCGTCGCCGTCGCACCGCANNNTCGAAGATCAAGGCCGTCGACTCGGTGTTGGTGTGGATGAACGTGCTGAAGTCGGGCAGGTAGTCCTGATACGCGGCCAGGTGGAAGACGTAGTCCATGCCCTCGAGGGCTCGCTCCATGTCGGCGCGGTTGGCCACGTCGCCCTTGATGAACTCAGCGGCGGCGGGGACGTAGGCCGGCTTCCCGCGCGGGTGCACCCGTGGCTGCAGGGAGTCGATGATGCGAACCTCGTAGCCACGCTCGAGCAGGAGATCGACGGTGTGAGACCCGATGAAGCCGGCTCCACCGGTGACAAGGACACGGCTCATACGTTCAACATCACCTTTGCGCCGTCGTAGTCGAATGCGTACTGCATCTCACGCAGCCCCTCGCCAGCCATGGCCTTGCGCACCGATGCCTTCGAACCTCCCGGGCAATAGAGCATGAGGAAACCTCCTCCGCCCGCGCCCACGATCTTCCCGCCGAGCGCCCCGGCTGCGCGGGCAATCTCATACCAACGATCGACATCGGGATTGCTGATCAGCGCGGAGCGGCGCTTCTTGTTCTCCCAATGCTCGTGGAGCAGGGCGCCGAAATCATCGACCCGGCCGGCCTCGAGGGCCGCTTTGACCTGCCGACCAAGGTCCATGGTCTTGTGCAGGCTCTCGACGACATCCGTCCGGGCCGACGCGGTGTCGCGCTTCTGTTCGGCCAGGATCGTGTTGGCGCTGCGGGTGATGCCCGTGAAGAAGAGCAGCACGTTGTGACGAAGCTCGTCGGCGGCCGTCTGCGAGATGTCGAGGGGGGTCACCGTCACGCGGCCGTCGCGTTCGATCTCGAGACAGGTGATGCCACCGAACGCCGCCAGGTAGTGGTCGTGCTTGCCAACGGCGTGGCCGGCCAGGTTCATCTC
>PLNK01000157.1 GCA_003142755.1 Chloroflexota bacterium | reverse complement strand
CCGCCGCCGAGGTCGTGGATCGCTCGCCGGTCGAGCTCCATGCGCGGCCGATGCCTTATGAGCCGGCCGCGCCGCTTCTTGTCGACGATCCGTCGCTCCAGATCCGCCTGGCGCGCATCCACCTGAAGACGGGCTCGCTCACTCTGGCTCGGGCGGAGCTCGAGACGCTGGCCGGCCGCCACCAACTCGACACCGACGCACATCTCGATCTGGCCGAGTCTCGGTGGCGAACAGGCGACTTGCAGGGGGCCGGCGAGGCCGCCTCCGCCTATCTGGCCAACGGCGGTCAGGCGGCGCTCGGCTTCCTGATCTCGGCCGAAGCGGCCGCCATGTCCAACCAGCACGCCGAGGCGCGGCGTCTTGTCGAGCAGGCTCAGGAGCGCCAGCTGGCCGAGTTGGAGCCCGTGTTCGCCGGCATCAAGCGCCGAGCCATGTGGGACTCCAAGTCCTGGAGTGAGACTCCGACCGTCGCGCCGGCAAAGCCCGAATCCGTTGCCGCCACGGCCGAGCCGGAGGTCGCCGAATCGGTGGCCGCCCCGACCGAGCCGGAGGTCGAGCCCGCCCCGACCGAAGTCGCCGAAGCCGCCGCCGCCCCCGTGGAGCCGAGCGCTCAGGTGCCGGGGCCGGCCGCCGGCGCGACTGAGGCGAGTACGGAAACCGCCGCGGGCCGATCGTTCCTCGAAGCTGGCGATGCGATGATGGCCGCCCTCCATTTCTCTATCGCGATTCGACTCTCGCTCGAGTCGGCCGGCGCCATCCTCGAGGCGATCGGAGACAGGCAGGAACTGCCGCTGCAACTGGTCCGCGGCGATGCGCTGCACGCGCTTGGCCTCGAGGCCGACGCCGGCAAGGCCTACCAGTCCGTGGCGAGTGCCCTCGCCGCCCCCAACGCGGTCGAGCCTTCGTCGGCGGTCGACTCGGCACCGACCGGAGCCGACGAGCCGCTGGCCGAACCCGAGCCTGCGGCCGAAGCCGCGCCCGAACCGCCGGCCGAGCCTGCGGCCGAACCCGAACCCGAACCCGAGCCTGCGGCCGAAGCCGCGCCCGAGCCTGCGGCCAGGCCCGCTCTGAGCGACCTGCCGCCCCTTCGCTGGGACTGACAGCCAGTCTGACTCCGCGCTTCGAGCGGCTCGACGTCCGGACCGCGCGCCCAACTCGGTGACGCTACCGGAGCTTGATCTCGACCAGCCTCAGGGCAATGGCGACATCGGCGGCAGTCCGAACAGCCATGCGAACGGGCCAGCCCTCCATGGCCTTGGTCGCGGAGGCCAGCGGCTCGCGGACGGCGGCCGGCAGGTCGCTGGCAAGCGCCGCATCCCGGGCCGCATCGGGTAGGGCGATTCCGACGCGAAAGTGGCCGTCGTCGGGTATCAGGTAGAGGATGCCCTTCTTGCCGTGCTCCAGGCGACATGACCAGCCGTACTTGCGTCCGCCGTAGACCCAGCGCTCGCTCACGCCCGTGTGCCCGGTTCGAACGCCGTCCTGGAGCTGCGTCCAGAGGTCGCTCGCTGGGCCGAGAAGCTGTGTCAGTTCACGGGGAGTGGGCGGCGCCGGCCGCGAATTCGCCTCCGAGTTAGTCTTCACGACCACTGCCGCGCGCCTCCCGCCGCTTGCCGGCGCCGCACTCCACTGCGGCCCTCGGCCGGGCCGAGCGTACCGGATCGCGCTGCCCGATTTCGGCCGCGGACGGCAGCTGCCCCCATTTGCCGGGCGAGGCGCGGGCGACCCGCTACACTCGCCCTCGAAATCCATCGTCCGCAGGGGTATCTGTGCAGTGACCGAGCGAACTCTCGTTCTCGTAAAGCCCGACGGCGTACAGCGTCTGCTGGCCGGCCGGATCATCGCCCGCTACGAAGAGCGCGGTCTCAAGATCGTCGGGTTGAAGCTGGTTCATGTCGATCGCGAGCTGGCCGAGCGCCACTACGCCGTGCACAAGGGCAAGCCCTTCTTCGAGGGGCTCGTTGAGTTCATCACCTCGGGGCCCCTCGTCGCGCTGGCTCTCGAGGGCCCGGATGCGATCGCGTTCGTCAGGACGATGAACGGCGCCACGCGACCAACCGAAGCGGTTCCCGGCACGATCCGGGGCGACCTCGCCGTCGAGATGTCGCAGAACCTGGTCCACGCATCGGACAGCGCCGAGAGCGCAGCCACTGAACTGGCGATCTGGTTCCGCGCTGACGAGCTGCTCTCATACGGGCGCGAGATCGACCGCTGGGTCCTGGGCCCGCAGGCCGGCTGACAACGCGCCCGGCGGGCTGCGGCAGGACCTCCGGACCCCGACTGTCCGCTGGGCGTCAGTTCCCCGGGCCGTGGACGGGAACGGCCGTCTTCACCGGCGCCGCGCTCGTTGATGGCCCGGCCGACTGACTTGGGCCCGGGGAATTCGTGGGCAGCGCGGTCGAGTGAGGAGCCAGGGTTGGCTCGGGCGTGGGAGTCACGGCCAGAGTCGGTGGCGGGGGCGGTGTGGGTGTCGCGCGAGCGGCGGTGTCCAGCGGGATTCCGAATTGCGACGCGTCGCTGGTCCCGAACCCCCCGAACGCGATAGCTACGGCGACCGACGCCCCGACGACCACGGCCAGGCTCGCCTCGAGCGTTCGGTTCAGCTGCCACACCGAGGCCAGCCTCTGCAGGAGGCGCGAGGTTGCGTTGGGCCCGCCGGTGGCGGCCGGCAGGCTGACGGACGCGTTGCTCGGGCCCGAGTCCGTGCCGGTGGCGGTCGCGGCCGCTTTGTTGCCTGCCGCAGCGCCCGTCTCGTCGGCGGACGCCGGCTCCGGCGTCGCGGCCGCTCGCGACCCCCAGTGCGGCATCTCGCCACGTGCCGCGGCCACTTCCGTGGCGGGGGAGAGAAGTCCGACGATGAGCAGCCGACCGGTGTAGGCGAGCGAAAGGATGATCGCCGCGGGGAGCACGAACTGCAGCCCGCCCGGAAGGGCCAGCTGGACCAGCGTCGAGCGGGCCTCGGAAACGGGACTGCCGGGCCAGCCGAGCGTGGCGATAACGACCGCCAGCAGCGCCAGACCGAGCAGCGGAGTACGGCGCAGCCAGCCATGCAGGCGGCCGAGCTTCGAGGTGCCGAAGGCGCGCGATACCGCAGCTGCCCAGGCCACGAGTCCTGTCTTGGCGGCGATGAACGCCAGCAGCCACATTCGGGCCGGCTCGGCGGCAGCCTCGTTGCGAGCCGCAAGTGCCAGCAGGACGAAGCCCGCATCCGCGACGATCGAGTAGGTGACGATCTCCTCCAGCTCGTCGTGCACCAGCGCTGCCAGTGCGCCGAGCACGATCGTCGCCACGGCGACGACCTGCGCGGCCGCGACCGCTGCATCCAGCCAGTCGCTTCGCATCCCGAACGTGGTGGCGCTCCAACTTATCGTCACGATCCCCAGGCCGGCGGGGATCCAGACCAGGAGCAGTGCCGGCGAGAAACGACCGCCGCTCAGGCCCATCCGGACGGCCGGAACGTGGAATGGCACGGCGCCGCTGCGGACCGCCAGGCCGATGCCAAGACCGCAGAAACCCAGCACGAAGGCTGGGCTGGCGCTCGGTCCATTCCAGGCTGGATGCGACAGTGCGAGCGAGGCGCCCAGAAACACAGCTGCCACGAGACCGATCGTTCGCATTTCGGCCAGCCGTCCGTCGCTGTCGGAGCCGGCGACTTCGCGCCCGAGGACGATCGCCCCGGCCGTGGTGGCCGCGGCTGCGGCAGCAAGCGCGACTCCAGGATCGACGGCGGTGACGGCCACAGCCAGTCCCGCGAACGAGGCGAGAGCGGCCGGGGCGAGTCGGTCGGACCAGCCGGAGGCCAGGGCAACCAGGCTCAGGACCAGGCCCGAGCCGGCGGCGCAGGCGAGGAAGCGGCCGGAGTACTCGCTCCCCGCCAGGGTGACGTCGGCAAAGGAGAGTCTGGTCGTCGAGTCGATGAAGAGGGCGGCGAGCATCGCGGCCAGCAGGCCCCCCAGACCGGCCAGCCTTCCGACTCGGCCCGATGCCGGGCCGGAGTCTCCGTCGACCAGGCCGATCGCGGCCCCGGCTGCACAGACGATCAGGAATGCCAGCAGGCTCATCGGCGCGGGTCCCGCGGGTGGAGTCTCCGCTCTCTCGGGGACCCCGGTGCGAACCGCTGGCGGGGCGCCGCCGGCACTTCCGGCGCGGGCACGGGCGCCGCCGGCTCGTCGGGCGCGGCTGGAGCCACGTCGGCTGCCGCGCCCGACGTGTCTGCTTGATCCGCGGGGCTGGCCGGAGCCGGGATCGAGGTCCGGCGCGTCCTCTTGGTCGAAGCCCGTATGCCGATTGTTCGGACGGGTGTTGCGACAACCACCGCCGGCAAGTCGACCGGACTCGGCTCTACCTCCACAACCTCCGGAGCCTCGACGGCGGTCGCCGCGGTCGCCGCGGTCGCCTTCGCGGCCGACTCGACTGCGATCGAGAGCTGCTGCGCCGGCGCGATCAACAGGCTGGTCGCCCCGACGAGGCCGACGAGCAGAACCGTCAGGGCAATCTGTTGAGCGGACGTTGGTGGTCCCGCCCAAGCCTGGAGGAGCAGTGAGATGCCGACCACCAGTAGGGTCGCCCCCGTCCCGACCTGCAGCACGTTGCGTCCCGTCAGCGGTACGACGGCCAGCGCAACCAGCGCGACCCCGGCGGCCTGAGCGGCGGCAGGTCCGGCGAGTGGCTTCACGGGGACGGCAAACCACCCGACGGCGAAGGCGGCCCCGACGGCCGCGATCTCCGCCACGGCGCCGATGCCGGAACCTTCGCTGGCGATCGATTGAGACCGGGCGGACGCCCAGAGCAGGTAGGTCGCCAGCAGCGCACCGACCGCTCGAAAGCAGATCGCGAGAGCCGACGGCTCCGGCGAGGACGCGAGCGGCGAGGCTACCAATGCCAGCAAGAGGCCCAGGGCGACCAGGCGGCTGTCACGTACGGAGACCGCTACCACTCCACCGATCACCGCCGCCAGCGCCGCAATCGCGGCCGTCTGGATCATCGGACGCCATCGGCGACCCGCAGGTCGCGCGCCGCGGTCATGGGGCCTTGGAGGGCGCCGGGGATCCGCTTGCTGCGGGCAGCTGCTTGGCCGTGGTGATCAGTCCCATCTGGCTGAGTGGCCAGTAGCGCAACCATGCCCGGCCGATGACCGATGACTTGGCGATCGGCCCGAAGTCGCGCGAATCGACCGAATCCTGGCGATGGTCGCCCATGACGAAGAGCTGGTCCGATGCGAGCTGCCACGTCTTGGTGCCCTTGTCCGGCATGTCCGTGGTCTGGTTGTCGAAGACGTAGGCCTCGCTCGACTGGTTGCCGTTGACATACACGTGTCCGCCGTGGATGTCGACCAGATCGCCGCCTATGCCGATGACGCGCTTGACAAACGGCGTCCCCGCAGTGTCCTCGGCCGCGCCGGCGGGCGGGGTGAAGACGATGATGTCGCCGCGATGGTAGTCGTCGAAGCGTGGGCTGAGCTTGTCCACGAGAACGAACTGATCTGGCATCAGCGTGTTCTCCATCGAGGTCTGCCGAACCTGGTACGGCTGGGCCACGAAGAGCTGGACGACCAGAAACAGCACGAGCGTCAGGAGCAGCGTTTCCAGCAGCTCGAACAGGCAACCGAGCGTTTTGCGGTTCACAAGTCCGCGAGTATAGGGGCTGTGCTATCGTCCTGCCCCGTGGAACTCCCCAAAAGACTGAGCTGGCTCAAGAGTGGCCGCTTTCTGAGGCTGCTCTCCGCGTTGGTGGCGCTCGCCGTCCTGGCGGCGGTCCTCTACAACGCCATCATGGTCGACCGCATCCCGCCTACGTACAAGATCCAGGTCAGCAATCCCACCACCACCGGGCTGGCCACGAGGCTGACCTCGATCGACGTGACCTTCAGCGAGAGGGTCCAGCAGGACACCGCCGAGCACGCGTTCTCGGTCACGTACGGCCCGGCCGGCGCCACGTCCGCGGTCGCGGGCACATTCCACTGGCAGGGCCTCATGCTCATCTTCACGCCTTCGGCCAAGCTGCCTCTCGCGACGACTCTTGACGCGCACGTGGCTCCCGGGGTGCAGGACATCGCCGGCAATGCTCAGAGCGGCGCGGCGGACCTCAACTTCACCACAGTCGGGTCACCGAAGGTCGCCGACGTCTCGCCCGCCTTAGGCGCCACCTCCGTGGCCGTCGACGGCTCGATCCAGATCACTTTCGATCGCCTGATGGACGTTCAGAAGGTCATCCAAGGACTGAGCCTGAAGCCCGACATCACCTACCAGGCCTCGTGGAATCTGGCCGTCCTGACCCTGAGCCCGACCAAACCGATGGCGTACGGGACCACCTATACGGTTCAAATCGGCGAGCCGGCGGTAGACACGGACGGAACCAAGCTCGCGCCCTACGTCACCAGCTTCACGACGGTCGGTGTGGGCCTGCAAGTCGATGCCCTGGTGCCGTCACCGAACGTGGCCGGCGCGAGCGTTCACAGCCAGATCGCGGTCGTCTTCGACGCGCCAATCGATCCGACCTCGATCGCAGGCGCGCTCAAGATCACCCCGCCCGTCTCCGGTTCGACAACCGCGATCTCGCTGCCGGACGATCGCAGCCCGCCTGGCCAGGCCACGGCCACTCCGACCGGTAGCCAGGCGAATGTCCTGGTCTTCACACCGGACAACCCGCTGGCGCCTCACACGACCTATTCGGTCACGATGAGTTCGACTGTCAAGCGGACCGACGGCCAGGTGGCCACGGGTCAGGCCTGGTCGTTCACGACGGGGGAGGCCGCGGCCAATGCCCTGAACGAGATTGCCTTCACCTCGAATCGAGGTGGTGTCGACAATGTCTGGCTGATGAACGCAGATGGATCGAACGCGCGCCAGGTCACGTTCGAACTCGTGCCGGTCAGCGGCTACGACATCAGCGGCGACGGCGCGACCATCGTCTACAGCGCCGGCGGCGTGGTCAAGAAGATGTCGCTCGGTGGCGACAACCTCACGACCCTGACCCCGGCCGGTGATCTCGAGTACTCGCCCACGATCACCCCTGACGGCACTGGTCTGGTCGTCGGCCGTCGCGACAGCAGTGGCGAGGATGTTGGTTACTGGCGCTATCCGCTCGGTGGCGGAGGGAGCATCCAGCAACTCACCACCGATGGGGCGACTGCCCTGGGCAGTGTCCCGCCCGGAGACGACGGGCTGACCGGGCATCCCGGAATGCTCCCCTGGGCTTCCCGCGCAGCCTTCAGCTCAGACGGGACCGCATTGCTCATCGTTCGCGGTTCCGACAACGCGGTCGAGATCGTGGACATGACGGGTGCCCAGAAGCCGAGCAAGCTGAGCCTGGTGGCGAACTCACGCCCCGTTTGGGTCCAGTCCGACGGGGCCTTCTATCTGGCCGCGTCCGACGACGGTGGCTCTACCTGGGCCTACTGGCGAGTTACTGCGGCTGGGTCAGCCACAAAAGGAGGCCCGGCGACCGGCGACATCGCCACGGATGGCCACGGGCTGGCCGTGACAGTGAATGTCGGCGGCGTCTACCACCTCGCCTACTCGGCCCTGGGCAACAAGCCCCAGGTGCTGCTTGTCAACGATCCAGAGTTCGGCGAGACGGCCCCGTCGTTCTCGCCCGACGGATCGGTCGTCGTCTTCGGACGAGTCGGCTCTCAGTCGCCGACGGTCTCGGCCGGGATCTGGACAGTCAGAAGCGACGGCACGGGGCTGACGAATATCAGCACAGATGGCGGCTACCCCCGCTGGATCCCCTAATCGCCCGCCGGTCAGCCGGCCGATGCCTTCGTTGCCTCCTGCGCTCCTTCGCTCACGCACGCTCGGGTGCGCTCGCTGCGGTGCTCGTCGGCGCCTCGGCCTCGGCCGTCGGACCGGCGGGCGGGTTGGGCGGTGGTTCGGTCGGACGGCGAGCGGGTTTCGTGGCGGTCCGGTCACGCGACTGAGCGGGCCTGGGGCCGAATGTACCGAGGCGGTGGGACCATCGGTCCCGGTTCGGCGGGCACAAATGCATATTCTGGGGTCATTCCGCAGTTTGACCCCCCCTTTGGGCCGTTGATACACTCCGTCAGGCCCGAGTATGCATCTCATTACCGGAACCGGGCCAAGCCCCGGATGCGCGCCGTCCCGCCGCGTTCTCCCGTCGCCAGCAAGAGAGAAGGAGCCGCTAACCCCCCATGGACCCAAGTCTTCTCCAAGCGTTCATCCCGATCGCGGGTCTGCTCGCGGTAGGGTTTGCGATCTTCCTCGCCCGTGACGTCCTGTCCCGCGACACCGGGACCAAGGAAATGATGGACGTCTCCGCGACGATCAACGAGGGCGCGGTTGCCTTCATCAAGCGCCAGTACACGACGATCGCCCTTCTCGCGCTGGCCGGCTCAGTCGTGATCTTCGCGATCATCTCGTTGCTCGAGACCGCGAGCGTCGCGGATACCTCGCACACCGGGATCGACATCGGCATCCGCACCGGCGGAGCCTTCCTCATCGGCGCTGCCTGTTCGATGGCCTGCGGCATAATCGGCATGCTGGTGAGCGTCAGGGCCAACGTACGCGTCGCCTCCGCCGCTCGCCGCAGCCTCGTCGAGGCCGTCCAGGTGGCCATGCGCGGTGGCGCGGTTTCGGGCTTCCTCGTGGTCGCCCTCTCGCTGCTCGGCGTTTGGTCGATCTTCGCCATCAACGGCGGACTCGATACAGCGAATGGCACGAAGGACGCCCCGTTCCTGATCGTCGGCTACGGCTTCGGCGCCAGCTTCGTCGCACTCTTCGCCCAGCTGGGTGGTGGCATCTACACCAAGGCCGCGGACGTGGGTTCCGACCTCGTCGGCAAGGTCGAGGCCGGCATCCCCGAAGACGATCCGCGCAACGCGGGTGTCATCGCGGACCTCGTCGGTGACAACGTTGGCGACTGCGCCGGCCGCGGCGCCGACCTCTTCGAGTCCACCGCCGCCGAGAACATCGGCGCCATGATCCTCGGCGTCGCCGTCTACGGCCTCGCCCTGAAGGCCGGCTGGCAGAATCCGACCGCCTGGATCTTCTTCCCGCTCGTCATCCGAGCTTTTGGCCTCGTCTCCACGATGGTCGCGATGTTCTTCATCCGCGGCAAGGAAGACGAGAACCCGATGAACATCCTGAACCGTGGCTATTGGGTCACGACTCTGCTCAGTGCCGCGGGACTGGCACTGGTGACGAGCCAGATGATGGTCACCGGCACCCAGACGGGCCCGAATGGCATCCCGACATGGGTCTTCTTCTTCGGATGCGGTGTCGTTGGCCTCGCCACGAGTGTCGCCTTCGTCTACATCACCCAGTACTACACCGCCGGCGGCTTCCGACCGGTTCGGGAGATCGCGGAAGCGTCCAAGACAGGTCCGGCGACCAACATCATCAGCGGCATGGCCGTTGGCTTCGAGACTACCCTTGTAACCGCGCTGACGATCGGCGTCGCCCTCCTGGCCAGTAACTGGCTCGGCTCTCAGGCCGGCCTGGTCGATGCAACCGGCAAGAACATCGGCGGCATCTTCGGAACCGCCGTCGCAACCATGGGCATGCTCATGACCTGCGCGTACGTGCTGGCCATGGATACCTTCGGCCCGATCACCGACAACGCCGGCGGCATCGCCGAGTTCAGCCGTGCCGAGGCCGGCGCCCGCGAGATCACCGACCGCCTCGACGCGGTCGGCAACACCACCAAGGCACTGACCAAGGGCTACGCCATCGCGTCCGCCTCACTGGCCGCCTTCCTCCTGTTCTCGGCCTACATCGACAAGGTCAACCTGATCCTCGGTCGCCAGATCGAGGCCGGCACCCGAACCGTTCAGCAGGGCCTGATGACCTCGGTCAACCTGGCCGACGTCAACGTCTTCGTCGCAGCGCTGATCGCGGCGATGCTCGTGTACTTCTTCAGCTCTCTGGCCATCCGCGCAGTTGGCACCACGGCCCAGGCGATCATCGTCGAAGTCCGCCGCCAGTTCCGCGAGATCCCCGGGATCATGGATTACACCGGCCGCCCGGACTACGCTCGCGTCGTCGACATCACGACCCGCGCAGCGCTCAAGGAGATGATGCTGCCGGGTATCGTCGCCGTCGCGACCCCGATCATCGTCGGCGTCCTGCTCGGCTACGAGGCCGTGGCCGGTCTGCTGATGGTCGGAACCATCGCCGGTGTCCTGCTCGCTACCGTCCTCAACAACGGTGGCGGCGCATGGGACAACGCCAAGAAGTACATCGAGTCGGGCCACCTGCTCGACGAGAATGGCAAGGTGCTCGGTAAGGGCACGCCTGCGCACGCGGCAGCAGTTGTTGGCGACACGGTCGGCGATCCGTTCAAGGACACCGCCGGCCCGTCACTGCACGTTCTGGTGAAGCTGCTGGCTACCATTACCCTGGTGATGGCTCCGCTCTTCATCCGCTAGTCCAGCTCTGAAGCGTCGAGCCAGCGATCTACCGGTCGCTGGCTCGACGCAGCCGGCGATCTCCCGATCGCCGGCTCGCGCACTTTAGGACCCCGAACCGCCCACCGAGGAGAGACCGCGTGGACCTGTCCATCCAGGCGTTGATCATGGGGCTCGTTCAGGGTCTCACCGAGTTCATCCCGGTCTCGAGTTCCGGTCACCTGGTCCTGGTGCCGTGGCTCTTCGGCTGGAAGGATCCGTTCATCGATTCGGTCGCCTTCACGGTTGTCCTGCACATGGGCACGCTGGTCGCCCTGTTGGTCTTCTTCTGGCGTGACTGGGTGACGCTCGTTCCGGCCGGTCTGGCAGCCATCCGCGATCGCTCGCTCAAGGGCGATCCGAACCGCAAGATGGCCTTCCTGCTCGTCGTCGCCACCATTCCGGCGGTTCTCGTCGGGCCGATCTTCGAGTCGAAGCTCGAGGAGCTGGTGCGCAAGCCTGCCGAGATCGCCTTTACGCTATGCGTCGGCGCCGCAATCCTGTGGCTGGCCGATCGCTGGGGCACCAAGCAGCGCGACGAAACGGGGCTCACCTTCCGCGAGTCGCTCGGCATCGGCCTGGCCCAGGTAGTCGCCCTGGTTCCCGGCATCAGCCGTTCGGGCGTCAGCATCTCCGCCGGCCTCTTCCTGGGCCTCAACCGCGAGGCCGCGGCCCGGTTCAGCTTTCTGATGGCCACCCCGGTAGTCGGTGGCGCCGGCATCTGGGAGGCTCGGAAGCTGCTCACCAATGAGGCCGGTCCGAGCCCGGAGATGAATGTCGTCGTGATCGGCTTCATCGCCGCGCTGATCTCCGGCTTCCTCGCTGTTCGCTTCATGCTCGAGTTCCTCAAGCGCCAGCCACTGACCGGGTTCGTCGTGTATCGGGTTGCAGCGGCGGTACTCGTGTGCGTCGTCCTGCTCTCGCCGCACGGCGCCTGAGAGGCCGCCGCGCGATGGAGGTCATCAAGCAGCTCAGGCAGCGTGAGATACGCGACCTGCTGGGACAGCGTCCGATCAGGACCCAGCAGGAACTTGCCGGCGCTCTGCGCGAGCGTGGCTTCCGCGCCACGCAGGCAACGATCAGCCGCGACGTCGCCGAGCTCGGGCTCATCAAAGCCAGCCACGACGGAGTCCAGTCGTACACGGTCCCGGCCCGAGTCACCGAGGCCGAAAGCACCGGCGAGGAACGGCTCCGCGCCCTTCTGCACGACCTGCCGGTCGACGTTCGCGAGGCGGGGCTGATGCTCGTACTCAAGGCCCTGCCCGGGTCGGCCCACGCCATCGCGGCGGCCCTGGATCGGACCCGATGGACCGAAGTTGTCGGCAGCATCGCCGGGGACGACACGGTCTTCGTCGCCTTCGCGGACCGGGCGTCGCTGCAGCGGGTCCGCGCCCGACTGGCCTCGCTGGCCCACTAGCCGCAAGCCGCCCCGCGCCCCTCCTCATAGACCGGCCCCGGCTTCCGGGGAGGAGGAGGGAGGATCCGGAAGGCGGGGCCGGTAGGATTGCGTCTTGTTGACCCAGATGATGATCACCTGGCTCGCGGGCTACCAGCCCACATTCGTCACTCCCCTGTGGGGACCTCCGTTCTGGTGCAAACGTGGGCCACGAGGCCATCGAAATGCCGTAGCCGGCGACATCCTCCGCCGTGTAGCTGTGGGGCCCTGGCGCCGTGGCGGTCGATCCTTGAGCGCCGGCCGGCTCGCCCGGAGCGCGCACCGGACGCGCCCAGCAGAAAGCCGCTTTGACAGCGGCAGGGGCGACGACTAGGATACGCGCCGGTCGAACTTCAGGACGCAAGCCAATGCGCGCCCTGGAGTTCTTTTCCTTATCCCGGGCCGTGAGGTGCCGGAGTTTCGCCGGTATGTACCGGACAGACGAGAACGGGAGTCTCCCGCGGTGCAAAACAAGACCCAGTACATCTCGGAAGACGGCCTGGTCAAGCTTCGGGCAGAGCTGGAAGGTCTCATCAATGTCCGGCGCCAGGAGATCGCGCAGCGAATCCACGACGCCAAGGAACATGGCGATCTGGCCGAGAATGCCGAGTACGAGGACGCCAAGAACGAGCAGGCGTTCGTNNACCGTGAAGGTCGACGGCACCGACGGCAAGGAAGTCTTCACCATCGTCGGTTCGACCGAGGCCAGCCCGCGCGAGGGCAGGATCTCCAACGAGTCGCCCGTAGGTCGAGCGCTGCTCGGCAAGCACAAGGGCGATTCGGTCGTCGTCCACGTCCCGGCCGGCGACTTCTCGTACAAGATCCTCGACATCAGCTAGCTGCCACCGTGTACTGGGCCGACGAGCTGGCCGCCGCGGTCTCGGGACCGCAGGTAGTCAACGACTCCAAGTCGCCTTCGGGCACGGTCCACGTCGGCTCGCTGCGCGGCGTCGTGCTCCACGACGCCATCCATCGGGCGCTGCTTGGGGCCGGGATCCCCTCGACTTTCCTGTATGGCGTCGACGACATGGACGCCATGGACTCCCAGGCCAAGCTGACGCCCGACGCGGTCGACCGCTACATGGGCGCGCCCCTCTCGCGCGTGCCGGCGCCCGATGGCAGCAGCGCGGCCAATTACGCCCGCCACTTCGTCGGCGAGATCTTCTTCCGGACGTTCGAGCCGCTCGGCATCAAGCCGGAGTTCTACTGGGTCAGCGAGCTCTACGGCGAGGGGCGAATGGACCCGTACGTCAAGCTGGCCCTCGATCTTGCGGGCCGGGTCCGCGACATCTACCGTCGAGTCAGCCACGTGGAACGGTCGAGCGACTGGCTCCCGATCCAGGTCATCTGCGAGCAGTGCGGCAGGATCGGCACGACATACTCCACCGGCTGGGACGGGGCCACCGTCGCCTATACGTGCAAGCCGGACATGGTCTCGTGGGCGCGCGGCTGCGGGCACGAGGGCCGGGTCTCGCCGCTCGGCGGTCAGGCCAAACTACCCTGGAACCTGGAGTGGGCCGCCAAGTGGGGCCTGCTCGGCGTCACGATCGAGGGCTGCGGCAAGGACCTGGCCACGGCCGGCGGCTCGCGCGACCGTTCCGAGGCGATCAGCCGTGAGGTCTTCGAGGTCGAGCCGCCGCGCGACATCGCGTACGAGTTCCTCAACATTGGCGGCCGGAAGATGGCCACGTCTAAGGGCCTGGGCGTCGCGGCGCACACGATCGCCGAGGTCCTGCCGCCGGAACAGCTCCGCTTCCTGTTCCTGCGGCCGCGCCCCAACCAGGTCATCGACTTCGACCCGGAGGGCGACACGATCCCGCGCCTCTTCGACGAATTCGATCGNNCCGGATGTGGCCGGAGCCGCTGCCGCGTTCCGGCCGGCTTTCGCGCATCTGGCTCTCTTGCTGCAGCTCCCGGGCGTTGACATCGAGGAGCGCATGGTGGCCGAGAAGGGTTCGCCGCTGACCGCGCTCGAAACGGGCGTGCTGGCCGAGCGAACCGCCGCCGCCCGCGCCTGGCTCGAATCGTTCGCGCCCGAACGAGCGCGGCTGGTCATCCAGCGCGACGCCGTGCCGGCGGAAGCCGGCGCTCTCGATGACGATCAACGCTCCTACCTCGCGGCCCTGGCCACGGCCGCCGATCGCGAGAAGCCCGGCTCGGGCGATGCCTGGCAGGGGCTCATCTTCCGAGTGGCCACGGACGCCGGCTTGCCGGCCGGTAAGGCTTTCGCCGCGCTGTACGCTGCCTTCCTGGGCCGCAGCAATGGTCCGCGTGCGGGCTGGTTGCTCGCCAGCCTCGAGCCGTCGTTCGTGCTGGAACGGCTGCGGGCCGCCTCGGGGCTGTAGTCCCGCCTGACCCGAGTCGCGCCGGGCTGTCCGCCCACCCTGGCGCCCGGTGGCTCCGGGACGGCTGAACCCGGCGTCTTTGGCGATTTGGGGCAGTTCGCCAGGCCTGATCGTTTGCCGTATGTTCGTCTGGTGTGAGATCGGCAAGATCTCTGTCGGGAGCCGCTGCGGGTCCCGATCGCTGGCAGCGAGGCGCGCCACACAGACAAACCCGGCCCGGTCACTCCGCAGGCTAAACTCAGTGGCAATGCGGCCGGGGCCGCTCAGGACGACCAGGGAGTAGCAACGCATGAGCATCGGGCTGGCCAGGCTGCGCGAGGAGCCGGATCGGATTCGGCAGGGGGCCATCGACAAGGGCGAGGACCCCTCGATCGTGGATGCCGCGTTGGCCATGGAGGGCAAGCGCCGCCAGCTCCTGAGTGAGTCGGACAGTCTCAAGGCCGAGCGCAACGCCGCGTCCAAGAAGATCGGCGAGGCCATCCGCGCCGGTGCCGCGCCCGCCGGACCAGAGGTCGCGGCGCTCCGGCAGGCGTCAACGGACGCCGGCTCCCAGATCGAGAAGCTCGACGCCGAGCTTGCGGCCGCCGAGGCTCAGCTCGAGGAGTTGATGCTGCGGATTCCCAACCCGGCCGACCCGGACGTGCCCGTCGGTGACGCCTCGGACAACAAAGTCGTCCGGACCTGGGGCGAGCCGTTGCCAAAGGAAGCCACGGCCGACGGCCAGCAGTGGGCTCGTCGCCCCCATTGGGAGATCGCCGAGGCTCTCCACATGTTCGACCTGGAGCGTGGCGCCAAGATCACGGGGTCGGGCTTTCCGGTCTACACCGGCCAGGGTTCACGCCTCCAGCGTGCGCTCATCAACTTCATGCTCGACGTCCACACCGCGGAGCATGGCATGACGGAGGTCTGGCCGCCGGCGATCGTGAACAGTGCCTCCGCTCGCGGAACTGGGCAGATTCCGGACAAGGAAGACCAGATGTACGTCGTGCCGCGGGACGACTTCTACCTTGTGCCGACCGCGGAGGTTCCGGTCACGAACCTCCACCGCGACGAGATCTTCGATGCGGATCAGCTGCCCATCCGCTACGCGGCCTACTCGCCCTGCTTCCGCCGCGAGGCCGGCGCCGCCGGCAAGGACACCCGAGGCATCCTGCGGGTCCACCAGTTCGACAAGGTCGAGATGGTCTTCTTCGAGAAGCCGGAGGCCTCGACCGAGGCGCTCGAGTGGCTGACCGGTCGGGCGGAGGTGATCCTCCAGCGTCTCGACCTGCCCTATCGAGTCCTGCTCATGGCCACCAGGGACCTGGGTTTCGTGCAGGCCAAGAAGTACGACCTGGAAGTCTGGGCGCCCGGCGTCGAGCGCTGGCTCGAGGTCAGCTCCTGCTCCAACTTCCGCGACTACCAGGCCCGCCGGATGGCCATCCGCTACCGGCCCGAACCCGGCGCCAAGCCCGAGCTGGTGCACACGCTGAACGGGTCCGGGCTGGCCCTGGCGCGAACCGTCGCCGCCATCCTCGAGACGTACCAGCAGCCCGACGGCAGCCTGCTCGTTCCGGAGGTTCTGCGCTCCTATATGAGGATCGACCGGGTCCTGCCCTGACAGACCCGCATCCGACGGCATGGCATTTCAGGGTCCTATCTGCCACGATTGCCGCGGCGAGAAGCTCTCGCCCGAGCCCGGGCAGGGGAGGGCAACGAATGGCCACCAGGATGGCGCGGTTCGGAGCGGTGGGCTGTCTGGCGATGGCCGCGGCCCTGTCGGCGAGCGGCTGCGGTCCCTCCGCCACTCCGTCGATCGTCTTCATCACGCTGCCGCCTCAGGCCACGCCGACCATGACCTGGGTGCCCTTGCCCCAGGAGTCGCCCACGGACATGGCGACCGGAGAGGCCACCGCCGTCGCGACGGTCACGGCTGCGCCGGGAGCATCGGCGACTCCTACCCCCGTTCCCACTCCCATCCCGACGCTGGGGCCCACGGCCTCGCCGACGGCCGTGCCCGCCATCGCGGTCATCGTGTCAACCACCGTCAGCGACAGCGGCAATTCCGCCCAGTGCGGAGCCTGGCACGTCACCTTCAACAAGCCGGTGGTATCGGGCGTCTCGGGCGCAGTGCCGATCAACGCCGCCATCACGGCCAAGGTGACGGGCTACATCAACGACTTCAAGGCGCAGCTCCCGCTTGGCGGAGGCGCCGGGCCATGCAGCCTGGAAGGCAACTACTCGGTCGGGCTCAACTCCACAACCTTGCTGAGCCTCCGCTTCTCTATGGTCGAGGCTCTGGGCGGGGCCGACGTCGGGACGAAGGCCGGAAGCCTTGACTACGGCGTGGCTGACGGGGCCTCGATGGCGCTGACCGACCTTTTCACCGGTGCCGCCGCCGGCGCCTCGGCGCTCTCGACTCAGACTCGAGCGCTGCTGCTGGCCAAGCTCGGGCCAGATGGCGTGGACGCGAGCTACATCGATCCCGGCACGACTCCGGTGATGTCCAACTTCGAGGCGGCCTGGGTCTTCACGGCCGCCGGCCTCGAGATCACCTTCGCGGAGGTCCAGGTCGCCCCGTCCGTGGAGGGGACGCCCGCGGTAGTCGTTCCCTGGGCTTCAATCAAGGGCGTTCTCAAGACCGACGGTCCGGCGGGTCAGTTCGCCCACTAGGATCGATTTCTGTCAGGATTGACTCGCCCAATACCTCGTCTCTTGTCGTCGCACGGCGACGGCAACCCGGCTCATGGAGGATCGGATGGGATCGGCTCGTGGTGGCCGCGTTCGCGCGGGCGCTCTGGCGTGCATCGCGGCAGTGGTTGCCCTGGCCGCCGTCGGATGCGGCGGCAGCACCGTTACCCCGGAGACGATCTACCTCACACCCCCGCCCGGACCCGTGACGCCCCTCCCATCCGGCGTGACGCCTGCCCCGTCGGTCGGACTGCCAACGCCGGTCATCGACAGTGTGGTCGTCTCGTCGAACGCACCCGACAACCACTGGACCGTAACGTTCAAGAAGCCCGTCGTTTCCGGAATCGCCGATGCCGCCTTGACCAAGATGAACGACGCCATCGCCGCTCAGGTCAACGATTTGATCGGGGCCTTCACCAAACAGAACCTGCCCGCGGTGGCCCCCGGCCAGGCACCGAGCACCCTTGAAGGCGACTTCAGCATCGCCCTCGATTCCCCGACGCTGGTGAGCCTGCGCTTCACCGTCTTGACCTATGTGGCCGGCGCCGCCAATCCGGTTGGCCAGCCCGCCAGCATCAACTTCGTGGTCTCCAGCGGCGCGACCGTCAACCTGACCGACCTGCTGACGGACCCCACGACGGCCCTTTCGACGTTCGCGACTCAGGCGCACGCCGCCCTGGCATCCACGCTTGGGGCGGACCTGACGTGGTCGGGGTCGGCGCCGTCGATGAGCTTCTTCGACAAGGCCTGGGCCATGACGCCGGGCGGGTTGGAGTTCACCTGGGCACAGGGAGACCTGGCCAGCCAGGCCGCCGGCATGCCCACCGCAACACTCCCCTGGGCCGGTCTGAAGTCGATCATCAAGCCCACCAGCCCGGCCGGCGAGTTCGTCAAGTAGCCATCGGGCGGTCGTTGGCGACGTCACAATACGGACCGGGGACGCCGCATTCTCGGTCGCTTCGAGGGAGTCAGGAAATGACGTACTCACAGACCCGCACTTCGCGCCGTCGCGGCCAGTCGCTCATCTCCGCCGTCGCGCTCGGTAGCGCGGTGGTGTTGGGCGCAGCGGGTTGCGGGTCCGCGGCCACCACGCCGTCGGCGTCCGCCGGCGCGTCGGCCAGCGCCGTGGCCTCCCCGGCGCTCGTCACCGCGGCTCCGCCGGCCGGGTTCACGCTCCTGTGGCGCGAAGACTTCGAGGGCGCGGCGGGTACCGCGCCGAGCTCAGCCAACTGGAAGTACGACGTCGGCCCGGGGAGCGGCTTCGGCACCGGCGAGACCGAGACGATGACCAACAGCCTGGCCAACGTCCAGCTCGACGGCAGCGGCCATCTGGCGATCACACCGATCCGAGCCGACGACCTGACATGGACGTCCGGCCGGATCGAGACCCAGCGTTCGGACTTCGAAGCTCCCGCGGGCGGCATCTTGCACGTCGAGGGCTCGCTCCAGCAGCCGAACGTCACTGCGGCCGACGGCCTTGGCTACTGGCCCGCCTTCTGGATGCTGGGGGCGCCGCTTCGCACCGGCGGCTCCTGGCCGGGCGTGGGCGAAATCGACCTGATGGAAGACGTCAACGGCCGCGGCTCCGAATACGGAACACTCCACTGCGGAACCGCGCCGGGCGGGCCCTGCAACGAGAACAACGGCATCGGCAGCGGCGAGCGGCCGTGCCCGGGTTGCCAGACCGCGTTCCACACTTATGCCATCGAGTACGACCGGAGCACCACGCCCGAGGAGTTGCGCTGGTACCTCGATGGCAAGCAGATATTCGCCGTCAAGTCGACCCAGGTCGACGACACGACCTGGACCAACGCCATGCGCCATGGCTTCTTCGTGATCCTCAACGTGGCCATGGGCGGCGGCTTCCCGGCAGCCCTGGGCGGAGTCCTCTTGCCCAGCACAGCTTCCGCCCGGCCGATGCTCGTCGATTACGTCGCCGTCTACACCAAGCCCGCGCCCTGAGGATTGGCTTGGCCGTAGTCAGTGCGTCCGGGCCGGCTGCGCCGCTGTTGCCCTGGCCGTGGCTACCAGGGCAACGGATCGGACTCGATCTGCTCCGCCCACAGGTCCCGGATGGCCTGCACGGTCTCCGGGCTGAGCTGCTTGTCCGCGGCCGCGAAGTTGTCGACGGCCTGCTCTACGGACCTCGCGCCCGGGATGATGGCCGAGACCTGCGGCTGGGCCAGGATGAACTGCAAGGCCGCGTGCGCCATTGACGTGCCCGCCGGCACGAGCTCCGCGAACCTCTCGACCAATGCCCCGCGCCTGGCGATGACCTCCGGCGACCAGCGGTTGCGCACACCCTCGAAGCGGCTGTCGCCCCTGTAGTGGCCCGACAGCCAGCCCGAGTCCAGAGGGACCTTGACGATGAGGCCGACGCCCTGCTCGTGAGCCCGCTCGAATGCGGGCATCGGCTCCTGGTAGAAGGCGTTGAACAGCACCTCGGCGGCCTGACTCGCGGTCGTGTCCAGCATCAGCTCGAGGTCCGCGCGCAGGTCGAGCGAGATGCCGTAGGCGCGGATCTTGCCTTCGGCCTTGAGTCTCTCTAACTCGGCGTACTGATCGGCGGCGCGACCGTCCAGGAGTTCACGCGGCGGGTTGTGAAGCAGGAGGATGTCGATGTAGTCGGTCTGGAGGCGCTTGAGGCTGCCTTCCAGCGAGGGGCGAATGGCCGCTGTGGAGAAGTCCGAAGCCCCGTCCGGGCTGTGCCCGAATTTGGAGCTGATGACTACGCTCGGGCGAACGGGTTTGAGGACCTGGCCGAGCAGCTCCTCACTCAGGCCGTGACCGTAGCCCGGTGCGGTGTCGAACAAGGTGCAGCCGGCCTCGATCGACTTCTGGACGATGCGCCGGGCCTCGTTCGCGTCATTGAGGCCCCAGTCGGGGTTGGCCAGCTGCCAGCTGCCCAGACCGATCTCGCTGACCTGCATGGAGGTGTCGCCAAAGGGGCGAGGCTTCATGCCGCGATCAGCCCAAGCCGCCGCAGCTCGTCCAGGAGCGCTCGCTTGTGGATGGGCTTGACGAGGAAGTAGTCACACTGCGCCTGGATCGCCTCGAGGACCGTGGCCTTGTCGGCCAGCGCGGTCGTCATTATCACCTTGGCGCGCTTGTGCGACGCCACCCCGGACTCGTCTTCCAGCTTCCGGATGAGCTTGAGGGCCCGCTGCCCATCCATCTCAGGCATCATGATGTCGAGGCAGATGAGGTCGAATGGCTCGCCGGCCCCGAGTGCCGCGTGAACGGCATCCACGGCCTCCTTGCCGTTCATGACCACTTGCGGGGAGCCGTAGCGCTTCAGGATCTCACGCAGCAAGACGCGACCGGTGAGTTCGTCCTCGACGATGAGCATCTTCACGCCGATATCTCCTGGTCAAGGTCGTGGTCCCGGCTTCTGCGGTCCGCAAAGTCACGCATCGCTTCCTGCAGCCGCGCGAACTCGGACTCGAGTTCCGACATCCTGGNNCGCCGCCGACATTAGCCGATGCACCCTTGATAGTGTGCACCTGGCGGAGCGCGCCGGTTGCGTCGCCCGAGCCGAGACAACTCCGGAGTTCATCCATCTGGGCGGGCATGTCCGCCGAGGGCGACACGAGCCGGCTGCCGGCACCGATACGAGCCGCTTTGAGAGCTGGCTCTAGTCCAAATGACGGGCGCCGACCCGGACCATTTCTGAAAGCTCATCTACAGTGGCGTTTCGCAACTACTGTTGACAATTCGACTAGAGTGCCTAACTTATAGAGGCATTGGCCGGAGCGCAGCCCGGCGGCGTTGAGATCACCGCTTCCCCGGATGCCACAAGCAGATCGGGGATTCGTATGAACGCCAGGGGTAAGTGGCCGGCGATCGGATCGATCGTTGCGTTGGGGATGGTCAGCGTTCTCCTGTCCATCGGGACTTTGGCCGGGTTCCAGAGCTCCTCAGCCGGTGATCTGATAGTCACGTCCACGCCCGGGAGCTGGATGAGCGTCACGATCCTGCTGACTGGAACGCTCGCCCTTGTGAGCCTGGAGCTCGTGCGTGTGAAGCTCGGTCGGCAGAGGCACGCCAGCCTGGCAGGCGCTCCCGGTCGGCGTTCATGGCGCCCCGGTCAGCCATGACCCGGCTTCGCGTCAGCCACGGCCTCCGGAGGCGGTCAGTCGTCATTGACCTCGAGCCTGATGTGGAAACGATGCCGCGCCGGCGACCGAGCAGGCTTGGATCACCACGCCCGACGCTGATCCCAGGGAGTTCCGTTCGGGCGACCGAAGACGCAGATGTGTCCTTCCAGGACATGATGGAAAAGGCCCCCGTGGCCGCATTCGTGAAGGACCCTGACGGTCGCTACGTGTACGCCAGCCCGCACCTTCTCGCCACCATGGGCAAGCTCATGGGGCTCGATTGGCACGGCAAGACTGATGCCGACTTCTGGCCTCCAGAAGCCGCCGCCGTGATCCACGCGCACGACAACGCGGCCATGCACGGGGGTGGGTCGCAGGTCTTCACGCGCGTGATGCCGCTGGACGATGGGCCGCACTCCGTTCTGCTCATAGAGTTTCCGCTGCCGATCGTCGACAGAGGCATCGGAGTGGGCGGTCTCGCCGTCGATGTCACCCAGCACTTTCAGACCGAGACGGACCACGCTCAACTGGTCGCCGTCACCGACCACACTGCCGAGTCGGTCATGATGGTGGGCCTCGACGGGCTGATCACGCACATCAATCCTGCCTTCGAGCGAGTGACGGGATACTCCCGCGACGAGGTCATCGGCCAGAACCCGCGTCTTCTCCAGAGTGGCCTCAACACCGCCGCCTTCTACGAACAGATGTGGACCTCGCTCACGGCTGGCGTGCCGTGGGTGGGCGAACTCGTCAACCGCCGCAAGGATGGTTCGTTCTTCATCGAGAAGGCCGTGATCGCGCCCGTTGGCGGCGCCAATGGCGAGATCACGGGCTACATCGCCGTTAAGCGCGACGTGACGAACGAGCGAGCGCTTTCGGCAAGCTCCGCCAGGTCCGTGGCGGAGCGCGCCCTCGTCCTGGAGGTGGTTCGCGACCTGCGGCCGGGTGCGACGCCCGAGACAACGGCGCAGGCGATCTGTCGCAAGGTGGTGAGGCTGAACGGCACCGACGCGGCGCAGATCGTCGTCTTTGAGTTCGATGGTCGGGCACTGCCAATCGGCCACGTTGTTGCAGGGCGAGAGGATCCAGCCCTCTTCCCGCTGCCATTCCAGATAGCCCGGAGGCTGCATGCCCGAGCCGCCCTGGGTCCATGGACCGAGCCGTGGGCCAATCGGCAGGGCCGCGCGTACGACCAGCTGGTGGAGAATGCCGGCCCGAGCGCTCTTGCCTATGCGCCAGTCTGCTACGGCGAGCGGCTGATCGGTCTGCTCGTCGTCGAGTCCCGTGATGTAACGAACAAGAACGCCATCGCCGATTTGCTACCGACCATCGTCGAATTCGCCGATCTGGCCGGGGCGCTCATTGGGCCCGAGGTAGCTGGTCGGCTCGACGCGCAGACCGGCCGCGAACACGTCTCGGGCATCATCGCTCAGCAGGCCTTCCTGCCGGTCTTCCAACCGATCGTAGATATCGTCCTTGACAAGGTCGTCGGTTATGAGGCGCTCACGCGCTTCACCGATGGTTCCGACCCGGAGACCGTGTTCGCCGAGGCATCGGCAGCGCGCTTGGGAGTAGAGCTGGAGATCGCGACGCTCAAGGCGGCCCTGGCCGCCGCGGAGGCACTGCCGGGGTGGGCGTGGCTCAACGTAAACGCATCGGCCGAGTTCATTCTGGCGGGAGAGCATCTGCGCTTCCTCATTTCGGACAGCCGCAGACCCATCGTGGTGGAAGTGACCGAACACGAGGCCATCATCGACTACCCAGCGTTCCGCACCGCGATGGCCGCACTGGGACCGAAAACGCAATTCGCCGTGGACGATGCCGGCACCGGATTCACCAGCCTGCGCCACATCCTGGAGTTGCGCCCCGCGTTCGTGAAGCTCGATCGGTGGCTCGTCGCGGACCTGGAAACCGACGAGGCACGCCAGGCAATGATCGTCGGACTCGGCCATTTCGCTCGCAAGACCGGTTGCCTGCTGATCGCCGAAGGGGTCGAGACGGACCGTGAGATCGCCGTCCTGCGATCCCTGGGCATCCATCTGGGCCAGGGCTACGCGCTGGGTCGACCGCGGGCGGCGGACCCGAGCCCAGTCCTCATAGCGGTGGGGGGCTAGCAGCGAAGCAATGGCTGGACGGCCGGGGTTCCTGGCAAGCCTTCGCCAGAGTAGCGCGTCAGAGCGCGACCCCGACGGCGGACCTGGCTTGGGTGCGATCGACGGATCGCCTGGCGTTGGCGCGCTGCCCGACTTCGACCCGGTCTGGGGGACGCTCGGTGCGGCAATCCCGGCGGGCAATGGCGGTTGGCCCAGTCGCAGCGACGAACAGACCGAGGGCATTGTTGTCGACGTCGAACTGCTCGGAGACGGCTTCCGCCTTTCAGGGCAGATCGACCTCGGCCAGTTCGACCGCCTGTCGGGCTGGCTCAACATGCAGTCGGGCTTCATCCAGGTTCGACATGCACTGCAGGTCCGCCCAGGCCAGGCCAACGATGCCGAATTCGAACAGCGGCCGAGCACGCTCTGGGTCCGCCTGAGCCAGATAGTCGTCGTGGCCGATCAGTCGGCCATCCAGCAGGTCCGGTCGGGAGCGCCAATCGTTCAGAAGCAACGGCGCAAGGTCTCGATAGTGACTCGCGGCTACGAGCTTTCGGGCAACATCCATGTCCACGCTCACGGATCAATTGCCCAATTCCTCGAGGCGGCTGACCCGCGCTTCCTGCCCATCACGGAGTTGACGGTCCGCTGGCTGTCCGGCCCAGCGCTCGTGGCTCGGTTCCCTTTCGCGATGGTCAATCGCGAGCAGCTCGTGACATTCCTCGAGACGTCCCAATCCCCAGAAAGCGGCGTCGAACGTCAGGAGGTTCGCAGTGCCTGAAGTCGGTACGCGCGAGCTTGCGTCCGTCGTTCGGGAACGGCCGGCGAGCGCGACGCTGGCGACCCTCGACAACGATGCCCGAAACTGCGAGCCGGCTCTCGGCGCCACTCATGACGACTGGGAAGACCCCAGCCTGCTCTTCGACCACATCTCCGATGCCATCTACGCGACCGACACGGCCAATCGGATAACCCAGTGGACAAGTTCGGCGGAGCGCCTCTTTGGCTACTCGGCGAGCGAGGCAATCGGTCGGTCGTTGAGCGAGCTATTGCCCTCCCGAATTGGGGAACCCAGCGGCGAGCGTGAGTCGCTTACGACGCTGGAGGCCGGACGGACCTGGCGCGGCGGGGGCTCTGTTCGGCTTCGTGAAGGCCGCGAGATCTGGCTCGGCTCGGCGGTGGAGCCGATCATGGCAGACGGCCGGTTCGCCGGTAGTGTCTGGGTGAGTCGCGACATCACCGCCATACATGAGAAGCAGCGGAAGCTGGTCGACGAGGAGCGGTTTGTCGAAACGATCCTCGATGTCGTCGGGGCGCTCGTACTGGTCCTTGACCGGCAGGGGAGGGTAGTGCGCTTCAACACCGCCTGCGAACGCCTGAGCGGGTACCGCCAGGAAGAGGTCGTGGGGCGCGTGATCTGGGACATGGTGATCCCGCCGGACGAGGTCGAGGACGTCCAGACCACGGTGGCCGATCTCCAAGCGGGGGCCTTCCCCAACTCGCACGAGAACCACTGGCTTGCTCGCACTGGTGGGCCGCGGCTCATCAGTTGGGAGAACACGTGCCTCGTCGACGACCATGGCGTCGTCACCCACGTGATAGCGACCGGAACGGACATCACCGAGGCTCGCCGCAGGCACGACGCAATGCGCGGGCTCGAGACCGTCGGACGCCTCCTCAGCGAGCAGGGACCGGGCCCTGCGGCACTCGCTGCCGTGCTTGACGAGATGCAGACGCGGATGGGCTACCGATTCTCATCGCTGTACCTGTCCGACGGGCCCGGCCTTCGACTCGCCGCACAGCGCGGGTACCCGATGATGCCCGAGTTCCTGGACACCGCTACGGGTGTCGTTGGTCGTGTCTATCGAGCCGGCCGTGCGGAACTCGTGCCCGACGTCAAGAGCGACCTCGACTACGTGCCCGACGATGAGGGCGTGGCGTCCGAGATCGCCGTCCCGCTGCTCGGCGACGGCGCGACGCTGGGCGTTCTCAACATAGAGGCGGAACAGCCCGCAGTTCTGACGGAGAGCGACTTGCAGTTCGCGCGGACCGTCGCGGACCGCCTCGCCATTGCCCTGCGGCGCAGGCAGGCGCAGGAGGCTCTGCTCGATCGCATGCGCCTGTTCACGGCGCTCGCGGAATTTGCCGTCGCCGTGAACGAGATCCGAGATCCCAAGCTCCTGGTGGCGGCTCTTGTCGACGCTGTAAGTGCCGTCGTGCCCGCGGACACGGTGGTGATCACCATGCTGGATCGGAGCGATGGGCGATACCGCGTCAGCGCCGCCCGCGGACTGGCCCAAGGCGCCGTCGGCGCGACTATCGAACCGGGCGTCGGGACGGCGGGTCGCGCTATCAGCGAACGCACCGCGATCTTCACCGACAGCCATCCCCGGGCCCAGTCCACTCCGTCGTTGCGGGAATACATGGCCGACGCATCGATACGGTCGGTGGGAGTGCCACTGATC
Organism: Chloroflexota bacterium; assembly: GCA_003142755.1. Lineage (GTDB taxonomy): Bacteria > Chloroflexota > Limnocylindria > Limnocylindrales > CSP1-4 > Fen-1039. The sequence continues at coordinate 6,997 of PLNK01000157.1, read as the reverse complement.
CGCGATGACGTGGTGGTGGGTGTTATCACCGTAGGCCGCGCTGAGGCCGCCGCGACATTCACGCAGGCTGAGTGCGAAGTGTTTGCTCTGCTTGGCTCCCATGCGGCGCTGGCGCTCGCCAACGCAAACCTCGTCGAAGAGGTGTCGGCCCTCGCGATCCACGATGGGTTGACCGGCCTGTACAATCGCCGTCACTTCGACGTCGCCCTTGACCTCGCCATCGCTCGCTTCAAGCGCCATGCCCCGGCCGGCAGCCTCGCGGCGATCATGTTCGATCTCGACAACTTCGGGGAGTTCAATCGTCGACACGGGCATCTGGCCGGCGACACCTTGCTGCGTGAGTTCGGTGAGATCCTACGGAACCGCCTGCGCTCCGCCGACATCGTCGCGCGCTACGGCGGCGAGGAGTTCATCGCGATACTCGAGGACTGCGGCCTTCCCGAGGCCGGTCGTCTGGCCGAGGAAGTGCGCAAGGCACTCGAAGGGCGCACGGTGAGGGGCGCCGACGGGCGACCGTTACGAGCAACCGTGAGCGCCGGATGCGCCGTCATGCACACCCTCGAGCCCACGAAGGATGCGCTTCTCGGAAGGGCCGACGTCGCGCTCTATATGGCCAAAGAAGCCGGCCGGAATCGTGTCGTGGCAGCATGACCCGTTTCGACAAGGTCTCGGCTCGAGCGCGGGTACTCGCGCCCGGCGTCGTCAGCAAGACGGCGGCTCGAGGACTGAACTCCGAGTGAGACATGTGTCGGGTCTGGCGCGGCCACTTGCCGCTGCTGGCTCACGTTCACACTCGCTATTTGCCGGCGGGTTTACGCTCGACCGAGCTCTTCTGACATTCGTAGCCGGCGGCTGGGGCATCGCGGTCGTCTGGCTTGCATTCGGTATTGGCGACCCTGGCGCGCAGCGCGCCGTCGCCGACGTCGCGGAGGCCGCGATTGACGTTGCCGCCGGAGTGATCGTCCTGAGGGCCGCGCTCCGCTCCGACGTCCGGCGGATTCGTCTCGGCTGGGCGGTCCTGGGCGTGGCGACGCTCGTCTACGCGGTAGGCGATGTGGCTTGGGCGTGGCTGGACCTGGGCGGCTACAGCACCGCCTCCCCGTCTCTGGCCGACGTCGCGTATGTCGGCTACTACCCCATCGTGGTCGCCGCCCTGATCATGTTCCAGCGGGCGTCGTCCTCGCGCGGCGCCACGCTTCGGTTCACGATCGACTCACTGATCGTGGTCGTCGGGGGTGGGATCGTCGTCTGGCATACGCTGTTCAGGCCGGTGCTCGAGTCCCTGGACCCGAACCCCTTGACTGCCGCGCTTGCGCTCGGGTACCCGGTCGGCGATCTCGTCCTGCTGTTCGGTGTCGCCGCAACCGCCCTGCGCCACCCGCCCCAGATCGATGCCAGGGCGTTGACGGCATTGGTCGGCGGGCTCGCGCTGATGTTCGTGGGCGACGTCGGATACGGCCAGCTGAACCTCACCGGTTCCTTCGAGTTGGTGCGCTGGCCCGACGTCATCTACCTCAGCTCAACGCTCCTGATCGCGCTGGCGGGCTACTTCCAGGCTCACCCCGGCGCCATAGGGAAAGAGCGCGCAGAGACCCTGAGCCGCTGGCTGCTCGGGTTGCCGTACGTGGGGCTTGCCGCCGGATACTCGGTCCTGATCGCGCTCGCGCTGGGCAACGTCACGGACGAGCTCCTCGAGGTGCTGTACGCGGCCGTCGTGCTGACGGCGATGGTTCTGATCCGCCAGGAACTCGTGCTGCGCGAGAACAGCCGACTGTTGATGCAGCAGGGGCTGAGGACTTCGGAAGAACGATACAGGGCGCTGAGCGCGAACAGCTCCGATGCCGTCGTGCTCGTCGACCGCAACGGCGTCGTGACCGAGGCCTCGCCGGCGATCGCGCGCATCCTCGGTGTGGACGGTTCCAGGCTTGTGGGCCGCCCAATCTCGCAGCTCGTTCACGCCGACGACGAAGAGCGCGTCAAGGCGTTTCTAGCGGATGTGGCGGCCGGGCGGCCCGTGACCCAGCCGATCGATTGGCGTCTTTGGGACGTTGCCGGCGTCTGGCGTCAGGTCGAGACGATCGCCGCGAACCTCCTGGACGACCCTTCGGTTGGGCAAATCGTCCTCACCACGAGGGATATCCGGGAACGCAAGATGCTGGAGCGCCAGCTCAGTCAGGTCACCTTGCACGACTTCCTGACCGACCTTCCCAACCGGACCCTGTTCCTGGACCGGCTGGGGCAAGCGCTTGCGAGGGCCGCCCGTGCCGGACGCCGCGTCACCGTGTTGCTGGTCGGGCTTGACAGCTTCGAGCGCGTGAATCAGGGCCTGGGGTCCGACGTCGGCGATCAGGTCCTGCAGGAGGTCTCCGCGCGTCTTCGGGCCTCGGTCGATGAGGCGGACACGTGTGCCCGAGTCGGCGGCGACGAGTTCGGGGTCCTGCTCGACGGCAACCCATCGCCGGAGGACGGAATGGCGACCGCCAATCGCATCCTGGTGGCCCTTCGAGCGCCGCTGGAGCTCGGCCGCCACCAGGTGGACATCAGTGCGAGCATTGGCATATCGACTGCCGCTCCCAACGAGATTGCGGGAGGGGGTCTGCTGAGTAGGGCAGAAGTGGCCAGGTCCACCGCCAGGAGCCGCGGCGGCGACCGGGCCGTTGTCTTCGAACCGGCGATGCAGGAAGCGGGGCAGACGCCGTTCGAGTCCGAGACGGAGCTGCGTCGGGCCATCGACCACAAGGAGTTCGTGCTGGACTATCAGCCGATCGTCGATCTGCGGAGCGGCGGACTCGTCGGTGCCGAGGCCCTCATCTGGTGGGACCATCCGACTCGCGGAAGGATCGCTCCAAGCGCATTCCTCCCCCTCGCCGAGCAGACGGGTCAGATCGATGAAATTGACACCTGGACGCTCAGAACCGCCTGCACCGAGGCTGCTCGATGGGCCGCGTTGTCCCCCGGGCGAGTGCCTCGTGTGTCTGTCAGCGTGTCGGCCCACCGACTCGCCGACCCGCGGCTCGCGTGGACCATTCAGGCGGCCATGGCATACGCGAGCGCGGCCCCCAGCTGGGTCGTCCTTGATCTCACCGAGAGCATGGTCATGCAGAACAACGTCGCCTCTCTCGAGCGACTGCACGCAATCCATGCTCTCGGCGTCCAGATCGGCGTCGACGACTTCGGGACCGGATACTCATCCCTCGCCTCCCTGGAACGCATGCCCATCACCTACGTCAAGATCGACCAGTCGTTCGTGACTCCGCTGGATGATCCCCGCCGGGGGGCGGCCGTCGTTCATGCGATCGTCGAAATGGGACGTGCGCTCGACCTCACCACGGTCGCGGCTGGGGTCGACACAGCGACCGAGTTCCGGCGGCTTGTGGAACTGGGTTGCGTCCTCGGTCAGGGCCGCGTCTTCTCGCGGCCACTCGAGCGGGACGCTATGGCGGACCTCGTCGCGCACCAGCATGGCCGCGCCTTCGCCTTCGCCGGAGCGGGCGCGGCGTAGGGCGACCCGTCTACAGCTTGCCGATTTGACCGGGCAGGCTCACCAGGGCCATCACATTGCCTGAGGCACACACCGCGACTACACGCTGCCAGGCGACGAAGGGGCTGTCATCCCAGGGCACCAGATTGCCCCGCGAGTCTCTCTGAGCGCTGTGAGTGTTGGCGATGCGGCCGTGTCGAGTGCGCTCTTCACCGTTCGCGAGCTGCCGAAGCAGACGAGACGTGATCTGAGCCAGACCGGTGCCGAGGCAGGAGCGATCGGAGGCGTCCCCATATTCGCTCTCCGTGAACACTTCGACCGTCTCGACTCCAGCCTTGGCTTCGAAGGACTCGCTCATGTCCTTCTCCTCATTACCGCTTCACTCGCTTCGGGGGCGGCCATCGACCCGGTGGTCATGTGGCCGCCGTCCCGGGAACAATCCCATTCTCCTCCGCTTTGGCAGTGAGACACGGAGGCACAGGTCATCGACGGCCGGCCGGACGTCGGCCCCTGACTCACGCAAGTAGCTTAGAGTCCGTCGCTGGCGGATTGCGGTAGCTTGTTGAACGACACTTCCGCAACCCTGAGGTCGGACCTGTTCAGGGGCGGAATCCCTCAGGACTCGGCCTTCTTCGAAGGTTTCGACTTGCCAGAGCTGTTGAGGGCGACCGCCTGGCGAACGAGCGCCTTGAAGGCGGACTCGTCAACCTCTTCTCCTTCGTGGATGTCGATCGCACGGCGTACGTTTCCGTCGAGACTCGAGTTGAAGAGACGGGCCGGATCCGTNNTCCTTGATGAGCTTGCGCATTCTGCTGAGGGTTTCCCCGCGCCAGTCCCCGAGCTCGGCGATTCTCTTCGAGATGAGCTCCGATGCCGATTGGCCCTGGCTTGCGCTCGACTCTTTCATATTCTCATCCTACCAGGCGATGTCTGGCGTTCACGTTCACGCATGATTTGAGTGTGAACCCACCGCGGAGAGGTGGCAGAGCGGTCTATTGCGGCGGTCTTGAAAACCGCAGACCTAGCGGTCCCAGGGTTCGAATCCCTGCCTCTCCGCCACGATTCTGAGCGTGNNACGGAACGCAGCGGTCCTCTGTCGCCGAGTGAGCGAATCTGGCTCAACCAGCCCTACGAGGACATTCGCGTCGCTACGGTCGGTGTGAGTTCTGACAGGGCGCCGACACGTACATGGCCGAACCCGCAAGTCGGCCCCTTCCCGCCGGGCAGCTTCCGAGGACCGAGCGCCGGGAGTCGCGTCCGGCAGTTCCAGCTGCCTCTACGGCTCATTCTTGGCCGAGCCGTAATAGAGCTCCGTGCCCTGGCTTCCTAGCATCACGCCGCGCGGCAGGACAATGAACGTGTACCGCGTTGTGCTGGCGCCCCATTGCGGTGGGTCCCACTGGATCTGCTCCCAGGCGACGCCGTCGGACGAAGTCCACGCCTTGCCAGCATCGTTCACCGCTAGGAAGATCGATCCGTTGGAGGCGATGTACCCGTCGGACTGGCAAGACATGTGATCGGGGCACGTTCCCAATGACCCGAGCGGACCGAAGCCGGGGTCTTCGAGCCAGGTCTTGCCGCCGTCGCGCGAGACCTCCATGTCGACGGCGGGGTCACCGATCGCCGGGGATGTCCATGCGAGCAGCCCGCTGCCCGCGATTTCGATCGTGGGTAGGGCGCCCACGACGAAGCCGGCCCATGAGGATCGCGTCCAGATCCGCCCGTCATCCGACCACCACAGACCTCCCACTCCGGTCCGGCTGCTGCCACCGGTGACGAAGAACCGACCGTCGCCGGCCGACACTCCCAGGTAGTCCCAGGAGGCGTTGTCCTTGAAAGCCACTGGCGACCATGACACACCATCTGTGGAGAAGACCACCCCGAAGGTGGTTGGGTTTACCTGGCCGGTTGCCACCAGGCCAGCCGTGGTCCCGGCGATCGATTGGATACTCGAAACGCCCGATGGCCGGCCCGCGTCGTGCCATTGCGTGCCGTCGGGGCTCGTCCAGATCGTGTCACCGGATGAACCCTGATCCACCACTACGAGTCCGCCGGGACCGGCTGCCACGAAGTACGGGCTTTGGATAGCGGTGGTCGGAGTCCATGTCGCGCCGTCGGGAGAGGTCAGGAGAATGTTGGAGCCGGTTCCATCCGATCCCAGGGCAGCGTACCCGTGGTCCCTGAGACGCCCTGGCTTTGATGGAGACTCCATCTCTTGGAGAATGGAGCCATGCCAGACAACGCCAACAGCCACAGCAGCACTAAGCGTTATCCGCCCGAACTGAAGGAACGCGCCGTCCGGATGGTGTTCGAGGCGGTCGAGCAGACCGGCGAACGCACCGGAGCTGTCAGCCGGATCGCCCGCCAACTCGGGATCGGCGACCAATCGCTTCGCAACTGGGTTGCCCAGGCCGAGGTCGACCGCGGCAACCGCGCCGGCCTCACGACCGAAGAGCGCCGCCGGATGGTCCAGCTCGAACGCGAGAACAAAGAGCTGCGCCGGTCCAACGAGATACTGAAGAGTGCCGCGGCTTTCTTCGCGCGGGAGCTCGACCCGCGATCCCCCAAATGACCCGCTACATCGACGAGCATGCCCGCTCGTTCGGGGTCGAGCCGATCTGCCGGACTCTGGAGATTGCCCCTTCCTCCTACTACGCCGCTCGAAGCCGACCGCCAAGCGCGAGAGCGCTCGCCGATGAGCAACTCAAACCCAAGATCAGCGAAATCCATCGTGAGAACTTCGCCGTCTATGGCGCATACAAGGTCTGGCGAGTCCTGCGCCGGTCGGGCGAGACGGTCGGCCGGGATCGTGTCGCTCGCTTGATGGGCACGCTCGGCCTCGTGGGAGCCACGCGCGAGCGCAGCATCCGGACGACGAGGCCAGCGAACCTTGCTGCCCGACCGGCCGATCTGGTCGAGCGAACCTTCGCCGCGCCCGCCCCCAACAGACTCTGGGTCGCCGATCTCACCTATGTCTGGACGATCGCGGGGTTTGCCTACACGGCCTTTGTCATCGACGTCTTCAGTCGCCGGATCGTCGGTTGGAGGACCGCGGCGAGCCTGCGCACCGACATCGCTCTCGATGCCCTCGAGATGGCCATCTACTCAAGAGGCCACGATCTCGCGGGCCTGGTCCATCACAGCGATCGCGGCGTCCAATATCTCGCCATCAGATACACCGAGCGCCTGGCCGAAGCAGGCGTCGTCAACTCCGTGGGATCCAAGGGCGACTCATACGACAACGCCCTGGCCGAGACCGTCAACGGGCTCTACAAGACCGAACTCATCCGCCGCCGGAAACGCTGGCACTCGCTCGAAGAGCTCGAACTCGCCACCGCCGAGTGGGTCCACTGGTGGAACGAGACCCGCCTGCATTCAGCCTGCGGAGATATCCCTCCAGCCGAGTTCGAGGAGGCTTACCATCGCCAACTAGCAACAACAGCAGCGGCCTAATTCCTACGCCAGGAGTCTCCAGGATTCCCAGGGCGACTCACCCAGCCGATTAGGTCGCGGGTT
>PLNK01000170.1:45836-46800 GCA_003142755.1 Chloroflexota bacterium | reverse complement strand
TCGGCCGCCTCGGGCGATTCGGCGTCTTCCTCGAGCTCGGGGCCTTCCCGGCCATCGAGATCCTCATCTCCCTCGAGCGCCGCGGTCGAGATGTGGACCAGGACCTCGGCCGGATCGTCGAACGAGTCGAGCGAAAGCTGGGTGGCGGAGACGTCGTCGGCCGGCGCCGGGATGATGCTGGCCAGGCCGCCCGTCGAGGCAACGGGCAGATTGACCGGAGCTTCTTCGTCGATTGCGGGCACCCGGCGCGGCTTCTGGCCGTTTCTCATGCCGCGCCCCCGGGCAATCGCAGAAGCGACTCCAATCGGCGTCCACGCCGCGGCGGCGCGACGACCGAGAGCCGCAACCCGTCGTCGCGTATCAAGCGGCCCGCGAGCTTCTGGATTCCCTCGCTCGTCACTGCGTTCAGTTCGGCCAGGGCCTCATCCAGGGTCAGGACCTTCTCGTGCAGGGCTTCCTGACCGCCCAGCCACGAGGCCAGGTGACGAGTCTCCTCCATCCGCAGCTCCAGCCGGCCGGCCAGGTACCGCTTCGAGCGCGCCAGCTCGTCCTCGGGAACCACCTCGTCACGAATGTGGGCCATCTCATCCAGGATCGAAGCGATTGCGGGCGCGATCTTGTCAGGGTCAACGCCGGCCGACACGACGAAAGCCCCCGTATCGGCGTAGTCGACGATGTAGGAGCTGACGTCGTAGGCGAGGCCCTTCTCCTCGCGGACAGATTGAAACAAGCGGCTGCTCATGCCATCACCGAGGATGGCGTTTAGGAGCTCAAGTGTCCAGGCCTCCGGGTCATCTCGTCGCAATCCGGGCAAACCAAGGCAGAGCTGGGCCTGGGTCGTGTCGCGCCGGACGGACATGACACGCTCGCCCGCCGGAAGGGCCGGCGCCGGCTCGAAGGTCCGCCTCTTGGCCTCGCCGGTGCCGAAGGCGCGCTCGACGAGGGCGACCATGTCGGCGTGGGC
>PLNK01000170.1:17563-45828 GCA_003142755.1 Chloroflexota bacterium | reverse complement strand
TAGGACCGGATCTCCTCGACGATGACCGTCCGCTCCGACTCGATCTCGTGGCCACGCAGGTGGGGCCGGATGATGAGCTCGCCCAGAACGTCCATTCCGCGCGTCGTTTCGCGCAGAGGCACGCGCACCCAGTAGACAGTCGACTCGCGGTCCGTGGCGGCATTGAAGCTGCCGCCCACTCCTTCGATGGCCTCCGACACGGCCCGGGTGGTCGGGTACGCCGCAGTTCCCTTGAAGGTGATGTGCTCCATGAAATGCGCCGCGCCCGCCTCGTCGGCCGACTCGAGGCGCGAGCCGGCCAGCACGTAGGCGGCAATTGAGACCGAGCGTGCTCCCGGAAGGCGCGACGTGATTACACGCGGGCCGCCCGGCAGCGCTGTGCGTTCGTACATCGCGAGAATGCTAGCGGAAAGGAGGCTGCCTCCTGTAGCGGCCAGATGGGCTATCGCCGAAATGAAGCGGCCGGGGCGCCTCAAAGGCCCGGGGCTAGCGTTGCAGCAGGCTCTGGAGCTTGGCCTCGATCTCTGCGATCTGTGGGTTGGTGTCGGGTCCCAGGCCCGTGCTGTAGGTCACCGCCACCAACACGTTGCCCCTGGCCAGCCAGCGAACAGTGCTCGGGATCCCGTAGCTCGCGTAGATGCAGGGGCCGCCGTAGTTCGAAGGGTAGCCGACCGGCAGGCTGTCGCTCAAGCCCTGAGCCGCAGCCTTTGGCGCGACCGCTTGCAGGGCCTGGACGCTCGGGAAGACCGCCACCATGTCGTCCGAGGACTGATATAGAGCATAGACGGCCACTCCGGGCAGCTGAGTCGTGCACATCGTCCATGTGTCTCTGGATGCTCGAACGCCGAAGACCCGTTCGACGTCGGCCGTGGAAATGGGCCGCGGTGAGGTCTGCTCGTCACCGTTCCACACGATTGCATCCCCGACCATGATCGACTCGCAGGCCGTCCGATGACTGGCAACGCATTCATTTGCGGCGGTGTCGTGGGTATGCACCCGGACGATGACTGGGCCCGGCACGATATCGCTTGCGTCGAACCTCAACGCGTCTCCGAGCGCCGGCGAGGCGAGGCCGGACTGGTCTCCGATGTTGTACATGTGCGTGCAGAAGCCGTCGAGCTCGCCCGCTTCCTGACTTCCTCCGCAGCTGGTGAAAGCCTGCGAGTTGCTGGCCCACAGCCCAATGTAGAAGGGCGTGGCGTCGGTTGAATCCTCGGCCTTCGCGATCGCGGCGCTGCCTCTTTGTACGGGCTGGCCGTTCCAGGTCATCGGGATACCGTCCGGGTATCGAGCCGGCCCTGATGGTGAAGCCGGGGCCAGGAGCACGTGCGACAGAATGGCTGTGCCGGCCAGGATGACAACCACGGCCAACGCGGCAGCCGGGGCAAGAAGCCCGAGGGTTCGAGCCCTGTGCTGACGAAGGACGTCGGCCAAGGACAGCCTCCTCACTTGAGCCTCGACCGATTCCCACCCAGGCTCGCTATCCGGGTCGCGAATGCCATCGCTCGCCTTCATGCTAGCAATGCTCCGCAAACGCCCTCGGCTGGGGGGGGTTCGCTCGACCTCGACCCCGGAGAACTCGCACCCGAACTGCTGCCTATACGGCGTACATCAAAAGCGGCCGGCGCCCTTTCGGACGCCGGCCGCAACCTGGATCGAGTGGGAGCTACTTGATGAAGGTCTGGATCCANNACCCACGAGATGAAGCCGGCGCCGATGCCGACCGTGATGTCGTAGGTGAGAGGCATAAGGATGATGGTCAGAAGAGCCGGCAGACCGTCTTCGACGTCCGCGACATTCACGTCCTTGATGAGAGTGAACATCAGGTAGCCGACGAGGACGAGGGCCGGAGCGGTAGCCGCAGACGGCACGATGCCGGCCAGCGGCGAGAGGAAGACCGCGAGGAGGAAGAGGATGCCGGTGACCACCGAGGCAAAGCCTGTGCGGCCGCCTTCGGCGACGCCGGCCGCGGACTCGATGTAGGTCGTGTTCGAGCTGATGCCGGCCATGCCTCCGACGAAGGCCGCAACGGAGTCGACGACCAGGACGCGTCCGATGCCTGGCACCATGCCGTCATCGGTCGTCAGGCCGGCTTCTTCCGCGACGCCCGTGACGGTGCCCATGGTGTCGAAGAAGTCGCTCAGCATGATCGCGAAGATTGTCAGCAGAGCGGTGATCAGGCCGAGCTTGCTGAAGGCCTCGCCGAGATCGAAGTTGCCCAGTGTCGAGAACGAGGGGGTGACGGTCAAGGTATCAGGCACCTTGGCGACGCCGGCGATCAGGGCCACGATCGTCGTGACCAGGATGCTGATGATCAGAGCCGCGCGGACCTTGAGCACGTATAGCGAGAAGGTGATCAGCAGGCCGAGCAGGAAGACGAACTGGGCCGTCTGCGTCGGGAAGGCGAGCGTGACGATCGGCGAACCGCCCTGAGGCGTGATGATCATGCCGCCGTTGACGAAGCCGATGAACAGGATGAAGAGGCCGATGCCCACGCCGATCGATCGCTTCAAGGCGAGCGGTACGGCAGCCATGATCGCTTCCCGGAGTCCGATCACGACCAGGACGGTGATGGCCAGACCTTCGATGACGATGACGCCCATCGCCCCGGCAGGAGTCAGGCCCTTGCCCGCAACCAGGGTGAAGGCCACGATGGCGTTGATGCCGAGGCCCGCCGCGAGGGCCAGCGGATAGTTGCCGATGACGCCCATGGCGATGGTCATGATGCCGGCGATCAGGGCGGTCGCCGCCGCGTATGCCACCAGCTGATCAGGCTTGAGCCCGAAGCCGGCGCCGAGGATGCTCGGGTTCACGAAGATGATGTAGGCCATGACCATGAACGTGGTCAGGCCGGCGCGGGACTCCGTGGCGATGTTCGTGCCGCGTTCGGCGAACTTGAAGTAGCGGGCAATCGGACCCATGACTGCTTCCAACGGACTCTCCTCCTGGTGTCTGCCTGGTCGATCCCACCGATCGGCGGCCACCGGGAGCTCCCACACCCGGGGGCGCCTGTGCTCCTGACCGCGTCTACACGCGGCCTCACCACGCCCTCGTCGGGTTCGAAATCCGCCTTACCTTACGCGGTCGTTATCTCGCCTGGTCAGTCTCTGTGGTGAACGGCCTCCCGGCCGTTCACCCGTGGACGGCCTCCCGGCCGTTCACGCCTCGCCCTCGATTGGATCGGGGCCGAGTAACTCCATTTGGACGTAGCCCGACGTGTCGAACTCGAGCTGACGGGGCTCGACTGCATCTCCCACCGTCACTCCGGCGGGTGCGAAATCGATCACGACGGCCTCGTCCCCCTGAACCAGACGATACGTGAGCAGCTGGTCGGGACGGGTCTCGAACTCGAGGTGCTCGAACGAATCCACGTTCAGGCAGATCGAGAGCGGGGTGAAGAACGTCGAGGTCTCCGGCTCATTCGCCACGATCCGCTCCACCCAACCCAACCCATGTTGAACCAGCTCGTGGGCTCGGTAATACCGATAGGCCACGGTCTGCTTCTCGAGAGGTCGGAGAACGTTGAGCAGGTCGGTCCGGCTGGAGACGATGCCGCGATTCACGAAGAATTTCGCAGGCGGCACGGACGACACCACTCCTCCTGGGGCAGCGGGGGTGACGATAGAAGACGCCGGTGACGGACCGACGGATGGTACCTCAGTGGCACCCTGCGGGACAATAGAGCGAACGATTCAAGGCTGCTCGCGGCCGCCGAGCCCTGGTCCGCCTGTGGCCGGCGTGCGAGGGCGCGCTATCATCGGGCTATGCTGCTCTGTCTCGACATCGGCAACACCAACATCACCCTGGGCCTGGTCCAAGGGGAGACGATCATCGCCGCCCGGCGGGCGACCACGAGCGCCGCCAGCACGCCCGATGAGCTCGAGGTCCTGATCGACAACCTGCTCCGTCTCGACGGGGCCTCGCTGGCAGATGTCACCGCCATCTCGCTGGCTTCGGTCGTGCCAACCCTGACCGGAGTGATCACCGTCATGTCCGAGCGCCGCGGCGTTCCGCTCATGGTGGCCGGACCCGGGAACATGCCGATGCCCATCCGCGTGCAGCGCCCAACCGAAGTCGGGGCAGACCGGCTCGTCAACGCCCTGGCGGTCGCGCGCCTGTACGGCACCCCGGCCATCGTCGTCGATTTCGGCACGGCCACCACCTTCGACTGCGTCGCTCGCGACGGCGCGTACGTGGGTGGGGCGATCACGCCGGGCCTCGAGCTGGGGCTGGAGGCGCTTGCGTCCCGTACCGCTCGATTGCCGCGCATCGAGTTACAGGAGCCCGCGAAGGCGATCGGCACTGACACGGTCTCGGCTATGCAATCGGGTGTCGTCCTGGGCTACCGCTCGCTGACGATCGGGCTGCTCGATAGCATCCGGACCGAGCTGACCCGAACCGAGAAGGTCGACGCCACTGACATCCAGGTCGTGCTGACCGGCGGGCTTTCCGCGGCACCGTGGGCCCGGACCCTGCCCGGCGTCGACGCCATCGACCCGGAGCTGACACTCAAGGGGCTGGCCATCCTGTGGGCCCTGGCCAACGGCGAGCCGATCGACGAAGGCGAGTCCACCGTGGGCTGGACCGGCAGCGCCGCCGGCTCCATCCACATCATCTCGGAGCGCGCCAAATGACGGAGTCGGCGGGGCGTCTCAAGGATCGTCGGATTGCCCTGGGCATCACCGGCTCGATCGCGGCCTACAAGGCCGTGGAGTTGATGCGGCTGTTCCAGAACGAAGGGGCCGACGTCCGCGTGCTGATGACGACCGCCGCGGTCGAGTTCATCGGAACGCTCACGCTCGAGACCTTGAGCCATCACCCGGTCGACTCGGACGTGCTGTCGCTGCAGGGCGATGGCCGGATAGGCCACATCGCCGCCGCCCACGATGTCGAGGCGATCGTGGTCGCACCGGCCACCGCGCACTGGCTCGGGGCGATGGCCAACGGCCTGGCCGGCGACACCATCACCGCCGCCTGCCTCGCCACGTCGGTGCCGGTCGTGGTCGCTCCGGCGATGGACGGGGGTATGTACGCCCACGCCGCCACCCAGGCCAATGTGGCCCGCTTGCGCGAGTTCGGCTACCGCATCGTGGAACCGGAGTCCGGCGTGCTCGCTTCGGGCATGGTCGGCCTGGGCCGCCTGGCGGGGCTGCACCGGATAGTCGACGCCACAGTAGCGGCGCTCAGCGGCGCGCCCGTCGGCGGGCAGCCGACGCCCATGCCGACTCGCACCGACATGGCCGATCTCCATGTCGTCGTCACGGCCGGCGGCACCGCCGAGCCGATCGACCCGGTCCGCTTCGTCGGTAATCGCTCCACCGGCAAGATGGGCCTCGCGGTCGCCAAAAACGCCCTCGATCGGGGCGCGGCGGTGACGCTGATCATGGGCAACGTCTCCGTGGAGCCGCCGGCCGGCGCCAACGTCGTCCGAGCGGAGACTGCCGCCGAGATGCAGGCGGCCCTGCGGGCCCTCACCCCGCCGGCCGGGCCCCGCTTCGATGTCCTGGTCATGGCCGCGGCCGTGGCCGACTTCCGTCCCCGCTCGCCGTCCGCCACCAAACTCGGCCGGTCGGCGGGGCTGACCCTCGAGATGGACGCCACGCCAGACCTGCTCGCCGAGACATCCGAACGCGTCCGAGCCAGCCTTCCGGCCGGCAGCCGCCGCCCGATCCTCGTCGGCTTCGCCGCGGAGACCGGCACATTCGAGCGGGTCGTCGCAAAGCTCGAAAGCAAGGGCGTCGACCTGCTGGTCGCCAACGACGTGACGGAATCCGGCTCCGGCTTCGGCACCGACACCGACCGGGTCACCATCTACTCCACCGACATGCCGCTCGAAGAGCTGCCGCTGCTGCCCAAGTACGAGGTCGCGGAGCTGCTTCTCGACCGTGTCCTCATCCGCCTCGAGAACGCGGCGGCGAAGAGCGACGTCCCGGCCGTCGCCGGCGTACCCCAACCCGCGGAGATCGGCAGATGAGTTCAGGACCCTCACCCGAGCAGACGGCCCGCCTCACGATCGCATCCATCGCCCGGCTGTACGCCGCGGGCGAGCGGATCGCCATGCTCACCGCCTACGACTACCCCACGGCCCGCACGCTCGATGCCGCCGGCATCCCGATGCTCCTCGTCGGCGACTCGCTCGGGCAGGTGATCCTCGGCTACGACAGCACGGTCCGGGTCACCATGACCGAGATGCTCCACCACACCAAGGCCGTGGTTCGGGGCGCAAAGCGGGCCCTGGTCGTGGCCGATATGCCGTTCCTCTCCTACGGCGTGACTCCGGAAGCCAGCCTCGAGAACGCCGGCCAGCTGATGAGCGAAGGCGGGGCCGGGGCCGTCAAGCTCGAGGGCGGCGAGCGCAGTGCCCGCACCATCGAGACGATCGTCCGAGCCGGCATCCCGGTCATGGGCCACATCGGCCTCACGCCGCAGTCGATCCACCAGCTCGGCGGGCACCGCGTCCAGGGCAAGACACGCGAAGCCGGTCGTCAGCTTCTCGCCGACGCACTGGCGGTCCAGCAGGCCGGCGCCTTCGCCGTCGTCCTGGAGCTGGTGCCGGAGCAGCTCGCCGCGGCCGTCACCGATCGCCTGCGCATTCCGACGATCGGCATCGGCGCCGGAGCCGGCTGCTCGGGCCAGGTCCAGGTCGTGACGGACCTGCTGGGCATGAGCGACGAGTTCACGCCCAAGCACGCCCGCCACTACGCCGAGCTGTTCACGATCGTCAAGTCCGCCGCCGAGGCATACCGGGCGGACGTGGCCGCGGGCACGTTCCCGGGGCCCGCGGAGAGCATCCGTATGGACGCCGGCACGCTCGACGAGATACTCGGCCGGACCGCCCTCGACCGGCCGGAGATGGTCGAGGTCAGCCGCGGGATCCCGCTCGACCGGGATCTGTAGTTCGTGGACGCCACCGCGCCCCGCGTCGTTCGGACACGAGCCGAGTTGCGCGCCGCGCTGGCCGGGGCGCCGCGACCGCTCGGTCTCGTCACCACCCTCGGGGCTCTGCACGGGGGACACGCCTCGCTCATCGCGCGGGCCCGAACAGAGAACGCCACCGTCCTGGTGACCATCTTCGTAAACCCGACGCAGTTCAACGAGCCGGCGGATTACGAGCGCTATCCACGCACCGAGGACGCGGATGTGGAGCTTTGCGCCGGGTCCGGGGCCGACCTTGTGTTCATTCCCACCGTCGACCAGATATATCCGTCCGGCTCAGACACCGTCGTCCGCGTCGGCGCGCTGACCAAGCCACTGGAGGGGGCGTCCCGACCGGGCCATTTCGACGGAGTCACGACCGTAGTCGCGATCCTGTTTGGTCTGGCCCGAGCCGATCGAGCCTACTTCGGTCAGAAGGATGCCCAGCAGCTCCTGGTAATCCGGCGTATGGCCGAAGACCTGGCTATCGGCACGGACGTCGTCGCCTGCCCAACCCTCCGCGAACCGGACGGCCTGGCAATGAGCTCCCGAAACGCGCTGCTCACGCCGGAGGAGCGGGCGGCCGCCCCGGTTCTGCGACGAGCGTTGTTGGCCGCCCGCGACATGTATGCGGCGGGCGAACGCGACGGCGACGCTTTGCGCGACGCCATGAGGACCGTGCTGGCCTCGGAGCCCCTTTCCAACCCGGAGTACGTGAGCTGCGCCGACCCGGCGACGCTCCTTGAACTCGTCCACGTCGGTGGCCCGGCGCTGCTATCGATGGCCGTCCGCTTCGGGGCCGTGCGGCTGATAGATAACGAGCCAATGGCCTGACGGCCATTGGCTTCGCGCCATTGCCCTCCGGGCAATGGCTGCCGCTGGTTCCGGCTGCGGAGCAACAGGAGAGTGTTCGGTCAGTAGGTGACCGTGATCGCGCGGGCGCGGCCATCGACTCGGACGAGACCGCCGGTCGGGATGACGAACTGCGGCTCGGTGTGTCCGAAATCGACGTCGAACACGATCAGCGGGTTCTGACCGTACCGCTCGAACGCGAGCCTGATTGCGTCGCGCTGGCTGCGTCGGAAAGCTCGCTTCGCGTCGGGGTCGAGTGGCTGCCGGGTCGTCCACGCCTTCGCCCGCCCGACCAGCACCGCTGGGAACTGGCGCAACAGGCCGCGCTCGCCGAAGCTCTGGAGGATCCAGTAGACCTCTTCATCGCTCGGCATCGATTCGGACGTTTCGATGAGCAGCACGCAGCCCGCATACCTCTCAGGGGGCCCAATCTCCCGATCGGCCATCGCGAGCCAGGAGAGCACCTCGAGACAGCCGCCCCACGCGATGCCCTCGACGACCCGGTCGGCGGCCTGCCACGTCCAGGGCTCGGCGGGCTCGGATGGCCGCTCGCGCCGGAAGGTCTCGGGATCGGACCACGGGAGGTCGATGTCGCCCGTAGTGGTCGGCTCGACGAGCGTGTACTCGCCGGAGCCGAAGAAGGCCGCCTCGAACGACGCCCGCGTGACGGGATGCAGCGCGAGCGGCCGACCGAGGTGGAACATGACCGAGCTGCCGTAGTAGCCGACGACACCCGCGTTCCAGAGGAAGACAAGCAGGCAGGTGTTATCGCTGTAGCCGAAGAAGGGCTTTGGATGGGCCGCGATGAGGGCGCGGTCGAGATGCGGCAGGACACGGATCTGGTCGTCGCCCCCGATTGTCGAGATGATCGCCGTGATCGAGGGGTCGGCAAAGGCGGCGTTCAGGTCGGCCGCTCGATCCTTCGGGTCGGCATTCAGCCGCCGCGTCGTCGGGTACTCGACGGGCACGAGTCCGAATTCCTCGCGCAGGCGCTGCAGGCCGAGCTCGTATGGGACCGGAAACAGACCGGGCAGGCCCGACGAGGGCGAGACGATCGCGACCCGATCGCCGGGTCTTGGCTTTGCCGAATAGCGGAGTGGCGGCCGAGGCATCACAGCTGCGTCGTCATGATCGCCACAGCCCTAGTCGCCGGCCGTCCGAGGTGCTCGTCGCCTTCGATCGTGATCTCCGGGAGCGCCTCCGGGACGGCAATCGTCCGGCTGAGGAGCTTCCACGCGACGCCCTCGGGCATTCGAGCGCATGCCGCGGCTTGTTGACCATCCGGCGTCACGAGGTGCCATCGATCGGCCTCGCGCCGGAGTGTCCAGCGTCCTCCAGCCTCGCCCTCGACCAGAANNCTCCGCATGAACGTGTCGAGCACTGGGTGGAGGAACCGGCGCTCTATCGGCGGAACGGCGCCCACAGCGAGGCGCATCTGAGCGTGGTGGACCCAGTATTCGGTGTATTGGCGGGCGATATCGAGCCAGCACGGGGTCGGCCCATCACCGGTCCAGCCGACCGAAGTACCGGGCGCATCGAGGTCGAGCGCGGCGAACGCGTCATCGACCTTAGGGCCGATGAATGCGAGGAGTTCGACCGTTACAAATGGCGCTATCCGGCGCGTCGCGCGCACCCAATCTTCGTTCGAGTGCTCGATGAGCTCCGCGAGGTCGTCGAATGCCATGCGGCCCTCGCGGGCTGCTCCGCCTCGGGTCGGGCTGAGCCTGCCGATCTGACTACCGAGCACGTGCAGCGCGACATCGTGGACGTTCCAGCCGATATTGGCCGTCGGCGCGGTCCAGCCCGACTCGTCGAGCGAGCGCAGGAAGGTGAGCATCTCGGCTCTCTCTGCCGAGATCAGCGGACGAAGGTCGATCGGCGGCAGGTCCCCGGCGACGTCCCAGCTTCTTAGCATCTGCCGATTGTAGGTTGGGCAGTTGTCTCGGGCGGCCCTGCGAATACCCATCAGGTTGCGTATTGACGGTACTGGTCAGATCGCCGCAAATTCCTTGCAATTCGCCGTAAGTCTCCGCGCATATATGCGCAAGGAGACTTTCATGGGGGCTGCCCTGCCGCGCCCCCAAACCCGGGCAAGGAGGACCAGGTCATGTCGCAACGGAAGTCAGGATTCGGGTTCTCGCGCTGGAGAGCCGCCATCGGAGCGACAGCTACTGGGGCATTGCTCTTCATGGGAGGGGCGTTTGTGAGCCCCGCGGTCGTCGAGGCGGCGGTCACCGGCGGTTCCGGCGCATCGCTGCCGTACGTCGAACTCCAAGCGGAGAACTCGGCCACCACATCGACCAACGGCACCGTCATCGGCCCGACGTCGGTCTACAACACGCTCCCCGACGAGGCCTCCGGTCGCAAGGCGGTAACCCTGACGGGCAGCCAGTACGTCCAGTTCACCGTTCCCTCGACGTTCAACTCGATCGTCGTCCGATACAGCATCCCCGATAGCTCGGACGGCTCCGTCTACAACGCGACGATGAACATGTCCATCAACGGCGGGGCGAACACGACCCTGCCGCTGACCAACGCCTATAGCTGGTATTACAGCAGCTACCCGTTCTCCAACAGCCCCGGCGGCGGCAACGCCCACCACTTCTACGACGACGTGCACAAGCTGCTTTCGTCGACGGCCGCGGGCTCCACGGTCAAACTCTCCCTGGCCTCCGGCGCGTCCTCGCTGACGATCGACCTGGCCGACTTCGAGAACGTCCCGGCCGCCATCGCGCAGCCTGGCGGTTCGGTGTCGGTCACGAGCTACGGCGCCGACGCCAGCGGCGCCAACGACTCCACGGCCGCCTTCAACTCCGCCGTCGCGGCCGCCGGCTCGGGCGGGACCGTCTGGATCCCACAGGGCACGTTCAAGGTCACCAGCCACATCATCGTCAACAACGTGACCGTGACCGGCGCCGGCATGTGGTACTCCAACGTCCAGGGCGCGGGCGTCGGCTTCTACGGCAACTACGCCCCGAACCCCTCCACCAACGTCCACCTCTCCAACTTCCTCATCACCGGTGACGTCCAGGAGCGCAACGACGGCGCTCAGGTCAACGGCATCGGCGGCGCCATGACCAACTCGACCGTGGATCATGTCTGGGTCGAGCACACGAAGGTCGGCGCCTGGATGGACGGCCCGTTCACCAACCTGCAGATGAGCTATCTGCGGATCCGCGACCAGACGGCGGACGGCGTCAACTTCCACGGTGGCGTCACCAACTCGAGCGTCAGCAACAGCGACATCCGCAACACCGGCGACGACGGTCTGGCGACGTGGGCCGACCAGGCCGTCGGCGCCGACTCCGGCGACACCTTCGACCACGACACCGTCTCACTGCAGACGCTGGCCAACGGCATCGCCATCTACGGCGGCAACAACAACACCGTCAGCAACAACAAGGTCGTAGACACCGGCCTCACGCAGGGCGGCGGCATCCACGTCGGGCAGCGGTTCGCCTCGACCACGCTCGGCACCACGACGATCACGAACAACACCCTCATCCGTGACGGCAGCCTCGACCCGAACTGGCAGTTCGGCGTCGGCGCGCTGTGGTTCGACGCTCGCGATGGGGCGATCAACGCCAACATCACAGTCGACAACATCCTCATCCAGCAGAGCCCGTACGAGGCGATCCACTTCGTTTCCGGCTCGAACATCGCCGGAGTGAAGATCTCCAACGCCTTGATCCAAAACACCGGCACGTTCACCGTGCAGGAACAGGTCGGCGGCGCGGCGACCTTCACCAACGTCGTCCAGACCGGCACACTCGGCTATGGCGGCATCTACAACTGCGGCGTCGCCTTCACCATCACCGATGGCGGCGGCAACTCCGGCTGGAATGGCACGCCGGTCTGCGTGGCGCAGCCCAACAACGTTCCGCTACCCGGCTACGTCGCGACCGGCCTGGTCGCCAGCCCGAGTGCACTCAGTTTCGGCTCGCAGGCCACCGGCACCACTAGCACAGCCCAGACCGTGACCCTGACCAACACCGACGCCGGCTCGATCACCGTGTCCGGCATCTCGATCAGCGGTGACTTCGCGCAGACGAACAACTGCGGCGCGCTCGCGGCCAATGCGTCCTGCACGGTGAACGTCACCTTCAAGCCGACTGCGACGGGCGCCCGAACGGGCACCCTCAGCGTCAGCTCGAACGCCTCTGCGAACCCGTCGGTCAGCCTCTCCGGCACGGGCACGGCGCCCGGTCCGGTACTCAACGCCAATCCGTCGGGCCTGACCTTCGCTCGAACCGTGGTCGGCCAGACGACCGCCGCGCAAGCAGTGACGATCAGCAACGGCGGCACGACCTCGGCGACGGTCTCGAGCGTCGCGGTCAGCGGTGACTTCACCCAGACCAACAACTGCTCCTCGATCGCGGTCAACGCCTCATGCACGGTCAACGTCGCGTTCAAGCCCACCGCGGGTGGCGCCCGAACCGGCACCCTGACGGTTACGAGCAACGCCAACAACAGCCCGACCACGGTCGCGCTGTCGGGCAGCGCCATCGACTCCTCCACCAACATCGCCGCGGGCCAACCGGCGTCCGACAGTAGCGAGGTCGGCGGCTTCCCCGCCTCCAACGTGACCGATGCCGACGTGAACACCTACTGGGAGAGCGCGAACGGGACGCCGATCAACCAGTGGATCCAGGTCGACCTCGGCGCCACCTACAGCCTGAGCAGGCTCGTGCTGCATCTCCCGCCGTCCTCGGCGTGGGGTGACCGCACCCAGACCATCACGACTCAGGGCAGCACCAACGGCACGTCGTTCTCGCAGATCATCGCCGCCACGGGCTACCTGTTCTCGTTCCCGAGCAACAACAACACCGTGACGATCAACCTGCCATCGGGCTCGAGCGCCCGCTACGTCAGGCTGGTCATCACCGGCAACACCGGCTGGGCCGCGGGCCAGATCTCGCAATTCGAGGTCTACCCGGGCACCGGCTCGACGCCGACGCCAACGCCGACGATCGCCCCGACGCCAACTCCTACGGCGACTCCAACGAGAACACCGGGCCCAACTCCGACGGCCGCACCAACTCCGACGGCCGCACCAACGCCGACGCCGACGCCGACGCCGACGCCCACAGGAAACCCCAACCTGGCGCTCGGCAAGACCATGTCCGCTCAGAGCGTCCAGCAGACCTACGGGCCGGCGAACGCCAACGACGGCAACCAGGCCACCTACTGGGAGAGCGCCAACAACGCCTTCCCGCAGTGGCTCCAGGTTGACCTCGGAGCGAACTACACGGTTGGACGCGTCGTCCTCCAGCTCCCCACCACCTGGGGAGCGCGCAACCAGACGCTGTCCGTCCAGGGCAGCACCAACGGAACCACCTTCTCGACCCTGAAGGCATCGGCGACTTACACGTTCAGCCCCTCGGCGAACACGGTCACCATCACCTTCACAGGCACGAGCGTTCGGTACGTGCGGCTCAGCTTCACCGCGAACACCGGCTGGCCGGCAGGCCAGTGCTCCGAGTTCCAGGTGTACAGGGTCTAGGAGTACCAGCTCCTACAGCAGAAGGGGCCGCCCGAGGGAAACCTCGCGGCGGCCCCTTCTTTGCGACGGAATCCATAGCCGCGGGCCCTCGGCAATAAGTATCATTGGACCCGGAAGACTTCAGCAAATACACGCAATTACTCGACAAGAGGTCCTCCGTCATTCGGGTAGGAGGCGCTGCCGTGCTCAAGGGGCTACGAATCACTCGCCGGCGTTCAGCCATCGTTGGTTTGGTCGCCGTGGGAGTGCTGGTGCTGGCGGGGGCGATAGTCGTCGTTCGGGGCGGAGCCTCTACCGGCTCGGCAAGCTCGACCGGCTCGACCAACAACGGGCAAGCGACGCTCACGGGTGGCACCGGAGCCGCACTTCCCTACGTCGAACTCCAGGCTGAACACGCCAGCACCAACGGCACCGTCATCGGGCCCACCGCCGAGTACAACCAGCTCGCCGACGAAGCGTCGATGCGCAAGGCAGTGACGCTCACGGGGCCGGGCCAGTATGTCGAGTTCACGGTCCCGTCCGTGGCCAACTCGATCGTCGTCCGTTACAGCATTCCGGACGGGAAGGATGGCGCGGTCTACACGGCGCCGCTTTCGCTGTCGATCGACGGCGCCAAGCAGCCTGACTTGACTCTCACCAACGCCTACAGCTGGTACTACGGCGTCTACCCGTTCGTGAATGCGCCAACGACGAGCAACCCACACCACGCCTTCGACGAAGTGCACGCTCTGCTGCCGTCGATGGCCGCGGGCGCCAAGGTGAAGCTCCAACTCGACTCGACCGCGACCGCGTCGGTCACCGTCGATCTCGTCGATTTCGAGAACGTTCCTGCCGCTCTGGCCCAGCCCTCCGGTTCGAAGTCGATAGTCGACTACGGGGCCGACGCGAAGGGCGTCACCGACTCGACATCCGCCGTGAACCAGGCCGTGGCGGCCGTCGGACCCGGCGGCACCGTCTGGATCCCGACCGGCACCTTCAAGGTGACGAGCCACGTCCTGGTCGACAACGTCACCGTCACGGGCGCCGGTATGTGGTACTCGAACCTCCAGGGAGCCGGCGTCGGCATCTACGGCAACGCCGTCCCGAAGCCCAGCGCCAACGTCCACCTCTCCAACTTCGCGATCACCGGTGACGTGCGCGTCCGCGACGACAGCTCGCCTGCCAACGGCATCGGCGGCGCCATGGCCAACTCGACGGTCTCGAACATCTGGATCGAGCACACCAAGGTCGGTGTCTGGATGGACGGACCGTTCGACAAGATGACCCTCACGGGCATGCGCATCCGCGACACCACCGCCGACGGCATCAACTTCCACACCGGGATCACTCACTCGAGCGTAACCAACAGCGACATCCGCAATACAGGCGATGACGGTCTCGCCGCCTGGTCGGAAGCCGCGGCCGACGCCAACGACACCTTCGATCACAACACCGTCCAGCTCCCGATTCTGGCCAACGGCATCGCGATCTATGGCGGTCACGACAACACCGTCAGCAACAATCTGGTCGTCGACGCGGGCCTCAGCGAGGGCGGCGGCATTCACGTCGGGCAGCGGTTCACGTCCACCTCGCTCGGCAAGACCGACATCCTCAACAACACGCTGATCCGCGACGGCAGCTTCGACCGCGTCTTCGGCTTCGGCATCGGCGCGCTGTGGTTCGACGCTCGCGACGATTCGATGGACGGTGCGATCACGGTCGACAACATCCTCATCGCCCAGAGCCCCTATGAAGCCATCCAGTTCATGTCGGGCGACTTCAAGAAGACGTCCATCACCAACGTCAAGATCTCAAACGCCAGGATCGACAACACCGGCACGTTCGTCCTGCAGGCCCAGGTGGAGGGTTCGGCGACGCTGACAAACGTTGTCGCGACGAACACGCACGCCAGCGCCGCCGTGAACCTGTGCAACCACACCTTCGCCATCACCGACGGGGGCAGCAACTCAGGCACGACCGGGGCTGCCACGTGCGACTCCTGGCCAACCCCCACCTTCCCGCCATACGGCCTGACCGCGAACCCGAGCGCACTCACCTTCGGGTCCCAGGCGAGCGGCACTACGAGCGCGACTCAGACCGTGACCATCACCAATGACGATTCGAGCTCGGCGACGATCTCGGGCATCGCCGCGTCGGGTGACTTCGCGCAGACCAACAACTGCACCACGCTCGCAGCCAACGCGTCCTGCACCGTCACCGTCACGTTCAAGCCAACCGCAACGGGCACCCGGACGGGCGTTCTGAGCGTCAACTCGAACGCTTCCTCGAGCCCCTCAGTCGGCCTCATCGGCAGCGCCATAGCGCCCGGACCGGTGCTCACGGCCGACCCGCCGAACGTGACCTTCGGCACCTCGCTGGCCGGCAAGACCACGACCGCGAAGGTCGTGACGATCACCAACAACGGCACGACATCCGCAAAGGTTTCCGCCGTCACCATCAGCGGCGACTTCACTCAGACCAACAACTGCGGCACCATCGATGTCGGCGCCAGCTGCGCCGTCAGCGTCGCCTACAGCCCCAAAGCGGCAGGTGCCGGGACCGGCTCGTTGACCGTGACGAGCGACGCCGTCAGCGGCCCGATCACGGTGGCCCTGTCCGGCGTCGGTGCNNAACGTCCGAGGCTCAGAGCGTCACGATCTCCAACACCGGCACCGCCGACGCGACGGTTTCTTCGATCGCGACGACCGGCGACTTCGCCCAGACCAACACCTGCGGCACGTCGATAACGGCCGGCGGGACCTGCACCATCAACATCACGTTTACGCCGGCGGCATCCGGGGTCAGTTCGGGCAACCTGACGGTAACGACCGACGCCTCCGGCGGCCCGACGACCGTGCCGCTATCCGGTGCCGGTGTCGCGACCGACAACATCGCTCCCGGCAAAGCCCTTTCTGCCAGCGACTACACCCAGACCTACAGGCCCAGGAACGCAGCCGACGACAACCCCGCAACCTACTGGGAGAGCGCCGACAGCAAGTTCCCGCAGTGGCTGGAGATCGATCTGGGCGCGAAGACCAAGGTAGGGCTAGTCGTGCTCCAGCTACCCTCCTCGTGGGAGGCTCGCACCCAGACCCTATCGGTCTCGGGCAGCACCGACGACAACACCTGGACCACCCTGAAGGAGTCGGCGGACTACACGTTCGATCCGGCGACCAACAGCAACATAGTCACGATCGCCTTCCCGGCGGCCGACGTCCAGTACTTGCGGCTGGACTTCACCGCGAACACCGGCTGGCCGGCAGGCCAGNNGAGTGGCAGGTGTACGGCTCCTAAACTGCACGCTCCTCCAAGCAAGAGGCCGCCGTGAGGGAAACCACGGCGGCCTCTTCTTTTCGGCGCGTTTTCGTCGCTCCCTGGCGACTCCGAGGAACCGGGACGGCCGTTGCGGCGTCTGCCTCTCGAACAGCCNNCCGACACCGACACCGACACCGACGCACTCGACACTGGCGCTTCTCGTGCCGACCGCTTGCCCGCGCCCTTGGGCGCCCGCGACTCGACTCCCCGGATGATCGCGGACCTGCTTTCCAGCCACGCCCGGATGGCGCGGGCAGTGGCCCTGGTCGCGGTTGCGGCCGTCGTCGCGAGTGCCTACGTGCTGGGCGGCCCACCGGAGGTCCAGGCCCAGCTGAACGCCTACACCTCGGATACCGCGACGCAACGGTTCTCGCAGATCGCGGCCCCGGGTGCGACGCCGGGCGGCGTGGACCAGAACGCGGCCGGGATAGTGTCGGATGGCGTCCCCGCAGATGCCAACAGCGTCCCGGTACCAACCAAGGCCGACGGCCAGAGCGGGTCGACCGCCGCCGCCGCCGATACCAAGCAGATCGTCAAGACCGGCCAGATGACGCTCGAGGTCGCCGACCTCGACTCAGCCACCGGCCAGGCCGAGACGGCGATAGCGGGTCTGGGCGGCAGTGTCGATCAGTCGGATCAGTCGGATCAGTCGGGCACGGGCGACAGCGCCACGTCCTCGATCGTATTTCGAGTCCCGGTTGACAAGTGGGACGCGGCCCTGGCGGCGCTCCGCAAGATCGGGACGCGGGTCGTGTCTCAGTCGACCAATGCCACAGACGTCACCTCGCAGGTCGTGGATCTGAACGCGCGTCTCGACAACCTCACCACGACCGAGCACGCCCTGCAGGCGATCATGGCTCGGGCCAGCGCGATCCCGGACGTCATCGCCGTCGAGAACCAGTTGAGCGACACCCAGGGCCAGATCGAGCAGCTCACCGCACAGGCCAACCTGCTCAAGAATCAGGCCGCGATGAGCACCATCAGTGTGGCCTTCCAGCTACCCACGAAGACAGTCACGACCATCGCCACTCAGGACTGGACCATCGGCAGCCAGGTCGACCAGGCCGCCGCAGCCCTGGTTCGAATCGGTCAGGGGCTGGCGACGATCGGGGTCTGGATCCTGGTCGTGGTCCTGCCGATCGGCCTGATCGGGCTCTTCCTGCTGGGCATCGTGGCGATCACGCGTCGAATCCTCGGCCGCGGACGCCGCAGCATTGCGGCAGCCGGAGCATGACCCGCTCGCGCCGGTCGGCCTGGGCGGCGGTTATGACTATGGCCGCTCTCGCGGCCATAGTCGCCGTCTCGGGCTTCACCGGCGCCGCCATCGAAGCCTGGGCCAGCGCGCCGGTCCATGCCCATAGCTCGGGCCTGGGACGGCCTGCCGCGCCCGCATCGACGGCGCATCTCCTCTGCGCCGCCGGCTCATCGCAGAGCGGCCCTTGCTAGCAGGGTTGGCCGAGCGGAGCCCTCAGCCGCGCGAAGCGGTCTTGCGCTCGACGAGTTGAACCGCCTCGCGGAGGCGGCTGAGTGTCTCCGCGTCGACCGAGTCCGAGCCGAGGTAGGGGCCAAGCCGCTCGAGGATGTCGACGACAAGGCCCAGGAAGACCCCGGCGTCCGCAAGGAAGAACTGCGGCTCGTTGTTGTAGCGGACCAGGGTGAGCCGCCCCTGCAGGACCTGACGCTCGTCGGCGTGGGCGATCTGGGTCGAAAAGTTGTGGCCCTGAATGCCGTCCGGGTTGTTGAGGTAGTTGAGGGCGTTGTCGATGGCCAGCCCGAACCGCGCTCGCCAGGCGATCATCCGCTCCTGAACCTCGGGCGGGATCCGGACCTCGGCCGTCTCGTCGAAGACTTCGGGCGTCACGGTCAGCAGACCCACGAGGGTGGCGCCCGCCCGCGCGCCGAGCATGACCTGGAGCGAGCGCTCCAGGGTGAAGACCTCCGAGTCGAACCTGGGGCTGGTGATGACGTCGGTCAGCAGGTCCTCGACGTTGTCCAGCACGCCGGGCTCGGCCAGGGCATTGGCCAGGTGGAGGGTCTCCTCCTTGAACAGGAACTTCTCTTCGTGGTCGAGCATGGAGGCTCCTATCCCGGGGCTCCGGATCGCGTGGCGTCAGCCGAGGGATCGTAGCACCAGCACCCGGCCGCATGACTGCCGTCTCGAGCCCGGCGCTGCCGCGGACGCCGCCTCTCGGCGCGGTTTCTTGCCGATTTCACACCACGACGACATTGGGCACGGGTCGCCCGTCGAAAGTCGCGAGATCCCCGCCCCGGGGCCGCTGGAGCCGCCCTAGAACGCCCCCAGCAGTGGGCAGCCTGGACCCTACGGACGCTCGAGGGCCGGAATCGGGCCAGCGGCGCCCCCTGCGAGCCACGACATGTTGCCTTGTGTCCGCGTGGTGTGAATTGGGAAAGAATGCCGGTGCCCGCGGGGCAGCGGAACCAGCCACGATTATCGGGCGCGGGCCCTGCCGATGCCCGTCAGGCCGGGAGCCAGCTTCGGTGGCGAGCCAGCTTCGGTGGCGAGCCAGCTGCGCTGGCTTTGAACAAAAAGCGGCCCCGACGCGAGGGGGTACGTCGGGGCCGCAAAGGGATTAGCTAAGACATAGTTTACGGGTAAAGTCCTCGGGCCGATGTGGCGTCCGCAACACGTTGCACGGCCAGCATGTAGGCCGCCGTTCGCATGTTGACCTTCTCCTTCAGGCTCATCTCGAGCGTGCTGGCGAAGGCCTTCTTCATGATCTGCTGGAGCTTGGCGTTGACCTGGTCGATGGTCCAGAAGTCGCGGTCGAGGTCCTGGACCCATTCGAAGTAGCTGACCGTCACCCCGCCTGCGTTGCACAGGATGTCGGGGATGACGAACTTGCCGTTCTTGTAGAGGATCACGTCGGCCTCGGGCGTCGTCGGGCCGTTGGCGGCCTCGCCGATCAATCGAGCCTTGATGCGACCGGCATTCTGGGCCGTGATCTGGTTTTCGAGAGCGGCCGGGATGAGGACGTCGCAGTCGAGCTCGAGCAGTTCTTCGTTGGTGATGTCCTTGGTTCCGGGGAAGCCGCGGACCGAATGGTGCTCCTGCTTCCAGGTCAGGACGGCATTCGGGTCGAAGCCTTCGGGCTTGTAGATACCGCCGGTCGAGTCGCTGACGGCGATGATCTTCGAGCCCTGCGCGAACAGGAGCTGAGCGGCGATGGCGCCGGCATTGCCGAAGCCCTGAACCGCTACCCGGCACTTCGGCAATTCCATGCCAAGGTGCTTGGCAGCATCCATGAGGGTGTAGACCGCGCCCTGAGCCGTGGCCTCGTTGCGACCCTCGGATCCGCCGAGCGGGATCGGCTTGCCCGTCACCACGGCCGGCGACGTATACCCGACGTGCATCGAGTACGTGTCCATGATCCAGGCCATGGTCTGGGAGTTGGTGTTCACGTCCGGGGCCGGGATGTCCTTCTCCGGGCCGATGATGATGCTGATCTCGGTTGCGTAGCGGCGGGTCAGACCCTCCAGCTCACGCTGGCTCAGCTTCTTGGGGTCGACGATCACGCCGCCCTTGCCGCCACCGAACGGGATGCCGACGACGGCGCATTTCCAGGTCATCCACATGGCCAGGGCCCGAACTTCGTCGATGCTCACGTCCTGGTGGTACCTGATGCCGCCCTTGGCCGGTCCTCGGCTGAGGTTGTGCTGGACCCGGTAACCGGTGAAGACCTGCACGGAGCCGTCGTCCATCTTCACCGGGAAGTGGACGGTGAGTTCGCGTTTCGGCTCACGCAGGACCTTCCGAAGTCCCGGAGATAGGTTGAGGTGCTCGGCAGCCAGATCGAACTGGCGCTGGGCGACGTCCCATGCGTTGATCGCAGCAGCGATCTGCTCGGTCGCCATCGGCGGGATACCCTCCAAAGCCGTGATCCTCATTGGAAGCGGCCGCCCTGCCGGCTAGACTCGCCCGGCGGGCAACGCCCATCCCTCGACGATCCCGACAATGTGGCGGCGGCCTTCCGCTTGGGACCGGAAAGCAGCACCGCAGGTTCCACTTGGGTCGGAGTATAGCCTCCACGCCAAGGACCGCCACTGACCGATGGCATTGGCTCGCGGGCTGATTGGCCTAACGTTCAGCCAGTGAAACTACGTAATAGCCAAACGAATCGGGGGCACGCAGGCCAGTTGACCTTCGATGCGTCAGCCTTCGCGAACCATTATGGCGCCGTACGCGCCGGGTCCAATGTGAGCCCCGATGACCGGCCCGATGATCTGAGTAGTGACCACCTTCGGAGCCGGCTTCGGCAAGCGAGAGAGCACGGCCTCTCGGAAGGCGTCGACGTCCGCGGGCGGCGAGTAGAGGATGTGCAGCTCCGTGACCGGCAGAGCGGTCAGCAGCTCGATGACTCGTTCGGTGGCCTTGGAGCGGGTCCGGGGTTGGTCGGCCATGACCACGACGCCGTCGTCCATGGTGATGATCGGCTTGATCGATAGCAGCCCGCCGATCGCGGCCTTGGCGCTGCTGATTCGACCGCCCTTGCGGAGGTAGTCGAGCGTGTCCAGCCCGACATAGAGGCTCACCTTGGCGGCCAGGCGCGTCAGCCTGTCGTAGATCTCCTCGGCGGGGAGCCCCGCGGCAGCAAGGTCGGCGCCGCGCCGGGACAACGCGCCGATGCCCATCGACGCGGACCTGGAGTCGACGATGAAGATCGAGCGGGTCGGCAGCATCTCCTTGGCCATCCGGGCATGCTTCACCGTCGACGACAGGCCCTCGGACATGCAGATGCAGACAACACCCCTGTGCCCATCCTCGAAGGCCTTCTCGAAGGCCTGCTTGAATTGGCCGGCGCTCGGGGCGGCGGTGTGGGCGAATGGACAGTCGGGCGCTCGCATCCGATCCCAGAAGGCTTCGGGGGTCAACTCGTCCGGCGACACGAACGTCTGCTCACCGAACGAGACCGACAGCGGGACCTGCCTAATTCCGGACTCAGCCAGCTGTGACGGCGTCAGGTCCGATCCCGAATCGGCGACGATGGCGACGGTCATTGTTCGTCCTCGACTGCTGCCTCAGATGATCGTGGCCGCCCCCCTCCGGCGAGTGGAAGGGTAGCGCGGATGGAGTCGCGCATCGATCCCGGCGTGTCAACTGTATTGGGACGGATCGCCCCTTCGTGGGCCCGGAGGTTCACCAGGGCCACGATGCCAACCGCAAGCAGGCAGGCCGTGGCGAGTATCAGCCCGTCGATCCCCTTCCAGGAGGCCGCGAGCCCGCCGACAACGGCCCCCAGGACCTGGCCCAGCCCCAGGAAGACCGAGTACAGACCCATGATCGCGCTGCGATCCTCCTCGAACCCCTCGCTGACATCGGCCAGCAGACCGAGAGCCGCGGGAGTGGCGCCGGACATCACGAACAGCCCCACGACGGCAACCGCGCCAAGGGCGCCGAGCAGGGCGGTGGACGTTCCTCCCAGATGATTGACGGCCGCCACGTCGATCCCCACCAGGACGAACGCTCCAACCCCCATCAGCAGCATCGTCGTCCGCCGGAACCTGGCGTAGACCGTTCCCCAGAACAGCAGGCCCGCCCCGAAGACGACGGCCAGGACGGTCTCGCCTATGCCGATCGTGGTGGCCGACACGCCCTGCATCAGGAACTGGCTCGGGTCTCGGATGTTGCCCTTCAGCAGCAGCGGCGCCTGGAGGGCCCACAGCCCGAGGATCGCATTGATGGCCAGCCAGGTCGGCGCGAAGAGCAGGACCTTGCGGCTCGTGGCGATCTTCCAGTAGCGCGACAGCTCGATGCTCGCCCGCACCGGCGTGGCGGCAGCCGAAATCTCTGACCTGCGATCGCGGGGCACTTCGGAGACGCCGTATGCGTACAGGCACAACGCGGCCAGGTAGGAGAAGCAGTTCAGGAAGAACGCCGTACGACCGAAAGCGTCCCACAACACGCCTCCCAGGGCCGGCCCAACCGCAAGCATGCCGCCGAGAGAAACGAACTCGAAGAGGGAGACCACGCGCCCGCGCAGCCGCTCATCCTGTGCGGTTTCCGCGGCGATAAAGCCGAGGGTCGACGGGATGGAGGCGGCCGTCGAACTGCCCTCGAGCAGCCTCGTTACGAAGAGCACGGGCATGTGCGTCGCGAGGCCGGTCATGAAGACGGCCACGCCACCGAAGATCGGCCCCAGCAGCATGATGACCTTGCGGCCGTACCGGTCGGCCAGGACGCCGAAGACGATGGCCCCGGTCAGCTCCGTGGCGTAGAACCCGCCGGTGAGCAGCGAGATCACCCCGGGCCCGGTGCCTCGGTGACGGGTCATTTCGTCGACCAGGAAGACGAGCATGACGCCGGTGACCGCGGTGCTGATCCGCAGTACGAACGTGGCCAGGAGCATCGACGCGATGGAGCGATTCATTGGCCGATAGCCTAGCGGTTGCGAACCACTCGCCGCGCCTGTCGAAACGACCAGTCTCGAACGCGATCGCCGGCGGGGCATTGAGGCCACGGCGGAGCGGCAGGCTCGCCGCGTTCGGCCGGCGCGACTCGTTGGTCCCCCTCCGGGGGGCGAACGCGGGTCGGGTCTATACTCGGGCGGCCGGTGGCTCGCTGCGCTCACACGCCCCGGCCACCGGTTTGGTTTGGAGGCCGACCCGAGCGCGGGCAAGCGCGGAGTTCTGCCGTGTCGTCGAATATCGCTCAGAACTATCCCTATTCGAGCGAGAGCGAGGCTGCGCGCGCCGCGACCGTCGTCGGGATCCTGTCGGGCAACACGTCTCTGGCCAGCACGGTGAAGGCGGAGTCAATCGGTCTGCCCGACGAAGAGCGCTGGTGGGTATGGAAATGCCCCACCCGAGCCTGCCCGGGCCTGCTGCACGCCGCCGGCATGGCGGTCAACGCCCACGCCGTCTACACGTTGTGCGACACCTGCAGCCGCACCTATCTGCGCTAGCCGACGGGGCAACGCAAAGGAGTGATGGCACCGGCGCAACGACGTGCCATCTGGATCAGGCTGACCCCTTGCACGACCGGGCTGCGACTCGCATCATCCAACTAACGCATTTGCAGGAGGAGACCGTCATGCGCGCTAGCGGAGCCGCAATTCGGCACGCCGATTCGCTGCATTGCTCCACCCCTGCGGCCTTCGGCTCTCACTTGACCCGCTCCTCATGACCGATCCAGCGCGCCCCGCGGTCACGGCTGAACCTCGAGCCACCCGTTCG
The DNA here is from genome assembly GCA_003142755.1 of Chloroflexota bacterium. GTDB lineage: Bacteria > Chloroflexota > Limnocylindria > Limnocylindrales > CSP1-4 > Fen-1039. The sequence goes on along the minus strand of PLNK01000170.1, from coordinate 22,073 downwards.
ACGCGCGTTTCCGAGAGAATGGCCAGCCTGCCGGCCGCGGCCAGGGTGGACGGGCCTACCCGACGTCGCGCTGGAGTGTTCCGCAGGGCGCTTCGACGCGAGATCAACCGCATCCGGGATCCTCGCCGGCTGCTGATGATGGTCATCCTCGGCGTCGTGGGCGGCGTGGTCCTGGCCGGCCTTCTGGCGCGCGGCGAGGCGGCCGGGGCCGACACTCGCGCCTATTGGGCGGCAGGTCGACTGTGGATCAGCGGCGGCGACCCGTACCACCCATCGGGCCCGTTCATGCCCTATGTCTACTCGCCGTGGATGTTGCCCCTGTTCGTGCCGTGGTCGCTCATGCCCTGGGACGTGGCCTGGTTCGTGTGGCGCGGCGCGACCATCATCGGCCTGCTCTGGAGCGTGCACTGGGCCTACAAGCGCCGGCCCATGACCACCGCCATCCTGCTCGTCCTGCTGGCTTTCCCGCTGGCAGCGAACCTGGACACCGGCAACATCAATCTGCCCCTGGCCCTTCTGCTCTTTGGGGCGCAGTTCTCGGGACCGATGCTGAGCGGGCTGCTGTGGATGATCGCGACCACGGCGAAGTGGGTGCCGGCCGTCTTCTGGCCGTTCATGTCGCCCCGCGGAAGGTTGTGGGGCGTGATCTGGTTCTCCCTGGCCGTGATACTGACCGCGTTGACGTTGCCACAGACGCTGATCCAGCTCCAGGTTCTGTTCTCGTTCCAGCGCCCGCTCCGGGTCGACTACCTGGTCTTCATCTGGGCCATCGTCCCGTGGGCATGGCGCCACCCTGAGGCCTTCCGCTGGCTGATGCCGTCGACCTGGCCGGGTGCCGCTCAGGCCGGCGCCGCAGCCGCCAGGGTGTGGCACGTGCACTGGCAGCGCAGCCCCGAGCGCACGGCCGAGACGCTCCGCCGGGTCATGCGGGCGCGCCTGCGAACCTTCTTCGGGCTGGGCGCCTGAACTCTCCGGCGGCGATCGAGTCCGTAACCCGGGCGATGCTGTCGATGCAACGGGCATCCTGGGAACACGGTGTCGCGCTGCAAGCCATGGTCGAGCTGGGGAACGACGATCAGGCGTATCTGATGGCCCGCGAGGCCGTCCTGCGGCAGACCCCGGAAGGGCGGCTGTCTGTCCTTTACACGGACAATGGCGTCACCGACCCTGCGGCGTCGGGCGAGGGCGTGCTGCGCGCTTACGAGATCAGCGGCGACATCGACCTCAAACAAGCCGCGGACAGGATGCTCGACTACCTGCTGGCGCGGGCGCCACGCAGCGAACTGGGCGTCATCTACCACACCCTCGATTCACCCGAGATCTGGTCGGACTCGCTGTACATGGCTCCGCCGTTCATGGCCGCGGCCGGGGCGCATGCCGAGGCGGTGGCCCAGATCGATGGCATCCGGCAGGTGCTCTGGAACCCCGAGAGCCGGCTGTTCTCCCACCGCTGGCACGATGGCGAGAAGAGATTCATCGACAGGCGCTTCTGGGGCGGCGGCAACGGCTGGGCAGCGGCCTGCTTGGGCCGGGTCGTCGCCGCTCTGCCGGCGGAGATGGCGGCGGAGAAGGAGCGACTCGCCAACTACCACCGCGAACTGCTCGATGGCTGCATCGCCCACATGCGCGGAGACGGGCTTTTCCACGATTTCGTCGACGAGCCGGGGGCATTCGTCGAGACGAACCTGTCGCAGATGCTCGCCTACTCCGTGTTCCGTGGAATCAGAGGCGGATGGCTTGACGACTCCTACCTCGAGCCCGCCGACAGGATGCGCGCCGCTGCCCACGCCAGGGTCGACCGACACGGCTTCGTGACTGGAGTCTGCGGGGCGCCGTTCTTCGATCGTCCGGGCCGCTCGACCGAAGGGCAAGCCTTCTATCTGTTGATGGAGGCCGCTCACCGCGATCTCGCGAGGTAGACGTGGCCGTCGCCGATGCCTTCGACGCCGTGACCACGGATCGACCGCATCGGGCGGGGCCTCGGCCGGGGCCGGGGCCGGCCGGGGCCGTTCGCCGGCCGGCCCACCCTGCGCAGGCCGTCGGTTCGCGCGACATTCACCCGGTGACTCGCTTGTGGCGCGAGGTGCACTCCCGGGTCGATAGACGGTCCGAATCGGGGTCACGAGCCGTTGCCGAGGCCCGAATCGGTGTCCCGGGCACGCTTTCGCCCTCGCTTCAACCGGAACTCGCCACTGAAATCCCCCCGGCGAGTCACGGTGTGAATGTCGCGAACAAACCAGATAGCACGCAGGTCTGATTCGGGCCGGGCAAGCCAGCGGCTGACATCGTTGGTCCGGCCGGGAAGGGCGACGCCGAAGATCGCCGGGTGTCGCGCAACGACGCCTCGATGAACCGTGGCTTCTGGCAGCACCAGGACCGACGCCACGTTGGCCGGCTTCCACCCCCGCTCAGTCGCCCATAGGCCTGGGACCACCCGTCGCTTCCGATTCATCGAGGCGAGCAAGTCCTGAACGTCAACGATGCGGGTCTTCACTTCGACGAGAATCAGCACGGCCGGTTCAGTGCGCCACCCGACCACGTCCACCGACCCACGATCGCCAGAGTGGTTGAACGAATACTCGAGTTCGACCAGCCAGCCGCCGGCAAGCAGAGCCTCAGCAACCAGCCCAACCAGGCGGGCGTGTCTGGCGTCCAGCAACCGATCGAGCTGCGGACCGCGCCATCGAACATCGATCTGGATCCAGGCGTCGAGGCAGGAGGCGACGGATTCGATTGACTCCAGACCGATTTCGGCGAGGCGACCGCGCTCGATCCTCGAGACCATGGACTGGCTCAAGCCGGCGCGTTGGGCCAGATCGAACTGGCTCAAGCCGGCATGCAGCCGGATGGCGCGCAACGACGAACCGACCTTGGAGTGCTCCACCGGGTGAGTCTGCGATCGTCCGATTGCCGCCGGCTTACCGCCGGCTGCCGCGCGGCGGGTCAGTGGCGGCGGATCTCGCCCTCGTATTCGGGGAAGTAGCGGCCTATCACCGACAGGCCGAACGAGCGCAGGATCGATTCCTTCGGCTCACGGGCGAGCAAGAACTCGAACGAGCGGCGCACCAGATCGGACGGATCGATCGATGTCGGGTCGAAACGCGCCAGATCGCCCGCGGAGACCGCGACTTCGTACTCGATGGCAGAGCCGCGGTCGGTGACCGTGACGCAGGCCAGCCAGCCGCCTTCGACAGAAGAGCATTCGACCGCGATTGCACTCATCGTCACGCCTCCGCGGAATCGGGCTGACAGCCCGGACACCAGAAGGTCCGTCGATTCAGTCGGCCGTGCCTTCGATCGAGAATCGTTGCGCCGCAACGACGACATGGCCTGCCCGACCGACCATACACCCACAGCCTGGCTGCGCCGGGGCGCTCCGCGACTCGCGGTCCCGTCGTGACCCGGGCTCCGCCCTCACGGTTCTCGAGGAGCAGGCGCCGCGCCGTCTGGATGAGACGTCGCAGGATCTCGCCGTCGAGAGTGCCGACCCGGCGAAACGGGTTCACCCGCTCGATGAACAGGACCTCGTTCTTGTAGATGTTGCCGATGCCCGCGAGTGCCCGCTGGTCGAGCAGCGCCTCGGCGATCGTCAGAGCGGCGCGGGCAGGATCGCGCAGACGGCGCGCCGCCTCGGCCTCGCCTTCGGCCTCGAAATCGGGCGCCAGGAGATCCGGGCCGAGAGCCGAGAGAACGGGATGGACCGACTCCGCGCGAGCCTGGAAGAGCTCGACGGTCGGCGCGTCGAAGCAGACGACAACCGCGCCGGGAACCTCCAGCACGATCCGGGCCCGCGACGGCGGGCGGCGCCAGCGCTCGGCGGGCGAGTAGCAGTGCCACGAGCCGCGCAGCCCGAGGTGGCTCCTCAGCACCAGGCCCGAATCGAAGCGGATCAGCAGATGCTTGCCCAATGAGTCGACCGAGGTGATCGTGGCGCCGACGAGAGCCTCCGCCCGGGGGCCCGGCTGGCGGGCGCTCGCGGCGATCACCGGCCGACCGATCAGATAGGGTCGGAGTCCCGCGGCGATCCGAAACAGCGTGTCGCCCTCGGGCATGGCTTAGCGACGCTGGTCCGCGCCGGGCCGGCCGACTGTGGAGCCGCCGGCACCGGCGCCGCCCGCGCCCGCCCCAGCGGCGACGACCCGCCGGTTGTGCGGCCGAAGAACGTGGCCCCGATACCCGGCCGCGAAACCGGCCTGCTCCAGTTGCGTCCGCCACGGCGACGCCCCGACGGCCTCGCCGTCGACTCGGCTCACGACGAGCTCGCGAAGCCGCCCGTCGTCGACCAGGGCGCGCAACGCCGCGAAGGCGGCGCCGGCGGTTGCTGGATCGTCCTGCGCCGGGAGTGTCTGCAGGGAGTGGCCGCCGCGTTCGAGGTACAGCGCGGCCGAACCATCGACGAGAACCACGTACGCACCGGCCGCCCGTTGAAGGGGCCGGCGATCGGCGTCTCCCCGTCGTGGCCACGCCAGGGCGGCACCGTATGGATTGGCCGGGTCGGCCGCGGCCAGGA
>PLNK01000170.1:8632-17489 GCA_003142755.1 Chloroflexota bacterium | reverse complement strand
CCTCCACGAGCGACCACCTGCCGGCCGCCTCCGGCGGGCTCGTCGTCAATCGTCCGGGCCTGGGCCGCCTCTGGCCCGTCGGCCGCCGCCAGCGCAGCGCCCGCAACGGAGCGAACGTGTCGTTGGTCAGCTCGCCGGCCCAGACCAGGTCCCACAACGCGTCGAGGATGTCGCGTTCCGAGGCCGCGCCGCCCGCCGATTGCAGGTCTCTGTAGAACGAGGCGCCCCGTTGTCGAAGCCGATCGCGAAGCCGCTCGTGCAACTCCCCGCCGGGAGCCACCGCGTCGCCGGCCGCCACGCCGCGCAGCCCCTCGCGGCCGGGTCGGTACAACACGATCCGTCCGTCGTCGCGGCCCAGGCCACCGGCACCAACCCAGGCCACCTCGCCAAGAGCGCCGAGCTCGTCCAGCAGGCGTGGCATGTAGCCCGCGATTCGAGCCGGCAGGACGTCGCGTTCGAGAACCGAGGCCGGAATCGGCACGCCCGTCAGCTGGTCGACNNCGACCGGACGCCCTGCCAGGCCGGCAGGAACCGCGCCAGCACGACCTGATCGACCGGCTCCACTTCCCGCCGAAGCCGGGCCAGCGATCGGCGCCGCAGCTGGCGCAGTACATCGGGATCGCACCACTCCCGCGCCATGCCGCCCGGCCGGAACTCGCCGAGCAGGATCGTCCCTGCTTCCAGTAATCCCTCGAGGGCCTCCTCGATCCGAGCAGACGGAACGGCCCATCGGCGCGCCGGCTCGCCGGGGTGGAATGGGCCGTGGCTTCGGGCCCAGCGAGCCACCAGGCCCGCGAGCGCGGCCTCCACGGGCTCCAGGAACGCCGTCGGAACGCCAACCGGCAACGCCACGCCGAGGGCGTCGCGATACCGGGCCGCGTCCTCGATCGCGATCCAGCGCTCCTCGCCGGCGATCCGCAGCGCGATCGCCCGACGCGAGCCCTCCAGGGCGGCAAGCCACTCTCCGGCGGCGAGCGGTGACACGTCAGCCCCNNTCGGCCAGCGCCTCCGGGTCGATCAGGTCGCGCAGCTCCTCCTGGCCGAGCAGCTCGCGCAGCAGCTCACGGTCGAGGGCCAGCGCCCCGGCCCGACGCTCCGCCAGCGGCGCGTCGCCCTCGTACATGTACGCCGCGAGGTAGTCGAACAGGAGCGAGCCGGCGAAGGGCGAGGCCGTGACCGTCTCCACGTCCCGAACCTCGATCTCGCGACGCGCCACTCCCCCCAGGACCTCGCGCAGGGCGGGCAGGTCGAAGAGGTCGGCCAGGCACTCACGGTAGGTCTCGACGATGATCGGGAACGAGCCATAGCGACTGGCCACCGCCAGGAGCCCGGCCGAACGCTGGCGCTGCAACCAGAGCGGCGTCCGCGAACCGGGCCGGCGCCGCGGCAGCAGCAGAGCTCGCGCGGCGTTCTCGCGGAATCGAGCCGCGAACATGGCCGAGCTTGCGAGCCGCCCCACTACCAGGTCCTCGACCTCATCCGCGGTCGGAAAGAGCAGCTCGGCCAGCCCACCGAAACCGTCCGCGGCGAACCCCTCCGGCAGCCGAATGGCGATCCCGTCGTCCGACCAGATCGTCTGGGCATCGCCGTCCAGCCGTTCCAGCAACCGCGCCTCGATCGCCAGAGCCCACGGCGCGTGGATGCGCCCACCGAACGGCGTCAGGACCACGACCCGCCAGTCGCCCAGCTCGTCGCGGAACCGCTCGACCACGATCCGCCGATCCGTCGGCAGCCATCCGGCCACGTCCCGCTCCTCGGCGAGGTAGCCGAGCACGTTCTCGGCAGCCAGCTCGTCCAGGTCGTGGCTCTCCAGCAGCCGTCGCCGCGCTCGGGCCAAACCGCGCTCGCCGCCGCCCAGATCGACCTCTAGCTCGCGGATGAACGCGCCCAACGCCCGGCCGAGTTCGATCGGGCGGCCCAGTGCGTCGCCATGCCAGAAGGGGATCTTGCCCGGCTGCCCGGGCGCGGGCGAGACCACGACTCGATCGGGCCGGATCTCCTCGATCCGCCAACTCGTGGCCCCGAGCGCGATCACCTCGCCGACGCGGGCCTCGTAGACCATCTCCTCGTCCAGCTCGCCGACCCGCCGCCCCGGCGTACCCGCCTCGCCGACGAGGAACACGGGATAGAGTCCGCGGTCCGGGATCGTGCCGCCGCTCGTGATCGCCACCGTCCGCGCATCGCGCCGGCCTTCGACCCGACCCGTCTCACGGTCCCACACGACTCGCGCCTTCAGATCGGCGAACTCGTCCGACGGGTACGCGCCGGCGAGCATCCCGAGGACGGCCTCGAAGGCGTCGCGCGTCAGGCTCTCGTACGGCGCCGCCCGCCGCACCGTCTCGAACAGCTCGTCCGCGGACCACGATTCGCGGACCGTCATGGCCACGATCTGCTGGGCCAGCACGTCGAGCGGGTTGCGCGGCAGCTTCGTCTCTTCGATCGCGCCTTCGTGCATTCGGGCCGTCACGACCGCAGTTTCGAGCAGATCGCCCCGGTATTTCGGGAAGAAGATGCCGCGGCTCGGCTCGCCGACCTGGTGCCCCGCCCGGCCGACTCGCTGCAGGCCGCTGGCGACGCTGGCCGGGCTCTCGACCTGGATGACGAGGTCGACCGCGCCCATGTCGATGCCGAGCTCGAGCGAGCTGGTGGCGACGATAGCCGGCAGCCGGCCGGCTTTGAGCGCTTCCTCGATCTGGACGCGCTGCTCGCGGGCGAGCGATCCGTGGTGGGCCCGGACCAGCTCCTCGCCGGCCAGCTCGTTGAGCTTGTTGGCCAGCCGCTCGGCCAGCCGGCGCGAGTTGCAGAAGATGATCGTGGAGTGGTGCTCGCGGATCAGCTCGAGGATGCGCGGGTGGATCGCCGGCCAGATGCTGTGGCGCGCCTCCGGGCCGCCGACCGGGCCGCCGGGCGCCGCCAGCGCAGCTGGCGCCTGCTCCTCATGCGGGAGCAATTCGCCGAGTTTGCTCATGTCTTCGACCGGAACGCGGACCGACAGCTCGAGGACCTTGCGCGAGCCGGCATCGACGACGTGGACGTCACGCGACTCCCCTGCCCTGCCCGGCCCGATGCCGCCGAGGAAGCGGGCGATCGTCTCCACGGGCCGCTGCGTCGCCGAAAGCCCGATCCGCTGCGGCGGCCGCGCGGTCAGCTTCTCCAGCCGCTCGAGGCTCAGGGCGAGGTGGGCGCCGCGCTTGGTGCCCGCGACGGCGTGGACCTCGTCGATGATCACATGCTCGACGCCGCGCAGTATCTCGGACGCCTGGCTGGTCAGAATGAGATATAGCGACTCGGGCGTGGTGATCAGGATGTCCGGCGGGTTGCGGACAAGGTGGCGCCGCTCGTCGGCGGGCGTATCGCCGGTCCGGACTCCAACCTCGATCTGGGGCACGGGCTCGCCAAGCCGCGCCGCCTCGAGGCCGATGCCGATGAGCGGTCCGCGCAGGTTCCGCTCCACGTCGTAGATGAGCGCCTTGAGCGGCGAAACGTACAGGACGCGGACGGTCCCCGGCGCGGTGCCCCTCCCCGAGGCCGCGGCGACTCGGGGTCGCGGCTCGCGAGCCAGGCGGTCCAGGGTCCAGAGGAACGCGGCCAGGGTCTTGCCGCTGCCGGTGGGAGCGTGGATCAGGGTGTGGCGACCGGCCGCGATGCTCGCCCAACCCTCGGCCTGGGACGGCGTGGGGGCCGCGAAGGCCGAGCGGAACCATGCGGCCACGGCCGGGCTGAAAAGCGCCAGTGCGTCGCCGGTCTCAGGGGCGGAGCGAGTCGAGGCAGCCACGAGGGGCCCAGTATATGCGGGCAGCGCCGATTAGACCATCCGTTCTAACTCCGGTTCGCCCCGGTGATCCGAGGGCCGCGCCGACGGCGTAGAGTCTTGGCGCAGCTACTGACCCGCGGCCGGAACCTGCGCCGACTCGCCGGCCGTGTTGACGGCCGTGATCCAGTAGCACGTCTCGCCGCCGCCGGTGGCTCTCTCGCCGAAGAACTGGGCGGTTGTCGCGTCGGCCGCGGTGGTGAAAGCCACGATCTCTTCGGGCTGCACATCGGTGCAGGAGGCGCCGCCCTCACCCGTGGACGCGACATAGATTCCGAAGGTGGTCCCCGGCGCGGCGGTCGACTGCCAGGTCAGGTCTGTCTGCTCGCACATGCCGCCACCGTTCGGGTCGGGGCTCGGGCAGGCGACGGACCCCGGCTGGTGCGTCACCGTGAAGTTGGTCGGCGCGGGCGGCGCCTTCAGAACGGACGGCGCGGCGCTGACGGCGATGGTCGGGCTGACGGCGGCAGGAGTGGCCGCCGGCGTCACCACCGGTGTCGGTGCCGGGGTCGCGGGCGCAGGAGCGGTCGTGCTCGTGCTCGAGGTGCAAGCCGCAATCAGCATCGTGAGGACGGCCAGGCAAGCCGCCGAACGTCGCATCGACCCCACGTTGACGAACCCCCCCATTCTGTGAGTAAGAGCGCCCGAATTGTCGCACCGTTCGCCGCCGACGGGGAAGGCACCGGCCCGACTCGATGCCCCGGGCGGCCCGGGGATTGGCCCACGTTCGGCTGGCGAGGTATGCCTCCGCGCCGGACGGAATAGCATGTTCGCTGAACGGCGGCATATGGAGGGAACGAATTACCATGGCGAATAGCGACAGACGATCGAATCGGGCGCCCAGGCCGGCTGCCTCGGGCGGGGCATTGCGAATGGGCATCGTCCTGCTGGCTGTGGTCATCCTGATCGCGGCCGTGGTGGCATTGCGCGTGGTAGGCGAGAAGAGCTCCCCAGGAGCGACTGCCTCGCCGTCGGCCGCGGCGCCTTCGGCTGTTGTCGCGGTCGTGACGCCCAGCGCTCCAATCCCGGCCGCGAGTCCAACCCCGTCGCCGACTCCCGTTCCCGCCGTCCCGGTCCTGACCACTACCGGTGTGACGTCGAACTGGCAGGGCTTCACCTGGAGCCAGCTCGCGCCGGACAGCCCACTCATGACCGCGGACCCCGGCATCCGAGTACTCAACTGGAGCCACGGGTTCGTCGCCTACGGGTCGACGGGTGGCGGATCGAACGCTTTCGTCTGGACGTCGACCGATGGCCAGGCCTGGACCGCAGTCGGCTCTATCGTCGCGCCATCGGTGCTCGTGGCCGTCGCCCCGGCCGGCCTGGTGGCAATCGGTGGCGATCCCACGCAGCCCGCCAGTTCGCAGACCGTCTGGACCAGTTCGGACGGGATCCTGTGGTCCGCCGCGGGCGCTCCGACGGGCCTCTCGTACATTGACTCGATCGCCGGCACGTCTGCCGGCCTCGTCGCGGTCCAGCACACACTCACTGGCTCTGGCAAGTCGACCTTGTATCAGTACGGCGTCGCCTTCTCGCATGACGGCATCACCTGGACAGTGGTGGCGGGCACGCCGGCCTTGTCGGACCAGGTGATCATCCCGCGTGTTCAGTCCGGCGGCGATCGCTACTTCCTGCTCGGCGCCCCTACGGCGCTGAGCGGCAAGGGCACCGGCGGTGAGCTGTGGTGGTCCGACGACGGCCAGAAGTGGACTACCGTCGAGTTGCCGCTGTACCCGACCAGTCTCGATTTCGGGCGGGACGGGATCGTCCTCCACACCAGCACGATGTCGATGCCTGGCTCGGCGGGCATCGAAGTGTCGAGCGACGGCGGCAAGACATGGCAGGCCGACAGCAAGTTCGGGCCACTTGGCGCGACAACCTGCGGCCAGGGTGAGTGCACCGTCGGCCCCGACGGAATGATCGCGTCGAACGGCACGACCTTCCTCGCGCTGAAGAACGATGGCCACGCCTGGACCTCGTACGACGGGCGCACCTGGACGTCGATCTCGTGGGGTGCACCCTCGCCGGGCACGGAATCGCTGCTGGTCATGCCTTGCGGCGTGCTCGTCGCGGGCTCCTACGGGGCCGCCAAGTAGCGTCGCCGGCGCTACACCAGGAAGGATCGCGAAGGATGCAACTCGACGGCGCCGTCGTCATCGTCACCGGAGCCTCGTCGGGCATCGGCGCCGCGACTGCCCGAGCGGCGGCCGGCCGCGGGGCGAAGGTGGTCCTGGCCGCACGACGCGCTGATCGGATCGAAGCCCTCGCCGCCGAACTGCCCGATGCGCTGGCCGTACCGACGGATCTGCGCGTCCCGGCTCAGATCGCCGGCCTGGTGAAGGCAACGCTCGATCGATTCGGCCGCGTTGACGTGCTGGTCAACAACGCCGGCCAGGGCCTCCACGTCCCGCTCGAGCAGGTCGCGCTCGACACGCTGCGGTCCATCGTCGAGCTCAATCTCTACGCGCCGCTGCTGGCCATGCAGGCCGTGATCCCGGCGATGCGCATGCAGGGCGGCGGCGCGATCGTCAACGTCAGCTCGATGACCTCGCGCATGGTGCTGCCGGGCGTCGGCGGCTACTCCGCAACGAAGTCGGCACTCAACATGCTCTCGCAGGTGGCGCGCCGCGAACTCGCCCCCGACGGCATCGTGGTCTCGACGGTCTACCCGTCCGTGACCGCCACGGAGTTCCACCAGTCGCTGGCCGCGGGCGGCCGCGTCGGCGGCGGTGGTTCGGGGCCGACACCACACACCGCCGAGTCCGTGGCCGAGGCGATCCTGAGCCTGATCGAGTCCGGCGAGGAAGAGATCCTCCTCACGCAGAACTGGGGCTAAAGCCTGGTCGGAGTCACTCGGGGCTCACCCGCTGCGTGGTCGGGGCGAGAGGAGTCGAGCCGACACTTTCCAACTGCGGTATGAGATCGTGTCGGTTCCGGGGCAGCCCGCCGCCGTGGCCTTGCCGCCAGCCGTCTGAACTAGGGCGCGAAGAGGCCCGGCTGCCGAGGGGGTAGCAACCGGGCCGGTGGCTGGGTGTCTTGTGGAGCTGCCGCTGTCGTGTGGGTCACCGGCGAACGAGCGATAGTCGGCGTAGTGAGGGCACCGGGTTCGCCTGGGTAACCTGTCTGAACGGATCCATGATTGAGTCAGGTGGAGGCCCGGACGGGAAGGGGTCGTTGTTCGTCGCGGTTGGGACCGCCGTTACCGCGTAATAGGCCCTCGCCACGAAGGGGCGGCCGTCCGCGCGAAGCTCGGAGAGACCGGTCGCACGCTCCTGGTCTCCGCCGTAGACGTATATGGCGTAGGAGGCGTTCCCGATGTCGCAGCCGAAGCGCCAGGAGGTCGAGGACACAGGGGGTAGTTCGTTGTCGAAATTCCCACATCCCGCGTTCGAGGCGACCGAGAAGGCCACATCCTCGGCTTGGGACGCACTCGAAGGCAGGGTGTCCGGCGGCAGCTTCCCGTGAAACCAGGTCGAGTGGCTCAGCGCCGCGACGAGCATTACCGCAAAGACGACCCCGCAGAACAGGAGGACGATGCCGAAGGCCTTCGTAACGATTCGACGCATGCTCAACCCCTGACCCCGAACCGCCAATCCTGAGAACAATAACGGAGCGGGACCGGTCGAACTGCCGGATCCCGCTCCGAGAGACCAGAAGAGACTAGAAACCGCCGCCGGCTCCGCCACCTCCGCTGCCAATTGGCGGGTTGCAGCGATTCGCTATGTTCGTGGAGTGAGTCACCGCCAACCGCCAGGACATAAGAAGAGACGGCGAGCCTTGCGGCCCGCCGTCTCGAGGTGCAGGGGGAAATGTGGGACGAAGCTCTCCCTGCCTCTGGCTTTAGTTAGGAGCGTTATCCTAGCGCGTACTTGACGACCGGGACCTTCTGCACGATGGCGAGCTTGGCCACGGCGGTGTCGAGGGCGTAGGCCCCGGCGCCGACGAAGGCGATCGTGCCGGCGACGACGCCATACATGAGCTGCTCGTTGATCGGGCCGGTCGCGAAGCTCCAGTTGGCCACGTAGAAGAGGGTCATCATCACGGCGCCAGCGAGACCGGCGAAGCGAGTCGCCAGGCCGAGGATCAGGGCGATGCCGACGGCGCACTCACCGAAGACGACGAGCGTGTCGATGAGAGACATGAGACCGGCGTTGCCGGCGAGAGAGACCCAGAAGGGGTGGGTCGGATTGACGACCGCCTTGGGGTCGCTGCCCAGCCACGCACCGGTGGTCGCGAACTTGAGGAAGCCGGCCGCGGTGAAGGGCGTGCCGCTGGCCCACATGAAGAACTTGTCGAGGCCGGCAAAGAGGAAGCCGAACCCTACGACTGCCCTTAGAACGAAGATGCCGCGATCCTTCGTTTCCACTGCTATTCCCTGCACCTTTCACTGCCGGTCTGCCATCCCGGGTTATCCCGGGCGCCAGACCTATCAAGTCGATGACTCGAATGTATAGGACGTAAGTGTTTAGAAGGGGTGCCGTTGGTCCCAAACGGAGTGGGCCAGTCGACTCTAAATACCATCGGCATCAGTATTTGTTGTTTCGGGCAAGGTGACGGCCTGGTGGAAATAGGTTTGGCGCCACTGATACATTAGGCGCCCACTTATATATCTTGGTCGGGGTCTTGGGGCCGCCGAAGGCGCCGGGTCGACCGAACTCAGCTCGTGGCGAGCCAGCCGTCGATGCGGGTCCGGAGGCCGCCCGGGGCTTCGGGCGGGAGATGCACGGCGAGGCGGGCATCGGGGTCCACGGACGAGATGCGGGGCGGAGCGGCGGTCACGCTGAAGCCGGCGCGGGTGAGGAGCCGCTCGGCCACTCCCCGGCGCACCGCCGGGGGCAGCGGGTCCAGCGGGTCGCGTTCGGCGACGGTGTGGAGCGCGACCAGCGCGCGGCCCCGGCGGTTCTGCTCGTCGACGACGGCACGCAGCATGGCCGTGGCCAGGCCGCGGCGGCGCCACTCCGGGGCCACGCCCAGCGCCACCAACCGGTCCACGCCGTCGAGTGGCGCGGGCATCGGCACCGCCAGAGCGATGCCCACCAGCCACTC
>PLNK01000170.1:567-8620 GCA_003142755.1 Chloroflexota bacterium | reverse complement strand
CGCCACTCCCGACACGGCCACTCGCGACCGCGCCACTCCCGTCCCGGCCGGCGGCGCTTCTGCCGCCGGCGCGGCGCCGGTCGGAGAGTCCGGCAAGGCCTCGTCGAAGCGCCACCAACCTCGACCTTCGGCAACGCTCAGCAGGGCCGGCACCATGACGGTTCGAACAAGCTCGACCGTTCGTCCGGCCTTCTCGGCCGCGGCCGGGTTGACGGATCGGGGCGCCGGCAGGTCCGCGGCGTCGATGAAAGCCTCGGGCAGCGGGGCGTCGTCCCAGCGCGCGGCGTCGCCCTCCCAACGCGCCCGCCAGTCGTCCGGCAGCCGCGCCGGCGACGCCCGATGCGCGCCCGCCAGCCAGGTCAGCGCCCAGACGCGCGGCACGACGCGGTAGACGGCATAGCCGCCGCCGCCGGTCGCCAGCCACCGCCCGCCGGCATATCGATGCGCGATTCGATCGACCAGCCGCGCCGCCTCGCCCATCGCCGTCGTGGTCAGGGAGAGGTGGGCCAGCGGATCCCAGACGTGGCCGTCCGCGCCGTGCTGGCTGACCACGATGTCGGGCCCGAACGCCGCGGCCAGAGGAGGAACCACGGCCCGCACCGCCGCCAGCCACGCATCGGGACCCGTGAGCGGCTCGAGCGGCACGTTGACGGACGTTCCGGCCGCGCTCCCCTCCCCTATCTCGCCGACGAACCCCGTCCCGGGAAACAGCGCCCGGCCCGACTCGTGGAACGAGATCGTTATGACGCCCGGGTCGGCGTAGTGCAGCGCCTGGACGCCGTCGCCGTGATGGACGTCGAGGTCGACGTAGAGGACGCGCAGCCCATCACGTCGGGCTCGGGCGATGGCCAGGGCCACGTCGTTGTAGACGCAGAAGCCGCTCGCCCGCGACCGCATGGCGTGGTGCAGCCCGCCGCCCGGGTGATAGGCATGCTCGGCGTCGCCACGCAGGATCGCCTCTATGGCCCGGATCGAGCCGCCGGCCACGGTCGCCGCCGCCTCGTGCATACCCGCGAAAGCAGGGTCGTCGCCCGGCCCGATGCCCGCCGCCGGCGGCCCATGTGGATCAGCCGAGAAGCGGCGCACCGTGGCGATGTAGTCGGCCGCGTGAAGCCACTCCAGTTCGTCGATCGCCGCGGGTTCGGGCGCGAGACCGGGCTCGGCCCCGACGGCACGCAGCAGCTCGATCCCCGGCCCAAAACGCCGCGGGCTCAGCGGGTGCCGCGGCCCGAAGTCGTACGTCAGCGAACGCGGCCCGTAGACCAGGAGCGGACCCTCAGCCATGGCTCATCATGGTCCAATCATCGCGCACCGGGCAGCCGCCGTCTCCGCCCGGCCCGATTTCTGCTCATCGCCGCCCCGGGTGACATTGAGCGAAGAGACGAGGCTGGCTGGGGTGAATGGGCGCGGTCGGCCAAGGACCGGCCTCAGCCGGCTCCGGCGACCGGCAGCCGGGGGACTCGGCGGGTTACTCTGCCGGGATGACCGCGCGCCAAGCCACGTTCCTCATCCGCCCCGTTCGTCCCGAGGAGTACGAGGCTCTCGGCGAGCTGATCGTCGCTGCCTACCACTCCCTGCCCGACGTGAGGAACCACCAGGAGAGCTACGACCGCCGGCTTCGCGACGTGGAAACTCGGGCCGGCGTCTCGTGCGTGCTCGTGGCCGTCGGCGAGGGCGGCGAGGTGCTCGGCGGCGTGACCTACGTCCGCGGCTCCGACGACCCCTACTCCGAAGAGCTGCGCGAGAGCGAGGCCGGCATGCGAATGCTCGCCGTCCATCCGGCAAGACAGCGCCATGGGGTCGGTCGAGCGCTGACGCAAGCCTGTCTGGAACGCGCCCGCGCCGCCGGACGGAAGCGCCTGGTCCTGCACACGGGCTCGTGGATGCCGGGCGCGATCCGTCTCTACGAAGGAATGGGTTTCGTTCGCAGACCAGACATCGACTTCACCCCAGCGCCCGGGATCGACCTGATCGCCTATTCGTTCGAACTCTAGAGCAGTGACCGAGTAGCGCGACAACCGTGCGAGCTACCCGCCGATCGGCTCGCGGACGGGCGCCGTCGTTGGGGCATCTGCTCCACCGCCGCGGCCCTTGCCGATGCCCACGACGCGGCCCTGGAGCACGGCGATCGCGGCGACGACCGTGACCACCAGCGCCAGGGCGCCATCCATGAAGACCGAGACGGGCGTTCCAAGGGTCGCGGCGACGCCCCCGGTGAACCCACTGCCGATTGGCGTGGAGCCCGAGAAGACGGTCGTATAGACGCTCATGACGCGGCCGCGCAAGGGCCCGGGAACTGTCACCTGGACCAGTGAGTTGGCGGTCGCAGCCATGGCGATTGCGCCTATACCGACGAAGAACATCGCCACGAGGGCGACCGGATAGAGCGTCACCGCCGAGAAGACGATCTCAGCGACCGACAGCATCGCGGCCCCACCGAGGAGGACACGGACCATCGGGCGACGCAACGAAGCTACGACGAGGGCGGAAATGAGAGCGCCAAGCCCCATGGCGGTCGTCAGGAAGCCGAGGCCTTCAGGGCCGACATTGAGAACACCGCCGGCCATGGCGGGAAGAATGACGTTGAAGTTCATGCCGAAGGTGGAGACCAGGCCGACGACGCCGATCGCGAGCAGGACGACGGGCGTTCGGCGGACGTAGACCAGACCCTCGGCCAGGTTCTCGCGGACCGCGGAGATACTCTTGGGCATGGCCAGGCGATCTGCGGGCACGAGCTCGGAGTCGCGCATCATGAGCAGCCCGATGATGACGGCGATATAGCTGAGACCGTTCAAGAGGAAACAGAGCGCCATCCCCACACTCGCGATCAGGAGGCCCGCGACGGCCGGGCCCACGATCCGNNACGAACGACTGGCGCGTCGGCATGTCCACCGCGTTGACCACCCCCAGCACGAAGCCGAGGACGAAGATATGCCACACCTGCACCGAGCCGGTGAAGACGAGGACCGACAGAACGAGCGCGAGGATGCCGGCCGCAATCTGGGTGAAGACAATGGTCCGGCGCTTCGGCCAGAGGTCGGCGATCATCCCGCCGAACAATCCGAGCACGAGGACCGGCAGGAACTGGGCCACTCCCAGCAGGCCGAGGAAGAGCGCCCCGTTCGCCTTGCCCACCAGGGTGAACATCAGCCACTGCTGCGCCAGCGACTGCATCCACGTGCCGATGAGCGAGACAAGCTGGCCGACGAAGAAGAACCGGAAGTTGCGGTGCCGGAGCGCTCGGCCGCCGGCCGTCATCCGGACTCGCCCGCCTATCATCATCGGGCGCTCTCCGCTCCGCTCGACTCGAGCTCGTTGATCCTCGCGGCGGTCCCGGTCCGACGGCCTTCGGTCTCGTCCACCATCGCCTGGAGTCGCTCGATCTTGGTCCTCAGCATCTCGATCTGGTGGTCGAAGCGGGCGAGTCGATCGTGCAGGATCCGCATCCGCTCTACAGGATCTGTGGTGGCGTGGTACGCGGCATGGCCACGCTCGCGAGCGGCCTCGTCCTCGAGCAGCTGGGCGATCTCGGCGAGCGAGAAGCCGGCGTCGTCGCGCAGGGCCTTTATGAAGCGGAGCCGCTCCACGTCCGTCTCGTCGTACAGTCGGTAGTCGCCGTCGGAACGGGCCGCGGGCTTGAGCAGCCCCAGCTCCTCGTAGTAGCGCACCGAGCGAGGCGTCAACCTGACCTCGGCGGCCACTTCATGGATGCGCATCAACCGGCCGGCCGCGACCGGTCCCTCTTTCGTGGTCATGGTCGAATCCTACCCCAACCTTGCCGTTTACGTGAGAGTTGGGGTTACGGATGGCGCGGGCGACCCTGACCCCGGCGCATGGGTGAAGCGCAGCTTCGCGACCGACGCGGCATCTCCGGCCGTGCGCTATGGTCCGTGAACCGTGGAAGCAACCCGGGCGCGTTTGACCGAGGAAACGCTCGACCTGGCCGTCCGCGAGCTGGCGGCCCGCGATCCCGATCTGCGAGCCATCGTCGAGCGGTTCGGCCCGCCGCCGCTGTGGGATCGGACGCCCGGCTTCGCGACGCTGGTTCACATCGTGCTCGAACAACAGGTGTCGCTGGCTTCGGCTCAGGCCGCCTTCGACCGGCTTTGCGCCGCCGTGGACGTGCTGACTCCTGACCGATTTCTCGAGCTCGACGACGCCGAGCTGCTGTCCATCGGCTTCAGTCGCCAGAAGGCTCGATACGTTCGCGACCTGGCGAGAGCCGTCGCCACCGGGACGCTCGACCTCGAGAATCTGGCGAGCCTGCCAGACGAGGACGTCCATCGGGCGCTGGTGGCGCAGACCGGAATCGGACCGTGGACGGCCTCGATCTACTTGCTGATGGTTCTGGGGCGGCCCGACGTCTGGCCCGCGACCGACATGGCCCTCGCCACGGCTGTGGCCGAGGTCAAGGGCCTGGCGCGCCGACCCGACGCCACTCAGATGCAGGCGCTGGCGATGGTGTGGGCGCCGTGGCGATCGGTCGCGGCCCGGCTCTTCTGGCACGACTACCTGGGACGCCGCGGGCGGAGCGTGCCGGGCCCTACGCCGGGTGGTCTACCTCCGGCGCCCGCCAGGCCGGTCGGCTGACGACGATCCAGAGCGCCACGAGCACGTACAGCGTCATCGGCACGATCCCCGACTCCCCGCCGATGCCGTCGAGCGTCCCCGCCGATCCAACGACCAACGCCTGGAGCTGGAACCAGATTCCGTTGTGGGCGCCGTGGAAAACGACCGCCGGCCACGTGCTCCCCGACGCGACCCGCAGCTCGTTGGCCACGAAGCTCATGGCCACGATCGTGATCGTGAACGGAACCATGTAGAGCGGGTCGGCGCCGCCGTGATAGGCAGCGGCGATGTAGATCAGCGGAACGTGCCAGAACGCCCAGAGGAGTCCGCTCGCCAGCCCGGCTCGGACACGACCATACCCGACCAACCTCGGCAGCAGAAAGCCGCGCCAGCCGAACTCCTCGCCGATCGCCTCGAGCGACCCGGCGCCGACGATCAGAACCGTCGTGGCAGCGAATATGGGCACGGACGTGGCCTGAAGCCCGAGCTTCACCACCCCGAGCCCCCACGCGGCGACGTAGCCCGAAGTCAGCACGACGGTCGGGATCGCGATCGCAGGGACCCAGCCCCGCAGACCGGCCGGCCGAGCGGCGAACCCGCTCCAGGCGGCTCGCGAGAGCGCTCGGCCGCCGAGCGCGAGGACCACGACGGCCGCGGCAAGCGGGATCCAGCCGTACGGGTCGACGAATCGCCCGCCCAGGATCGAGGTCGCCAGGCCGAGGCCGAGTGCCAGGACCGCGAACAGCGCCGCCTCACCGCGACGTCCGAGTCTGCGCAACGCCTCCTCCGAATTTGGGATCGCCAAAGAGTAGCGCCCGAGCCGTCGCGGGCGACGAGTCCGGGCGCGGATGCCGGGGCAATCGGTCGAACGGCAGTCGGCTCGGGCCGGGTCTCTTGTGACACGCTAGCTGTCACAGGCTCGGCCCAGTCTCAGGCCATGGAAACCGCCCGATTGGTCCAGCTCCCGTCGGCTGCAAGCCGTCAGGCAAGCGTTCGCCTCGAGGCGGATCGGCTCGTGGTCGAGCATCTCGTCCTCGACGACCCGGCGCTGGCAGCGTTCGTGGCCGATCGCCCGGTCGAGGAACGGGCCGCGCTGATCGAGCGGGCGCTGCGGGTCGGCCTCACCGCGATCCAGAGCGTCGGGGTCACGGTCAACGTGGATGCGGTGCGGGCCGAGTTCCAGGGGCTGCTGCGCCAGACTGAGGCCGCCAACGAGCGGGCCGCCGTGGCCCTGGATGGCGTCCTGCGGCAGAACTTCGCGGATGGGGATGGGCGGCTGCCGCGGACGCTGGAGCGGTTCCTCGGAGACAAGGGCCAGCTGCGGGGCTTCGTGGACGAGCTCTTCGACGAGGGCAAACGTGACAGTGCCATCGGCCGAATGAAGGTGCTGCTGGGCGCCTACTTCGACGGTGACGCGTCTCGACTCGCCCAGCTGCTCGATCCCACGCGGTTGGGCTCGCCGATGCACCAGTTCCGGATCGAGATGACGGATGGCTTCGCCAGGCTCAACGAGCGCCTGGCGGGACTCGAGGCTGCGGGCGCGGCGCGGGCGTCGGAGCGGGCGAGGTCAACGGCCAAGGGCGCAGACTTCGAGAGCGTCGTCGAGGCAATGCTCGGCGACCTGGCCCGAGGATCGGGCGACCTCCTCGAGCGTATCGGCACGGAGACGGGCGCGCTGATCGGCTCGAAGAAGGGCGACTTCGTCCTGACTCTCAATGCCGAAGCCACGGCCGGGTCGGAGCTTCGGGTCGTAGTCGAGTGCAAGGATCGCTACGTCTCCGGCCGGGCCATGCGCGACGAGTTGCGTGGGGCCAAGACGAACCGCGACGCCGCCGTGGCCCTGGTCGTGTTCACCGCAGCCCACGCCCCCGCGGGGATTGCCCCATTCGACGTCAGGGCCGGCGACGTCTACTGCGTGGTGGATCCGCTCGCCCCGGATCAGGCCACGCTCGAGGCCGCGGTCCGGCTGGCTCGGCTGCTGGCAATGCAAACGCTGCGCGACCACGACGTCGAGGTAGATGCGGCTGCCGTGGCGGAGGCCCTCAAGGGCGTGCGCGAACAGCTGGAAACGCTGCGGGCTCTCAAGCTGACGCTGACGTCGATCGGCACGAGCGCCAAGGAAGTCTACGCAGGCCTGGACCGCCTCCGGGACGGCATCCTGGCAAGGCTCACGGAAGCCGAAACCGAACTCCGCCCCAAATAGACGGCCGATCGGACGGCGTATTCCGTCGTTGGCACCTCCGCTGCTCACTCACGGACGTTCAGTCCGCTCGCTCCGCCGCTCGGTGCCGCCTTGGCCCAAAGCCAGGCTCTGCCTGGGTCGCCGCCAGCCGGCAATCGGGAGCGTGGCGGTTTGGACTTCCGGGCGGCAGGCGCAACGCCTGTGGCCGGCGCTCTGGGCACTCGCCGGCGGCGCGCTATGCTCGCCCTTCGCGGGCTCTCCGAGATGGGTTCGCGCAGCGAGGTGGTGTTCAGTGGCACGATCGATGTGGAAGGGGGCAATCCAGTTCGGCCTGGTGACGATCCCTGTGAAGCTGTACCTGGCCACGGAGTCGAAGGGCGTGAGCTTCAACTTGCTCCACGCCGACTGCCATGGCCGGATCCAGATGAAGACGTACTGCCCGACGGACGACGTCTACATCGAGCGGAGTGACACAGTCCGCGGCTACGAGGTGGCTCCGGCTCAGTACGTTGTCGTCACTGACGACGATCTCGCGGCGGTGCCGTTGAAGACCGTGCGCTCCATCGAGATAGAGCAGTTCGTGCCGATCGATTCGGATGGCGAGGCGACACGCTTCATCAAGCAGGCCTACTACCTGGAGCCCGAACCGGTCGCGCGCAAGGCGTTCTACCTGCTCAAGCAGGTACTCGCGGACCGTGGCCTGCGTGCCATCGCCAAGATCGTGATGCGCGACCGCGAGCAGCTGGCCGCAATCGACCCCTTCGCATCGACGATGCTCCTTACCACGCTCCACTGGCCCGACGAGATCCGCTCCGTGGCGGAGCTGTCACTGCCCGAGGCCGAGATCGAGGTCAAGCCCGCCGAGCGGGCCATGGCCGAGCAGCTCATCGATGCCATGACGCACGAGTTCGAACCGGCGACCTACCACGACGAGTACCGCGAGGCGTTGCTGGCCATCATCGAGGCCAAGGCCACCGGCGCCGAGATCGCCGCACCCGTCGCCGCTCCGGCAGCCGGGGTCACCGACCTCATGGCCGCTCTCGAGGCCAGCGTCGCCGCCGCCAAGGCAGCCCGAACCGGCCCCGCCCCGGAAACCATGGCCGAGGCCAAGGCCAAGGCCAGACCGTCGCGCAAGGCGCCCGTCCCGGTCATGGGCATGGGCTTGGGAGCGGAGGCGGTCGCCGAAGTCGAAACAGAGGTCGCTCCGGTTCGGCGCCGGAAGTCGGCCTAGTAACAGGAGCGCGGCCGCCCGGGCTCGAGTACCGGCATCAGCGCGGTGTGGCATGTGCGCCCGACCAGCGA
>PLNK01000170.1:0-560 GCA_003142755.1 Chloroflexota bacterium | reverse complement strand
GGCACGCCGATGGAGTAGATCACGACCTCGCCCAGGATCATCGCGCCGACGGCGCGCCCGATGTGCCGATCCCAGCCCATCTCGGCAAGCCAGCCGACCAGGGCCCCGGCAAACAGGAAGCTGATCAGGTAGCCACCCACCGGCGACATGGTGAACCCGCGGGCACCGAAGCCCGCGATCGTGCCCAGGCCGTGGGCCTGATTCGCATAGACGGGCAGGAAGAAGCCCAGTACCAGGTAGAAGGCGATCGACATCGCGCCGCGGCGAAGACCGAGCGCGCCGCCGACCACCAGAACCGAGAGGGTCTGGCCGGTGATCGGGACCGGGTTGTTCGGCATCCAGACCGCGATGTTCGCGGTCAGAGCGATGAAGGCGGCACCGATGCCGATCAGGGCAATGTGGCGGAGTCGGGCGCTCATGCGCTCGCCGATCCGGATCGGAACCAGGAAGTCGGCGATGGTTATGCCGCGCTCGGCGGCGGGGAGGCGGTTCAACTGGTGGGTCGCGAGCATGCGTCGTTGATCCTTCTGCGGCGCGGCTGCGGCGCTGGCACGACCGGG
>PLNK01000064.1:9407-21373 GCA_003142755.1 Chloroflexota bacterium | reverse complement strand
AGCGCTTCGGCAGCGGCGAGCGCA
Source organism: Chloroflexota bacterium (assembly GCA_003142755.1). GTDB lineage: Bacteria > Chloroflexota > Limnocylindria > Limnocylindrales > CSP1-4 > Fen-1039. The sequence continues at coordinate 21,349 of PLNK01000064.1, read as the reverse complement.
TCGGCGGCCGCCAGCCCGTCCGCGACTCCTTGCGCCACTCCCACGCCGACACCCAGTCCCACAGATACGCCCACGCCCGAGCCCACGGCTTCCGTCTCGCCCACCCCGACGCCATCGCCTGTGTACACCGCCATTCCAGTCAGCCTGGCGGGCGCCGTGGTCGACGGCGACCTCGACTTCGGGAACAATGACGCCCACCTCACCGGCGGCATGCCTGGCGCCGGACTGTCGGGCGAGCTGCTCATCGTCGATCAGTACGCCTACGTCCGCTCGTACGGCGAGACGCAGTTCTTCAGCGAGAACGTGGCCCAGCTGACGTTGAGCCCGCTGGATGCCAGCGGACCTTCGTTCATCGTCCAGCAGATGGTGGCCATCGCGACAGACCCCGGCGTCAGCCCCGTCCTCGTCGGGACCGAGTCCGAGCCGGGCGGCTCCGCCTATCACATCCGAGTCGAGTACAACCGGAGCGCGCTCAGCACCACGTACAGCGCGACCGTGATTCAGGCCCTGCCCGCATCCGGCAAGCTCGACCTATGGATTACCACGAACGGCTTCCAGCTGGAGCGGCTCGAGGTCTCCACGAGCACGGCGGCCGGCGGAGCAGCCTCCGTCCGCCTGCTTCTGTCGAACTGGAACGGAGTCTCGCTCATCGCTCCGCCCCCCGTCAGCGAGATCCAGTCGGTGGCCCCGCCCGTCCTGACCCAGTAGGGTCGGCCGGGAGCCTCACAAGCCAGAGCCAATTCGGCACCCATACAATTCGCGGGTGAGTCCGACTCAGCGCCACGGGCGGCAGGCCCGCACACAGCCAGACGCCGGTCCGGCGGCTCCCCAGCCGCCTGACGGCTGGTGGGGCGACGTTCCTGCGGGCGAGGCTCCTGCGGGCGAGGCGCCAGGAGGCGTGCCTGCTGGCGATCCTGCGGGCGAGGTCGCGGGCTCTCCTGAGGCGACGCCGTTCTCCAGTGAGGAGCCGCCCCCACCCAACGAGGCTCCGCCCGAGACATTCGACGGCTCGCGCATCGAGCCGCGCGAGCCGTCGCCGTTCGAGCCCGAGCCCGTTGCCCTGGCCGAGCGGCAGGCCGCGACCGAGGCTCTGGCCGGCAGAATCCTGGCCCGCCTCAATCCCGAGCAGCAGCGCGCGGTTCAGACTACAGACGGCCCTGTCTTGATTCTGGCCGGCGCAGGCAGTGGCAAGACGCGCGTGCTGGCCCATCGAGTGGCCTATCTCGTTGGCGTCAAGGGCGTTCGGCCGTGGCAGATCCTGGCCGTGACCTTCACCAACAAGGCAGCCGCCGAACTGCGCGCCCGCATCATCGGGCTTGTTGGCGAGGACGCCGGCCGCGAGGTCGCCATGGGCACCTTCCATGCCCTGTGCGCCCGCGTTCTGCGTCGCGATGGACCCGAGATCGGCATCGACCGCCGCTTCGTCGTCTACGACACGGACGACCAGCAGTCGCTGATGAAGCAGATCCTGCGCGAGGAAGACCTGCCGATCACCGGCGAGTACAAGCCGAGTGCGATCCTGGGCGCGGTCTCGCGGGCGAAGAACGAGATGCTAGACGCCGACTTCATCGCCGCCAACGCCCATACGCATCGAGAGCGCGAGATCGCCAGGCTCTACCGGCGCTACCAGGCGCGCTTGAAGACCGCGGCGGCGCTCGACTTCGACGACCTGCTGCTGGAGGCGGTCCGGCTCTTCCACGACGCGCCATCGGTCCTGGAGCGATACCAGAATCGGTGGCGCTACCTCCATGTCGACGAATATCAGGACACGAACCGCCCGCAGTACCTGTGGGTCAAGGCCCTGGCGGCGAGCCACCACAACCTGTGTGTCGTGGGCGACGACGATCAGTCGATCTACTCCTGGCGCGGCGCCGACATCCGCAACATCCTCGACTTCGAGGGCGACTATCCCGACGCGGCGGTCGTCAAGCTCGAGCAGAACTACCGCTCCACGCAGCTGATCCTCGATGCCGCCCACGCCGTAGTCACCCACAACTCCTCGCGCAAGGACAAGAAGCTCTGGACCGACAACGCCGGCGGCCACCAGATCACGCGCTTCGAGGCCTACAACGAGGAGGAGGAGGCGGAGTGGATCGCGCGTCAGATCGAGGAGCTGACGGGCGGCCGGAGCTCGGCTCTGACCCGCCGGGCCGATGAAGAGGCCGAGCGCTGGGAGCGGGGCGACGTGGCGGTGATGTACCGGACGAACGCCCAGAGCCGGGCTATCGAGGAGTCGTTCCTGCGCTACGGCCTTCGCTACCAGCTCGTTGGCGGGACGCGCTTCTATCAGCGCCGCGAGGTCAAGGACGCGCTGGCATACCTGCGCGTGCTCCGGAGCGACACGGATCAGGTCAGCTTCGAGCGGATTCTGAATGTGCCGGCCCGTGGCATCGGCGAGAAGAGCCTCGAGGAGTTGCGGATTGCGGCCGTGGGTGGGCGAACCATAACCCCGTCGCCGTCGCCGTCGCCGCCGCGGGCCGACGAACCGGCCGATGAGCCGGCCGACGGCACGGCGGGCGCCGAGGCAGGGGCCGAGGCGGCCGGCCCGACGTACTGGAGCGCCATCGTCGACGCGTCCGAGGGACGAGTGGAAGCGCTGGGTTCTCGGGCGCGGGGCGCCCTGGGCGGCTTCGCCGCGCTGATCTTGCGGCTGCGGACCCGGATCGGGGTCCTGCCATTGCCAGAGATGCTCGACGCGGTACTCGAGGAGTCGGGCTACCGGGCCATGCTGGCGGACGGCTCCGAAGAGGGCGAGGAGCGCTGGGCCAACCTGCTCGAGCTGCGATCGGTCACGACCCGCTACGACGACCTCACCCCCGACGACGCTCTCGACCGATTCCTCGAGGAGACCGCGCTCGTTGCCGACCAGGATTCATTCGAGCCGGGCGCGGATGCCGTGACGCTGATAACGCTCCACGCGGCCAAGGGGCTCGAATTCCCGGTCGTCTTCATCGCCGGTCTCGAGGAGGGCGTCTTCCCGCACAGCCGATCGCTCGACGACGAGAAGCAGCTCGAAGAGGAGCGCCGTCTCGCCTACGTCGGGATCACGCGGGCCAAGCGGCGGCTCTTCCTGTCGCACGCGGCTCGGCGGGTGACCTGGGGCAGCGGCGGTCTCTCAGTTCCGAGCCGGTTCCTGTTCGAGATACCCGCGGACCTCATGACCGGGCCCCGTCTGCAGAGGGCCGACGACTTCGACGACGACATCGGCAATGTCGATCCGGACCTGGTCTTCGGGCGGCGGCTGAGCAGCCGCTTCGGGACGCCGATCCGGTCCGGCGGCGGTGCCTACCGAACGGGTGCCGGGCCGGTAGGAGGGCCCAAGGCGGGGGAGGCCTTCAGGCCGACACGCGACCTGGGCGCCAGGCGCGAGGCCTATGAGTCGGGGGCTCGGTCGGGCAGCCTGAACGTGCCACGCGGTATCTCTCCTGGCAATGGCGCCGCGGGGTCTCCGCCACAACTCCGTCCCGCTCCCGCGGCGCGCCCCCGGATCCCCGGCGAGCGGCAGTACCGCGACGGCGATCGCGTCCGCCACGCGCGCCTCGGGGACGGCATCGTCGTCACTTCCAAGCTGACCCGGACCGACGAGGAGGTGACAGTGGCCTTCTCGAATGGCGGTGGCGTCAAAACGCTCCTGGCGAGCATCGCGAACCTGGAGTTGATCGGCTGACGTCCGCTTTGCCGTGGGCAGCTTGCGAAAGCGTTGCACGGTCCGTCCCGCTATTGGAACCTGAACCGCGATGGACTACAGTGAAACCCGACCTGCGTACCAATTCGGCTCTATAGGGACGAGCAGCCGCCGGGCCTGCTCCGGTCCCAGAGACGTTGGCCGATACACGGGCTGAAGAGCCCTCGACCTCCCCTCGGATCGACCCGGCGAGTCAGGGCCGCCAGATTCAGCTGGCCTACGGCCCGGCAAGGCGCAATGAGTTCAGGCAACGTTTTCGTCGCCACGTATCCGCCGAGGCGCTGCGGCATCGCCACCTTTACCCGCGACCTTGCGAGCGCTACAGGTGAGCATGAGATCGCCGTCCTGCACCCGCCCGATGGGCCTGAAATCTATCCGATCGAAGTCCGGCATCGAATCAGACGGGACGTTCGCGAGGACTACGTCCGCGTAGCCAAGTCGCTGAATCGGTCGAATGCCCGAGTGATCTCGATCCAGCACGAATACGGAATCTGGGGCGGAGTTGACGGCGAGTCGGTCCTGGACTTCGTCGGTGCCCTGACCAAGCCTGTCGTCTCGACGCTCCACACCGTTCCGCAGGATCCGTCCTCCGGGCAGCGTCGCGTCCTGAAGGGCCTGATCAATGCCAGCGCGGCTACCGTCGTGATGGCGCGCTCCGCAGCCGCCCTCCTGGGTCGCGTCTACGGCGTGAACCCGAGCGATCTGGACGTCGTGCCGCATGGCGTCCCATACCTGCCGCTCGTAGAGCCGAACTCGGTCAAGTCGAGACTCGGGCTGGAAACGGCGCCGATGATCCTGTGCTTCGGGCTCCTCGGTCCGGGCAAGGGCTACGAGACCGTGATCGAGGCGATGCCACGGGTCGTCGAAGCCTCGCCGAGGGCCTACTACGTGATCCTGGGAGCCACCCATCCGGATCTGCTGCGGCGCGATGGCGAGGCCTACCGGACGAAGCTCGTGGACCTGGCGCGCGCCCTCGGCGTCGCGGAGCGGGTCCTGTTCGTGGATCGGTTCGTGACGCCGTCGGAGCTGGGGCGATGGCTGACCGCGGCCGACATCTTCGTCACTCCCTACCCGAACCGAGAACAGATCGTGTCGGGCACTCTCGCTTACGCCATGAGCGCCGGCAAGGCAATCGTCTCGACGCGCTACCCGTACGCGGTCGAGATGCTCGAGGGAGGCCGCGGCAGGCTAGTGGCTTCGACGGCACCGGGTGTTCTGGCCGAGTCGCTGATCGAGCTGCTGAGCGATGACGACCTGCGCCGCCGCCTCGGCCGCCGAGCGTACGAGTTCAGTCGATCGATGATCTGGTCTCAAGTGGGGGCGAGGTATCGGCAGATCTTCGAGAGAGTCAGCGCCGGCCAGGCGATACCGGCCGCAATCGCCCACTCAGCTGCGGACGCACAGGAAGTCGAGGCGCAGAGTGTTCGAGCGTGAACCAGTCGCCCGGCCTGGCCTTCCCGCTCACTCCAGCACTCGCGCCGGCGACCGACGGCCGCTCTACCCGGTCAGCAGGCAGCATCTGAATGCCATGACCGGCGAAATCGGTCTCTGGCAGCACGCCCGAGGCCCGAAGCCCGATCCCCTCTATGGCTACTGCACCGATGATGTGTCCCGGTTGGTCATCGTGGACCTGATGCATTCGCGCGAGTTGGGGCTGACCGCCGTCGACGAGAGCATCCGATGCTCGGTCCGGTTCGTCGGCGACGCCTTCGACGGCGCTACGGGGCGTTTCCGGAACTTCCGGTCGGCCGACGGCCAATGGTCCGAGGCCTCCCCATCCGAGGATTGCCACGCGCGGGCAATGGCCGGCCTGGGAGCGCTGATGGTCGAACTGCCCGGCACGGACCTGGCCGACGAAGCCGGAAGGCTGTTCGCCGGTGCGCTTCCGGCGGTGGCTTCGTTGGGCTACCTTCGGGCGCAGTCCGCAGCACTTCTGGCCTGTGACTTCGCCATCGAGGCGGGTCCGGCAACCGATGTCGAGCCGGTCTTCGAGCTGCTGGCCGGTCGTCTCGAGCGGTCGTTCACTCCCTCAGCCCGTGCGGGGACGGCGAAGTGGCCCTGGCCCGAGCCGATCCTCACCTACGAGAACGCGCTGGTCCCGCGCGCCCTCATCGCCGCGGGGTTGCGCCTCCAACGGCCGGCGATCCTGGCCCTTGGCTGTTCGGTGCTCGATTGGCTCATCGGTGTCCAGGTCGGCGAGTCGGGCTTCTTCTCGCCCATCGGGAACAAGGGCTGGTGGCCTCGGAAGGGCGTCAGGAGCCAGTTCGATCAGCAGCCCATCGAGGCGGCGGCGATGGTTGCCGCCGCCTCGGCTGCGTACCACGCCACCGGCCGTGGGCGCTACCTGGAGGCCGCGGAAGCCGCCTACGGCTGGTTCCTCGGCGACAACGATCTCGAAGTGGCGCTGGCGGACCCGGCTCGCGGGGCCTGCTTCGACGGCCTCACACCGTCCGATGCCAATCAGAATCAGGGAGCGGAGTCGACCCTGATGTGGCTCACCGCCCTGGAGCAGATGCGCGATCTCCGTCGCTCTGCGGCAGGCGGGTCTGGGCGAGCCGCCGTGGCCGACGCTGCTGCCGACCCCGGCTCGCGACAGTGAGCGAACCGAGCGGCAGACACCTCTTCGTACGACATGAATCCAATCCGATCCTGACGGCCGGTCAGCTGCCGTACCCGGCCAACACGGTCTTCAACCCGGGCGCCGCCCGCCTGGCGGACGAGACGGTGCTACTGGCCAGGGTGGAGGACTTGCGCGGCATCTCCAGCCTGCTCGTGGCCCGCAGTACGGACGGGGTGGGGGGTTGGCGGCTCGACGACAAGCCGCTCCTCTCGCCCGATCCAGCCCATCCCGAGGAGATCTGGGGCTGCGAGGATCCGCGCCTCGTCTTCCTGCCAGAGCGTGATGAGTGGGCCATCACGTACACGGCCTACAGCAACCGCGGCCCGCTGGTGTCGCTTGCGGTGACCAAGGACTTCAGGGAGGTCCGAAGGTTGGGGCCGGTGATGGCGCCGGACGACAAGGACGCCGCCCTGTTCCCGCGCCGGTTCGACGGCCGCTGGATCATGATCCATCGCCCCTCGCCGCTTCTCGGCCCGGCCCACATCTGGATCTCCTACTCGCCCGACCTGCGCCACTGGGGCGACCATTCGGTGCTGCTCGAAGCTCGCGAGGGAGCGTGGTGGGACGCCGTCAAGATCGGGCTCGGGCCGCCACCACTCGAGACGCCCGATGGCTGGTTGATCATGTATCACGGCGCCCATACCACGGCGTCAGGACCGATATACCGAGTTGGCCTCGCCTTGCTGGACCTCGAGCATCCGGAGGTCGTGCTGCGCCGCTCCGCCGAGTGGGTGCTGGCGCCCGTAACCGCATACGAATCCGTGGGTGACGTCGACAAGGTCATCTTCCCGAACGGCTGGGTTCTCGACGCAGCGACCGATCGGCTACTGCTCTACTACGGCGCCGGCGATTCCGTGGTTGGGCTCGCCGTCGCCAGCTTCAGCGAGGTGATGGCCTACGTGGGGCAGATGCCACACCACCACCATCGCCGGTCCAGCGACGACGGCTGCGGCGGGTAGGTCCGACCCCCGCGCAGTCTGAATGCGCCGCGGGCGATGAAGAGGTCGGGGGCAGCTCATCGGACGGCGGAGGCGTCACGATGCGGCACTCGCTCGCATAGCATCACCACCGCTGAAGATGAGCAACGAATTCGGCCTCGGCAGGCAATAGCATCATCCCCGGTGAACATGGGCGAGCCGAGTGCGCGCCCGAGTCGGATCGGAGAGAATCGGGTCGGGCGCGCGCAATAGCCCGGTTAGTGGAGGGCGAGTGGTGACCGAGTCGGCGGAGCAGACGGTTGAAGCCTTGGCTGGCCAAGGCTCGCTGCCGGTGGCGGCCGAGGCGGTCGACGCCGCTCTGGCGCTCGGTGAGGATGGCGCGCGCCGCCGGCGCGACGAGCTGGTCCCGATCATTCGCCGCGCCAACGAGCTGTACTACCAGTCCGATTCCCCCGAGCTGAGCGACGCCGAATACGACGGTCTGATGCGCGAGCTGGTCGCGCTCGAGACGGCCTGGCCGGCCCTGCTCACGTCCGATTCGCCGACCCAGAGAGTCGGCGCCGCCCCGGCGGGAGCGTTCGGAGAGGTTGTTCACGGGCGGCCGATGCTCTCGCTCGGCAACGTCTTCGATGAGGACGAGCTGCGAGCGTTCGATCAGCGGGTGAGGCGCGGCCTGGGTTTGGCTCCTGCGCCCGAGCCCGCGCCGGAACTTCGCTACGTGGCCGAGCTCAAGATCGACGGCCTGGCGATCTCGTTGCGCTTCGAACGCGGCCGCTTCGTCGGGGGCGCGACCCGCGGCGACGGCACCACGGGCGAGGACGTAACCGCGAACCTGCGGACCATCTCCGTTCTGCCGGATCGGCTGCGCGAACCAGCTACGGCCGAGGTCCGTGGCGAGGTTTTCATGCCCAAGGCCGAGTTCGCCCGCATCAACGCTGCTCGGGAGGAGGCGGGCTTGCCGACATATGCCAACCCGCGCAACAGCGGCGCCGGCTCGCTGCGCCAGATCGACTCGCGGGTGACCGCCGAGCGGCGACTGTCGTCGTGGACCTACCAGCTGATCGAGGATGGCCCGGATGGCCGGCCGGTGGTAGTCAGTCAGTCGGAGGCCCTCGCCCGACTCGCCGCCCTGGGCCTGCCGGTGAACCCGGATCGAGCCGAGGGCCTCGACATCGATGGTGTCTGCCGTTTCCTGGAGGAGTGGCGTGAGAAGCGCCACGGCCTGCCGTACGAAACCGACGGCGTTGTCGTCAAGGTGGACCGCTTCGACCAGCAGGAACGCCTGGGAATGGTCGCTCGAGCGCCCCGCTGGGCCATCGCCTACAAGTTTCCGCCCGAACAGGTCGAGACGCTGATGGAAGACATCGTGCCGTATGTGGGTCGGACGGGGACGCTCACGCCGGTGGCCCACATGCGACCGACCAGGGTCGCCGGCTCGACTGTCGCCAGGGCCACTCTGCACAACCTCGACGAGGTGCGGCGCAAGGATCTTCGGATCGGCGATTGGGTCGTGCTCCAGAAGGCCGGCGACGTGATCCCAGAGGTCGTGCGCTCGATACCCGAACGTCGGACGGGCGCCGAGCGCCTCTTCGAGATGCCGGCCGTCTGCCCGGTTTGCTCGACCCCGATCGTCCGCGACGAGGGCGCGGTCCGCCACTACTGCCCCAACCCGAAATGCCCGGCCCGGCTCTCCCAGGAGTTCGCCCACTTCGCCGGCCGTGGCGGCATGGACATCGAGGGTGCCGGCTGGTCGGTCCTCGAGCAGCTCCTGGAACGAGGCCTCGTCAAGACTCGGGGCGACTTCTACCGGCTCACGGTCGAGGACCTGGAGAGCCTGGACCGGTTCGCCCGCAAGAGCGCCGAGAACCTGAAGACTTCGATCGAAAGGTCGCGCCGGCGGCCACTGGCGCGGGTGCTGAACGCTCTCGGCATCCCCCAGGTGGGCGAACAGACTGCCATCGACCTGGCCGGCTGGATCGCTTCCCGCTGGCCGTCCGAGGGGACCGATGCAGGGGAGTGGACCGCGCTCGTGGTCCGGTCGCTGCCCGGCGTCACCGCCGAGGAGCTTCAGGAAGTGCCGGGCATCGGTCCCGTGGTCGCCCGAGCCGTGGCCGGCTACTTCGCCGATCCCGAGACCGCGTCCGTGCTGGCCGACCTCGTCGATGCCGGCGTAGTGGCCGAACCGCCCGCCAGACGAGTGGCTCCGGGGAGTGGCGCCATTGCCGGCCCTCTCGCCGGGAAGACCCTGGTCGTCACCGGTTCCCTCGCCGGCTTCGACCGGGCCGCTGCCGAAGAAGCCATCCGCGCCGCCGGCGGCCACGCCGCGGGCTCGGTCTCGAAGAGCACCTCGTACCTGGTCGCGGGAGAGAATGCCGGCTCCAAACTCGCCAAGGCCACGGAGTTGGGAGTGGCGGTACTCGACGAGGAGGGGTTCCGTCGCCTGCTGTCGGGCGAGGCTCCTGCGGGCGAGGGGCAGTAGCTCGCTGCCTCGGCCTGCACGCCGATCCGGCTCTACTCGCCGGTGAAGACAAGCAATCTATCGGCGCGCGGTCCCAGGCCGGGCTGACGCAACCACAGCCACTCGCGGAGAGTCAGCCCGGAAGCCTTGATGTCCGCGGCTGCAGCCCGGCCCATGTACCGGTAGTGCCAGGGCTCGAAGCCGTAGCAGGTCACCGACGGGCTCTTGCCGTATGGGTAGCTCATGATGAAGCCGTACTTCCAGGCGTTGGCGGATAGCCAGGCCCCGGCCGCCGTGTCTCGCGCGAAGTTGTAGTAGGCCCACGGCTCGCCCCCGCTGCCGGTCGTGAAGTCGAGGGCCAGCCCGAGCTGATGCTCCGAGTGGCCCGGTCTCGCGGATCCCAGCGATGCCTGTCCGTAGCCGAGCACGCCGACCCAGTGCCCGAATGTGTAGACCTGAGTCTCGTAGTCGCGGTAGGTGGAGTAGAGGCCGAGTGGAGCCCCGGCGTCGGCCGCCGCGGACGCCATGGCCGTCAGGTCGGGCAGCATGAACGACCGCACCTCGTAGCCGCTGTAGAAGCCGGCCGGCGCGGCGCTGACCAGATCGTTGGGGGCGTACGTGTCGGGCACCGTGTAGGTGGGATCGACCATCGTGATCTGCCAGTCGTCGAGGCTGCTGTAGGTGGTCGGCACGTCCACGTCGTACTTGCACGCCGGCAGCGGCCTCTCGTTGGTAATGGGCGGCACGTAGTCCGCAGCCCGGGCGAGAGCCGACATCGGCGTGGGCGCCGGCAGCATCACCGTCGGCATCGGCGTCGGCGTGGGCGGAGGCGTCGGGCCTGGCGTCGGCAGTCGGAGGTCGATGCCGATGGTGGCGGAGGCAGCCGCGATCATCGGACGCGTGGTCGGTGCGGGCGTTGCCCCGGGCGGATCGGCCAGGGCGTTGACAGCCGGGGTGGCGGCCGTGCTGGCAATCACGAAGGCGATGACCAGGCCGGTCGCGGCGCGAAGCTGCACTATCCCGATCCTTCGAGGCAGACGATCAGGTTTAGGTATCGGCGGAATTCTACTCATCTGGCCGGCCGACCACTCGGCAGGGTGTATTCCACGATACGACCACGCTCAGCCCATGGCCGAATTGATCTGACCCCAAATCCACGTGGGACGCCAATCCGGCGCGGGACCGAGCAGCATCCGCGGCGCCTGCCAGGTCTCCTGCCAGCCGCGGGATTGGAGTTCCTGCCAGCCGGCGCGGTGCTCGTCGGGGATTCCTGCCCGGACGTGCGCCCCTGCCGGAGCGACGTGGCGGTGGAAGTCGAGCAGAAACAGCCCGTCCTCGAGTCTCGGGGCGACGATCGCGCCGTAGGCCCGCTCGGAGGGGAGCAGAAAGCCGCGCAGCCGCCCGGCCTGGCCGTCCCGCCCGTGCGCCGCGTCCTCCAGGACCCAACCCTCGCTCTCGGCCAGCACTCCCAGCGGAGGCGAACGGTCTTCGGCGGTCGCCGCGCGGTCGAGCTCGAAGACGTCCGGCAGATCGGTCGGTTCGAGCCTTCGAACCCGAGCGCCTTCGGGCTCGATGGGACGCTCGGCCAGATGATCGGCCTGGATCTGGTGGTAGTGAGTCGCGAGTCGAAAGCCCATGCGCTCGTACATCGGCCGCCCGGCATCGGTCGCCTCGAGCGATAGGGTCATACAGCCGGCGGCCCGGAGCCGGCGGCATAGCTCTTCCGTGACGACCCGGCCGAGGCCGCGGCCGCGATACTCCGCCGCCACGATGATGGCTCCGAGCCATCCGACCGGACCGTTGGCCGTGGCGAGGCCGGTGGCAACCAGCCCTCCGTCCAGGACGCCCGCAAGCGGCTGGCAGGTCGAGGTCCTCAGCACCAGGTCATAGAAGCGCCGCCGGTCGCGCCAGCCCTGAGCCGTGCCCAGGGCGACGGCCGCGTCTATGTCGGCCGCTCTCAACTCACGGAGCTCGAATCCGTCAAGCCTCGGCATTGTTACGCCCGCTCCTCATCTGTCGAGGATACCCAACTCCTTGAGAAACCGACCCGCCTGGCCGCGGCGTCGGGTTTGCCGACCTTGCGCGCATACTTACCCGGAGGCAGTTTCTTCGATGTCGCCGGGGCGCGGACGGCCTCGGCTGAGGAACAACGAGGGCAATGGCTAACCGATCGACATCGAGGCGCTTTCGAGCGTCCGGCACGTTCCTTCTGTGCGGGTTCCTCGTTTCGCTGGTTGCGGC
>PLNK01000064.1:7677-9363 GCA_003142755.1 Chloroflexota bacterium | reverse complement strand
CCCAGACCGAGTGGACGCTCGACCTGTTCGACAGTTCCGGCGTTCGGCATCAGAACCCCGACGGCACGGCCTGCACCGCCGCGGCGGTCCAGACGGCCCTGAACATGATCGCGCTGGGCGGCGGGGTCACGCTGTGGCAGCCGACGACCTCCTACCAGACTCAGGAGGACATACTCCACTTCGAGCGGGCCAACATGACCCTCCCGACAGGAATTGCCGGCTCAGACCCCCACGGCACGCGCAACGCCCTGAACTACTACGGCTGGGGCTCGCTCGAGGCCAACGTCTACACGGACGCCGCGTACGCAACGTTCGACACGGCTGCCCACATGGTGGTGACTTCGATCGCCCGGACCCACAAACCCGCGGTTGTCTTCACCTGGATGGGCGGGCATGCCCAGGTGGTGACCGGCTACAAGGCCCACGGCGCCGACCCCGCCAGGAGCGACGACTTCACGGTTCTAGGCGTATACGTGACGGATCCACTCGAGGGCACCGGCACTCTCGTCTACAACGGCGCGACCCACACGGTCGAGCCAACCAAGGACGACACGTGGGTCAGTCTGGCCGACTGGAAGTACGGCCCCGACCCCATCCAGTACTCGCGGTACTGGCAGTCGGACTCGACCCTGCGTGACCCCATCGACGGCCGGGTGGGGCGGGCGGAGTGGTACAACCGCTGGGTCGTGGTCCTGGCCACCCGCTGACGGGCGACTACCCCGGCTCCCCGATGCGCGCCGCCGGCGGCCGCGCCACAGGGCGTGGTTCGATCAGGTGCGGTCCGGTCCGGTATCATCCCCGCCATGGCTAACTTGAGTCGTGCCGACGTCGAGCACGTAGCCCATCTCGCCCGCCTCGGTCTGACCGAGGAGGAGCTGGCGCGCCTCGAGGGGCAGCTCAACCACATCCTCGACCAGTACACGATCCTCACGACGCTCGACACGGAGCACATTCCGCCGACGGCCCAGACCATCGAGCTGGCGAACATCCTGCGCGAGGACGTGGTCCAGCCTTCGCTCACGGCGGACGAGGCCCTGGCCAACGCCCCCGAGCGGAGTGGCGGCCACTTCGTCGTGCCGGCGATCCTGGGCGGCGGCGAGGGGGGCGCGTAGCCGTGAGTGACCTGACCCGCCTGAGCGCACACGAGATGACCGCCCTGCTGCGGCGTGGCGAGATCTCGGCGCAAGCTCTGACCGAGGCTCACCTGGCCGTCGCGGAACGTCAGAACCGCGCCCTCAACGTCTGGCTCGTGATCTACCGCGCCGACGCCCTGGCCCAGGCCGCCGCCGCCGACAAGCGCATCGCCGAAGCGCGCCGTGCCGGTGCCGCGGCCCTGGCCGCGCTCCACCCGCTGTGCGGCATCCCGATAGGGCTCAAGGACCTCGTCTCGGTCAAGGGCGGCCAGGCCACGGCCGGCTCCAAGATCCTGAAGGGCTACATCGCCCCGTTCGACTCGACCGTGACGGCGCGGCTGCGCCAGGCCGGCGCCGTGATACTCGGCAAGACGAACATGGACGAATTCGCCATGGGGTCGTCCACCGAGCACTCCGCCTACGGGCCGACGGCCAACCCGTGGGATCTCACGCGCGTGCCTGGTGGCAGCTCCGGCGGCTCGGCCGCGGCCGTGGCCTCTTTCCACGTTCCCGTCTCGATCGGCACGGACACAGGCGGCAGCATCCGCCAGCC
>PLNK01000064.1:0-7660 GCA_003142755.1 Chloroflexota bacterium | reverse complement strand
CACGCCGTCTCGGGTCGCGATGAGCGCGACGCCACCTCGGCCCCGATCGCGGTGCCGGACGAGCTGCTCAGCCTGCCGGCGAGCGACGACGAAGCCGCCACGTACCTGAAGGGCCGCCGTATCGCCCTGCCGCGCGAATACTTCGTGGACGGCATGGAGCCCGGCGTTGCCGCCCGCGTCCGCGAAGCCGTCGCCGCGCTGGAGCAAGCCGGCGCGAAGGTCGAGGAAGTGTCGCTGCCCCACACCGACTACGGCCTGGCCNNATCATCGCCCCGGCCGAGTGCAGCTCGAACCTGGCCCGCTTCGACGGCGTCAAGTACGGCCTCAACGACCGCACGTCGGGCGAGTACATCGCCGACTACCTGCGCACCCGGGGCGCCGGCTTCGGCCCAGAGGTCAAGCGCCGGATCATGCTCGGCACCTACGCGCTCTCGGCCGGCTACTACGACGCCTACTATCTCAAGGCGCAGAAGGTGCGGACACTCATCAAGGCCGACTTCGACGGCGTCTGGGCGGCAGGCTTCGACGCCATCGTCGCCCCGACAAGCCCGACCGTCGCCTTTCCCATGGGCGCCAAGATGGCCGACCCGGTAGCGATGTACCTCTCGGACGCCTGCACTTTGCCGGTCAACATGGCCGGCCTGCCGGGGGTGTCGATCCCCGCCGGTCTTTCTGACGGACTCCCGGTCGGCCTCCAAATCATTGGGGCGCCGTGGAGCGAGCTGTCGATGCTTCGTCTGGCCCGCGCGTACGAAGGGATAACGGCCAGAGCACCCTGGCGGGACCTCGAACCCGCCGAATTGCAGCTGACCGACGATCCCACCACGCCCAGTCCGATCGAGCGGAAGGAGCGCCTCAACGCAGGCGTCCCCGCCACGGGCCCGGGCCAAGCCTGAGGACGCACCGATGACCACACCGACCCGCCCCGGCAGCAATCGTCTGACCACGGATCCCTCGATCCTCAACTCCGAATCCGAGCCAGAGCGGCCGCCGCTCTCCACGCGCGTCCTGTCGCGCCGCGTCGACGAGGTTCCGCGCTCCGGCATCCGCCGCTTCTTCGACATCCTGGCGACGATGACCGACGTCATCAGCCTGGGTGTCGGCGAGCCCGACTTCGACACGCCCCAGCAGGTCATCGAAGCCGGCCGGCACAGCCTGGCCTCGCGCCGCACCCACTACGCCTCCAACTACGGCACGCTCGAGCTGCGCCGCGCCCTGGCCCACCACATCGAGCGCATGTACGGCGTTCGCTACGACCCCACCGAAGAGATCCTGATTACGATCGGCGCCTCGGAGGCCCTCGACGTGGCCATTCGGGCGACCATCGATCCGGGCGACGAAGTGATCCTCCACGAGCCCTCGTACGTGTCGTATCGGCCGGCGGTGATCTTCGCCGGCGGCGTCCCGGTGGGCGTCCCGACCACGATCGACGAGGACTTCGCGCTCGATCCCGCCAAGGTCGAGGCGGCCATCACGCCGCGGACCAAGGCCATGCTCATCAACTACCCGTGCAACCCCACCGGCGCGGTCCTGCCGCCCGAGGCTCAGGACGAGATCGCCCGCATCGCCGTCCGCCACGACCTGCTCGTGTACAGCGACGAGATCTACGACCGGCTCGTCTACGGCGGCTACCAGATGCGGACCATGAGCTCGCTGCCCGGCATGCGCCGCCGCACCGTCCTGATGGGCGGCTTCTCAAAGGCCTACGCCATGACCGGCTGGCGCATCGGCTACGTCTGCGCCCCGTCGGAGATCCTCGAAGGGATCCTCAAGGTCCACCAGTACGTGATCATGTGCGCCCCGACGGTGGCCCAGGATGCCGCCCTCGAGGCGCTCAAGACCGGCGAGCCCGACGTCCTGCGGATGACGGCCGAATACGACCAGCGGCGGCGCATCATCGTTGACGGCTTCAACGCCTTTGGCCTGCGGACGTTCGAGCCGAAGGGCGCCTTCTACGCCTTTCCGCAGATCACTTCGACCGGCTTGACCAGCGATCAGTTCGCCGAGGCCCTGCTCCAGGAGGAGTCGGTCGCCGTGGTGCCGGGAACCGCGTTCGGCGAGGCCGGCGAGGGCCACGTCCGCTGCTGCTATGCCACCAGCGAGGCCGAGATCCGCGAAGCCCTCGTCCGCATCGAGCGCTTCGTGAAGCGGCGGAGGGGCGAGGCGTGACCGTTGCCCAAGCCGCCGGCAAGAGCGGGGCGCTGGAGAAATATGAAGCCGTAATCGGCATCGAGATCCACTGCCAGCTCAAGACCGCCAGCAAGATGTTTTGCGGCTGCTCCACCGACATCGATGGGGCAGCCCCGAACAGCCACTGCTGTCCGGTCTGTCTCGGGCTGCCCGGCGTCCTGCCGACCATCAACAGGACCGCGGTCGAGTTGGTGATCGCGACCGGCTCCGCGATCGGGGCCACGACGCCTGCCGCAACTCGTTGGGATCGCAAGAACTACTTCTATCCGGACCTGCCCAAGGGCTATCAGATCAGCCAATACCAGCTGCCGCTCGCGGCCAACGGGCGCCTGACGTTCGATACGAGTGACGGCCCGTTCACGGTCCGCATCAACCGGGCGCACCTCGAGGAGGACACCGGCCGGCTGATCCACCAGGACCTCGACGGCCGGCGGGTGAGTCTTATCGACTTCAACCGCTCGGGCATGCCGCTCATGGAGATCGTCACCGAGCCCGACATCCGGACCGCCGAGCAGGCCCGCCGCTATGCCGAGGAACTGCGCCTCTTGATGCGGACGATCGGCGCCTCGGACGCGGAGATGGAGAACGGCCAGATGCGGGTCGAGGCCAACGTCTCGATCAGGCCGATCGGCCGGGAGGCTTTCGGGACCCGAGTTGAGGTCAAGAACATGAACTCGATGCGGGCCGTGGAGCGGGCCATCGCCTTCGAGATCGAGCGCCAGGCCGTGGCGATCGATGCCGGCGAGTCGATCCACATGGAGACTCGCGGCTGGGACGAGGGCAGCCAGTCCACGTACCACATGCGGCCCAAGGAAGCGGAGAACGACTACCGCTACTTCCCGGAGCCCGATCTGCCGCCGCTGCTGACAACGCCCGAATGGCTGGCCGAGATCAAGGCCCGGCTGCCGGAGCTGCCGGCAACACGGCGGACGCGCTACCGCGAGGCCTACGGGCTCTCCGCATACGACGCCGGGGTGCTGGTCAACGACGCCGCGGCCACGGCTCTGTTCGAGGGCGCGCTGGCCGCCGGCACCGGCGTGCCGGCCAAGCTCCTCGCCAACTGGGTGACGGGCGAATACATGCGCCTGGCGAAGTGGGAGGGGAGTAGCGGCTCCGCGGATCCGGCCGAGCTGGCCGCCCTGGTCAAGCTCGTCGCCGACGGCGCGGTTTCCGGCACGAACGCCAAGGAAGTCTTCGCCGAGCACTTCGCGTCCGGGGTCAAGGTGGCCGCCATCGTCGAGACGCGCGGCTTCCGCCAGATCTCGGACGCCGGGGCGCTCGGTGCGGCTATCGACACGGTGCTGGCGGCCAACCCCGCGGCCGTCGCAGACTATCGGTCCGGGACCACCGCGGCGGTGGGCTTCCTCGTGGGCCAGGTCATGAAGGCCACGCGCGGCCAGGCCAACGCCGCCATGGTCCAGACCGCGTTGCGCGAGCGCTTGGACAAAGCCGACTGAGTCGCCGAAGGAGCGTCTATGGGTGCGATCAACCTGATCTGCTGGGTGCTCGGGGTCGCGCTCATAGCCGCCGGCTATCTGCGGGCCAGGGGGCCGTGGAGCCGCTATCAGGGCCTCAAGGCCCAGGAAGCGAACATCGCCCGCTACGAAGGCTGGCGTGGCACGCGGCTTCGCGACGACGGCCCCAGCGCCGCCTCGATCATGGCCCATGAGCTCCTCCGCCGCGCCCAGATCGGTGGCGCGATCCTCCTCACCGGATTCGTGCTCGTGTTCGTGGGCTTCGCCGTCCACTAGACGGACCGCGCCGCCGCCCGATCTACGTCGCAAGTACCGGCGGACCCTGGGTCAAAGGTGAGTCCTCCGATTGGCACGGACGGGCGGGCTGCGGATTTCTTCCGCAGTGGCACAATGCGCGCGTTCGCTCGGTCGAGGCGGCGTCAGCAACCAGGCCCCACGCCCTCTTGCGGCGCGGCTTCGACACTGAGCGAGCCACGAAACTGAAGACTTCAGGCAGCACGCGCGACGCCGTCTTTCGAGACGGCGTCGCGCGCATATGTCAGCCTCTCGAGATCCAGCCGCGCGCGATCCTGCGGATCTCGATGGCCGTGCAGCGGTCCATGACGACTGCCAGGCCGCCTTCGGCGGCGATTCGGGCGGTCTCCCAGTTGACCACACCCAGCTGGAGCCACAACGCACGCGCGCCCGCCGCGACCGCCTCGCGGGCGATCTCCTCGGTGAGCTCGGGGCGGCGGAAGACGTCCACGATGTCGATTTGTCCGCCGAGCGCGATCTCGGCCTCGGCCAGCGTGGCCACGGCCGGCACGCCCTCGACCGCGGTCTCGTTGGGGTTCACGGGCACGCACTGGTAGCCGGCGCGGAGCAGCGACCCGAAGACGCCGTGGGACGGCCGAGCGGGATTGGACGAGGCCCCGACCACCGCGATCCGCCGCGCGGTTCGGAGCAGCTCAGCGATGCCCGCGTCGTCGAGAAGCTGGACCGGCTGGTCGGAGGAATCGGTGCTGCCCATGTTCGTATCCTCGTGCCGAGGTCGCGACGCCGTTCTTCCACGGCGTCGCGCGTTGTCGCTACGGAGCCGCACTCGCGCTGGGTGAAGCGCCCGCTGTCGAAGGTGCCGCAGTCGACCGCGGCGGTCCGCCCTTGAGCGTCGCGACGACCGTGTCGAGCTTCGGCGTGAAGCCCGCCGGAACGTCGGCGTGGAAATCGCTCAGGGCAATGCCGCCGTTCGCGACGTCGTTCATCGACTCACGAGACACGGCCCGCCCGCCCGCCACCGCGACGATCGCGGCCGAAACGGCTACGTCATAGCGTTTCATGACGCTGACGATCAGGCAGGCCTGGATGTCCGGCACCGTCTGCCACGCGTCCGCGTCGACGGCCACGAGCCGGGCCTTGCCGGCGCAGGCTTCGCGGAACGCGCCAATCCCCGACAGGCTGGGCATGGCGAGGATCACGTCGCTGCCCGCCTTGACCAGGCCGGCTGCCGCGGTCCGTCCCTTGTCGGGCGAGTCGGGCGTGCCCGCGTAGGCGAAATCCACCGCGAAGCCGGGCTTCAGCTGCGTTGCCCCGCTCCCGAAGCCTGCCGCGTAGTTGGTCGTCGGGGCCTCGCCCTGGACGTCGCCGACCATGCCAACTGTGCCCGAACTCGAAAACGACGCCGCGACGAAGCCCGCCAGATATCCCGCCTCGGCCTCGTCGAACACCAGCCCATGGACGTTTGCGGGAGCGCTCTGGGGCACGACTACGTCCAGCTCGAAGAACTGTGTCGTGGGGTGCGTGCCGGCTACGGCGAGTACGGCGCCGGCGGCGGCCGGGCCTACGGTGACGACGATGCCGGCTTCGGCAACGGCAGCCTTGTCGATGGCGCCGTCAAGCTCGGCGTTGGATATCGGCTGCACGAGAGTCGTGGTCGCGCCGACTCTGGCCGCCGCAGATTCGATGCCGTTCCAGGTGAGGCCGGCCGGCGTCCAATTCTTCGGCTCGCCGATCGAGGCGACCAGCGTGATCGACTTGACGAGCTGCCTGGTGGGGCCCGGAGTGGCGGTTTCGGTCGAGATGCTCACGCCCGCGCTCGGCGAGTCGCCGCTGGGGCTCGGGGCAGGAGTCTGGCCGGGCTGGCTCGAGAAGAGCCCGCAACCCGCCACGAGCAAAGCCGCGGCCGATAGCAGTCCGGTGACTGCCGGGGTGGGAGTCCTGGAACGGTTCATCGCTGTCGAATTGTAGGGGTCGCGGCCAATGCCTCGACGGCCCGAGCGGTGGGACCGAGCCGCCGCGGTCGACCGGACCCGCGCCGGGCCGGCGAGACTTGCCCTCTCGGCTAGGATGACGACAGGAGGCACATGTGAGCAACAGGGTGGAACCCGTCGACGAGCGGGTGGAAGCAGGCGGCGGGATCGAGTTGCGGATACTGCGTTGGAATCCGCCGGTCGAGGCCCGATTGGCGTCCGGGGCGCCTTTTCTCCTCGTGCACGGCCTGGCCTCGAACGCGCGTCTGTGGGACGGGGTCGCCAGGCGGCTGGCGGAAGCGGGGCGCCGTTCCGTGGTAGTCGACCTGCGAGGTCACGGCCGCTCCGACAAGCCGGAGAGCGGCTACGAGTTCGCCACGATCGCCGAGGACCTGCGGGTTCTCATCGGCGCGTTGGGGCAGGGCTTCGAGCGACCGATCCTCGTCGGGCAGTCCTGGGGCGCGGGCGTCGTCCTGGACTTCGCGGTTCGCCACTCGGACCTCGTGTGCGGCATCGTCCTCGTCGATGGCGGGCTGACGGACCTGCGCGACGCCTTCCCCACATGGGACATCTGCTGGGAGCGGCTGGCGCCACCGCAGCTCGTCGGTATGCCGCTCGACTCGGTCGAGGGCTACTTCCGCTCGGCGCACGCCGACTGGCCCGCGGAGGGCGTCGAAGGCTCGCTCGCCAACTTCGAGATCCGGCCGGATCGAACCATCGCGCCGTGGCTGTCGCGCGAGCATCACAAGGCGATCCTCGAGGCCATGTGGGGCCAGCGGACGGCCGACCTGTGGCGGTCGCTGCGGGTGCCGGCCCTGATCGTGCCGGTCGATGGCGGCGAGAGCGACTGGACCACGGCCAAGCGGGCCGGATCGGACGCAGCGCTGGCGGCCGCCGGGTCGTCCGGGGTGGCCGTCCGAGTCAGCTGGTTCAAGGGCGACCACGACATCCACGCCCAGCATCCGGACAAGTTGGCCGACGCCATCCTCGCGGCCGACCGCGATGGGCTCTTCTCTGGAGCGTTGGTTCCGTGACGCCGGCCGGCGCGCTGCGAGGGCTGCGAGGGCCGGGCCGATGACGGCGCTGCCGCGGATCCTCACGATCATGGGCTCGGGCGAGACCACGCCCACCATGGCCCGCGTCCACCGCGCCATCCTCGAGCGCCTGGGGGAGCGGCCGGTTCCGGCAGTGGTGCTGGACACGCCCTACGGTTTCCAGGAGAACGCGGACGACATCACCGACCGCACGGTGGACTACTTCCGCACGACCGTCGGGGCGCCGTTCGGTGTCGCCTCGTTCCGGTCGGCTGACGCGGACTCGCTCAGTCGCCAGACAGCGCTGGTGCGGATCCGCGATGCCCGACTCGTGTTCACGGGACCCGGCAGCCCCTCCTACGCGTTGCGCCAATGGGCCGGCTCGGAGATCCCGGGGCTGCTGGCCCGCAAGCTGGCCGAGGGCGGGGCGGTAACGATGGCCAGTGCCGCCGCGCTGACACTCGGCCGGTACACGATCCCTGTTTATGAGATCTACAAGGTCGGCGAGGCGCCGCGCTGGCTGGAAGGGCTGGACCTGCTGACGCCGTTGGGACTGCCCGTGGCCGTCGTTCCGCACTACGACAATGCCGAGGGCGGCAACCACGACACGCGNNTTCATCCTGGGCGTCGACGGGCATACGGCCCTCGTCCTGGATCTGGTGGCGGGCATGGCCAACGTGCTCGGGTTGGGGGCGGTCACCGTCCGCAAGGACGGCCGGAGCACGGTCTTTCCGGC
>PLNK01000062.1 GCA_003142755.1 Chloroflexota bacterium | reverse complement strand
ATCGTCAGCCGTGCCGGCCCGGCGTCCAGAGTCCGAGAGAGGTAGCTCCGCGTCGCAGGCGCGCCGTGTGGTGCGGGCGGAAGGGCATCCCGGCGACGGTCTCATGCTGCGAGGGCGCCGATCGGGATCACGAAAACGCCATCGGAGCGGCGGTAGGCGTAGCCCCAGCCGGTAATCACAGCCACAAACGAAGGCTTGCCGTGGCGGCCCAGGTCGACATGGTCGACGACGCGGAGCAGGCTGGCTGCTCCCTTGTCGATGTCGCTCAGGCCGAGCTTCACTTCGACCGCTGCCCACCGGCCGTCTCGCATTTCGAGGATCGCGTCCGCCTCCACGCCGCCAGCCTCACGGTAGTGCGAAACCGTCGCATCGACAGCCTGGGCGTAGATGCGCAGGTCTCGAATGACCAGGGACTCGAAGAGGAACCCAAGAGTCTCCGGGTCGCCAAGCAGCCGCTCGACACCGGCGCCCAACGCCGCTGCGGCTAGCGAGGGGTCGACGAAGTGGCGGGTCGCCGAAGATCGGAGCGTGCCGCGCGATCGCAGCTTTGGCGACCACGCAGGCAGGTCCTCAACGATGAACAGGCGGGTCAGTGCCTTGATGTAGTCGATGACGGTGTGGTAGTCGATCGAAGCTTCCGAACCGCCGACGTCCGCGGCGATGGTTCGCGCCGAAACCTCGGTCGCGGTGTTCCGAGCCAGCGAGCGAAGGACCCGGGCGACATTCTCGGGATCGTGACTCGGTCCTTCCAGCCGGCCGAGATCGACGCGACACGTTTCGTCGAGGTAGCCCCGCGTGGCGACGACCGCATCTGCCGGGTCGCGACGGAGCAGCGCCGGCCAACCGCCAATGACGATCCGTTCAACGATGTCGTGGAGGCGGAGTCCGGAGTCCGCTGCGCTGGCCTCCCCGCCGGCGAACAATGCTGCCAACGAGACCGCCCCGCTGGAGTGCCCGCTCTCATGAAGCGACATCGGACGCATTCGCAGGCGCGTGATCCGCAAGGAGCCCGTGTGCCGCGTCGCGTCGTCGGCAGGAACTGCGGATCCCGCCAGGATGTAACGACCCGTCTCCTCAGGGTGGTCGTCCACATCGCCCCGGACCTCGTTCCAGACGTCCTTCACGAGCTGCCACTCATCGATGAGGCGTGGCCGCTTGCCAACGAGCAGCAGGTTGGGGTTCAGCTCGCCGGCTCTGCGGGCCGTCAGGTCGCGGTCGAGGCGCACCGCGCTCTTCGCCGCCTGGAGAGCGGTCTGGGTCTTGCCGCACCCGCGCGGTCCCTCCACGAGCACCGCGCCGGTCGCACGGAGCCGACTCGCCAACTCCGCGTCGGCCAGCCGGGGAATGTAGTCCGGGATGCGTCCGAGAGAATCGTCGGCAGTCGAGGCACTCATGTGGGAACCCTACGCACACTCATTTGTGCCGATAGTAGCCACTCAATTAGGACTCGTCTAGACACTCAAATAGGAACAGCACCGACGTGCTGTTCCTAGCAGCGCGCGAATGGCTGCGCCCCGCCTTGGATTGTCGAGCAGGCGTCGCCCAATTCGCCGGTCTGCCACTTGGTGAATCAGGCAGGCGGAGGCTCTAACCACGGGGCGATCTTGGACGCGACGCGAACTGTCCCGGTCGACGGCCGGCGCGGGAGACCGACCGATTGTAGCGTTGAGAACCGACCCGTTGGAGCCTAGAGTCTCGTCCGCTCGTAGCGTAGAGTCCACAACAGATCGAGAATGGACGATACTGAACTACCGTAGGCGAGTCGCAGAGACCGAACTCGACGATCTCATGACCGGCGTCGTCGCCATATCGGTCGAGGGCGCCAAGGCGGTTGGCAAGACCGCGACGGCTTCGCTTCGCGCAGCACCAACGCGAGGTCGTGCAGGGCGAGCACAGCGTCAGCCAGGGTATTGCCCGAGGGCTTGACGGGCGCCCTATTCCGGGTAGACTCCAATGCGTTGGGACTCCAACCGGTTGGGAGTCCAGCTAGTTTGGAGTCGCATGGTCAGGTTCGTTGGCCGAGGCCTGGAATTACGAGCGCTGGAGGCCGAGTTCGACGAGTGTCGCAACACGGGCGAGGGTCGGCTCATCACGATCCGGGGCCGACGGCAGGTTGGCAAGAGCGCGCTCGTCGAGCGATGGCTCGAGAATTGCGACAGCCCCTCGGTCTTCTTTGAGGCGCATGGCTACACCGAAACGCGCGAGCTCCTGCGCTTCCGGGATGCGCTTCCCGCCTCGTCACTGCCATCGGCACAGCAGGCGGCAGGCGTCGCGTTCGTCGACTGGCAGGCGGCCCTGCTCGCGGCGGCCGCAAACGCAACGCGAGAACGTCCTTCGGTCATCGTGCTTGATGAGTTCCCCGACCTATGTGACAAGCTGCGAGACGCTGACGGCAATCCAGCCCCGAGTCCGCAGGAAGGGACAATCCGCGCCGCGTGGCGGATCCTCCAAAAGATGCCCGTCGTTCTCGTTCTCGTCGGCTCCAACCTCGCGATGATGACGCGGCTTACTACCTACGGGTTCCCGCTCTTCGGACGCCCGACCCGCCAACTGCTCGTAGCGCCGCTGTCTCCACTTGAGGCTGCCCGAATGACCGGCCGGATCGGCGACGAGGCCCTCGACGCCTACCTCGTGACCGGCGGTTTCCCGCGAATCGTCGATCTCTGGCGCGGTGGGTCGCTCGAGTCCTTCTTGCGTCGAGAGCTCTCCGATCCATCGTCCGAGTTCGTTGCCGCCGCCGGCCGCATCCTCGACGGCGAGCTGCCGACCGCCGTGGCCGCCCGAACGATTCTCTCTGTCATTGGTGCCGGCGAACGCACGCACAAGGGGATCGTGGACGGCACCGGCATCGAGGGCAAGCATCTCTCCTACTCGTTGAGGCTCCTGGCCGATAAGAACATCGTGTCCTCTGTTCTTCCTCTATCGACGGCACGGTCCGACGCGCGCCGGTATCGTGTAGGCGATCCGTATCTGCGCTTCTGGCTCCGGTTCATCGATCCCATCCGCGGTGAGATCGGGCGCGGAATCGGCGCGACGAACGCAAGCCGGATCGCGCGGCAGTTCCTCGACTACTCCGGGACGGCGATCGAGCCAATCGTCCGGTCGGCCATGGAGCGCATGAGCGCGGCCGGCGACCCCCGGTTCGGCGGCGCGCGGGTAGTCGGAGGCTTCTGGACAAAGGACAACCAGGTCGAGATCGACCTCGTCGGGGCCAATCGGGACGATCCTGGAGCCGAACTCCAGGTCGCCTTCATCGGAACCATCAAATGGCGTGCGCACAAGCCGCTCGACGGGCGTGACATGTCCGCTCTCGAGAGCGCGACAGCCCGAATGGCCGGGGCCAACCCATCGACGCCCGTCGTCGCCGTGTCGCGGCAGGGCTTCGATCAGATCGCCCGCCCGTTCGCGGCAGTGCCGGCCGAAGACATCATCGCGGCCTTTCCCGCCGACTGAACTGGCGAGCAAGCCAAAATGGAGTCCTCTCGGCCTCCACAATCGCCAGCCGCCGTATCTACAAGACCGCGACGGGACCTTATCAAATCCACGAACACCCACAAGGCTTTCCGCAGTCGCTGATCACCAGCTTGATCGGCAACAGGAGGTCGGAGCTGTTGGAGACCGGAGCAAAGACAACGATCCGAGCCTGTTACGAGAGTGCCCGATATTCGCACTCGTCTTCCTTGACGATTGGCCTCTCTCCACGCATCCTCCAGGAAGATCGGGGTGTTGAGCCATGGCTAGCAAGCAGCACGCGATAGTGAAAGACCGAGACATCCAGAGCGGTGTGCCCGTGTTCGCGGGAACGCGCGTTCCTGTCGTGGTCCTGCTCGACTACCTCGCAGCCGGCCAGTCGCTCGACGACTTCCTCGCCCAGTACCCCGGCGTCAGCCGCGAAGTCGCGGCCGAGGCGCTCGAAGAGATCAAGCACCTGCTCGCGGCTGTCGCTTGATGCGGCTCATCTTCGATGAGAACCTGCCGGTCGACCTCGTCCAATCGTTCGAGCCACCGCACGACGTAGACCACGTCGAGGAACTCGGCTGGAAGGGCATCAAGAACGGCGATCTGCTCGGGCGCATCTCGGGCAACTACGACGCCTTCCTGACCGGCGACACGAACCTTCCACACCAGCAGAAACTCTCTCGGTACGATGTGGCGGTCATCGTCATCCGCCCTCACCGAAACACACTGGCCGAGTTCATCGCGCTCGTGCCGGCCGTGCTCGCCGCCTTGCCAACCGCGCCCAAGGGCGCCGTTACGGTCGTCAGCGCGGAGTAGGCAAAGTCGGAGTCACGCTCGACGACTGCTCGCAGCCGGTCCCGGACTCAGGCACGTCCTCCGTTTCACAGCAGGGCGCGGATTTTGTCCAG
>PLNK01000029.1 GCA_003142755.1 Chloroflexota bacterium | reverse complement strand
GCGGCCTGGTGGTACAGGGCCGGATCGACGTCTGCGCCGCCCGTCAGCAGGAGGCCGGCCATGCCGGCCAGGAGGCGATCGCGCTCGGCTGCCGGAGTGGCGACGGAGACGAGAGCGGCGGTTCCGCCGTGGCGTCGAACTCCGTCCGCGTACAACTCGTTCTTGCGCAGTGTGAGGTCCGGGTCGCGTGAGCCCGTGGGGTCGGCGACGATCAGGACGATGAGAGGCTTAGTGGCAGGCTCGCGTTGGGCTGGCATGTCGGCCAGGATAGCGCCTGCGTCGCCATGGGCGCCGCCGGCCGCCACTCGACGCGCGCCACGCCACTTGAAGGAGAGGGGTGGCAGGGCCGCTTGGGGGGAAAGCGGCCCTGCCATGTGGTCAGGCCCGGTCGGGCCTGACACTAGGCCGACTCGGCCTGACGTGCGGGAGCTTGCCAGTCTGTGGCTCGGCGGCGTGGAATGACGTTGCCGGACCCGGCCGGCTCGTTGTCGTCGAGCCGGAAGCGGGCCACGAGCTCGTCGAGGCCCTGGGCCATTTCGGCGAGGCCCGCCGCCGAGGCGACGACCTCTTCGGCCTGGGCCGACATCTGTTCCGTGGCGGCGGAGACCTCCTCGGCGGAGGCCGAGTTCTCCTGGCTGATGGCGGCGATAGATTCGACCGATTGGCCCACGGTGTCCGCGGCGGAGCCCATTTGTGCGGCCGCGTCGTTGGTCTCGGTCGCGATCTCGGAAATGCTGTCGGTGGCCCGTACGACGTCCGCGCTCAGGGCGCGGATCTCCACCACGGCCGCCAGCATGTCTTCGAGGACGACGTTGCGGGCGGCGGCGGCATCCCTGATCTCCTGCAGCGCTCCGGCGGCCTGCTCGGCCAGTTCGGCGCCCGTTTCCACTTCGCCGGCGCCGGTCTTCATTGCCTGGACGGCTGCCTCGGTGCCCTGCTGGACCTCGTCGATCAGATCCGCGATCTCCTTGGTGGCCCGACTGGAGCGCTCGGCGAGCTTGCGAACCTCGTCGGCGACGACGGCGAAGCCCTTGCCCTGTTCGCCGGCTCGAGCCGCCTCGATGGCGGCGTTGAGCGCGAGCAGGTTGGTCTGCTCGGCGATGTCGTCGATGGTCTCGACGATGGCCCCGATCTGATCGGACTTGGCGCCGAGCTCGGTGACCTTGATCGCCGCGCCCTCGACCGAGGCCTTGATCCGCTTCATGCCGCCGGCTGTCTCGTCGACGGCCATCGTGCCGGCGGCAACCGCTGCGTCCACGCGCTCGTTCAGCGGGGACATTGCCTCAGAATCGCGCATGGCCTGGCCGATCGCCTGGGTCGTGGCGACGAGTGCACGCGACACGTCCTGGACCCGGATCTTGGTGCTGCCAGCGCCCTGACCCACGCGTTCGATGATCTCGGTCAGATCCTGACTCGCGGCGCAGGTCTGGGAAGCCGCGCGTGCCTGGTCGCTGGCTCCGGCCGCGACCTGGCCGATCGTCTGAGCAACCTGCTGAGAAGCGTTTCCGGACTGCGTCGCGGCCGAGTCGAGCTGGTCCGAGGCACGCGATAGTGCCTCCGCCGCGATCTTGACCTCGCCGACCGTGGTCGAGAGGCTGGCGCGGGCTGTCTCATAGGAGCGCATCGCGCTGTGGAGCTTCTCGATCATCACGTTGGCTACGGCAGCGGTCTGGCCGATCTCATCGGAGCCGTAGTGCTCGACCGGTTCGACGGTGGGAATCAACTCATAGGTGAGGTCGTTCCGGGCCAGGGCCGCCATCGCCTGGTCGAGCTCTGTCACGCCGCGCTCGGTCATCAGCGTCAGCTTATCCTGCACCACCTTGACGCCATCTCGGATCGACCTGGAGACCACTATGGAAACGGTCAGCCCGATGAGCACGGCGACCAGGAAGATGGCCAGCAGGGAGATGAGGGCCCGGTCGTAGGCAGTCTGGACGCTGTCGTTCAGCGCAACGGCCTCGCTGTCGATTGCCTGCCGCAGCTGATCCATCGAAGTCATCATTTGCTGCCTGATGGCTGCCGCTCCTGGAATCGCGGCGGCGGCTTCTGTGGTTCGGCCGGCCTTGGCGCTGGCGTCGATCTGGTCGCACGCGGCGCGATATTCGGTCTCTGCGGCCTTGAACTCCTGGAGGTACGTGCGCTCGGCGTCGGATTGGAGAAGCGGTTCTATCTCCGGCAGGTTGGCGTCGATGACCGTGTCATCGGCCGCGATCTGAGCGTCGATCGATGCCTGCTGATCTGGCTGAGCTCCCACCACGACACTGTAGGTAACGGCTCGCATCCGGTCGAGAAGGGCGACTTCGGCGGTGCCCAGCTTCTCGAGTGGAGCAGTCGTCTGACTGTACGTCCTGTCGGCGGTGTCGTTGACGCCGCTGAGGCTGACGATCGCGACGACGGTGATGATCAGCGCCGCCGCCAGGAGGACGAGTGACGTGGCCAGCAGCTTCATCCGCACGTTGAGTCTCATTGACGGGCACCCACAGCCGCCGGGCAGGGTGCGCTCGGCACGACGCGCGCCAAGGCGAACTCCGGCTGGAACGCCTCACTTCGGGTATCGGCAGATCCGCCGTCGGACTGTGTACTCAGAACTCAGTAAGCCGCCGGAACCCGGCCGGCCGGTCGAAATCCGCGCGGCCTGGTTCTAGTGGACGGCCGTCCCCAGCAGCGAACCGATACCGAACGTCACGGCGGCGGCGAGCCCGCCGAGCCCGGCCTGCCGGACCCCCGTCCAGATGGCCTGGCGGTGCGTCAGCCTGCTCACCGCCAGGCCGATGCCGAAGAGCGCCACGCCGGAGGCGGCGATGCTGAAGGCAAAGGCGCCGGTGCCCGTCAGAACGAGGAAGGGCACCAGCGGCACCAGAGCGCCCACGGCAAAGGCGGCCAACGATCCGAGGCCGGCGGCGACCGGCG
This sequence comes from Chloroflexota bacterium, assembly GCA_003142755.1. Taxonomy (GTDB): domain Bacteria; phylum Chloroflexota; class Limnocylindria; order Limnocylindrales; family CSP1-4; genus Fen-1039. The sequence goes on along the minus strand of PLNK01000029.1, from coordinate 1,425 downwards.
ATCCCATCGTTGCGGCCGAGAGCCCGATCTCCTCGCGGACGAAGGTGTCGATTGCCCGTTCAGGATCCCTCATGATGCGTTGCACGATGAGATCGGCCTCGGCTTGAGACAGACCCTTGGCCTCGTAGATCTCGCGGAGGATGTCGCGTTCCTGCTCGGGCGTGTTGTGGAGCTGATGGCGCTGGAGCTCGATCTGGTAGTCGAGCAGCTCTCGCTGCGACCTGACCGAGACGTACTCGCCGACTGCCATCGAGAAGCCGCCCGCGAGCAGACCGGCCACGCCGGCGACCACGATCGAATGAGGGTCCTGGCCTCCGGCTCCGGCTACGCCCATGATCAGCGACAAGTTGCACACGAGGCCGTCTGTCGCACCGAAGACGATCGGCCGAACCACGCTTGCGCCACGTGTTTCGTGGGGGCTGGCCGGCGGTTGTCGGAATTCGCTGATGCGGTTCCTGATCGTGGCGGGCGCGTCGATCTTCGGGGTCATGTGCTCCCTTTGGTGAGCGATGTCCTCCGGCGCGGCCATCGCCCGGGAGTAGGGCGGCCGTCGGCGAGGAACTCCATTCTGAGCGATCGGCCGGCTGCGTGCCTGCCTTTGACTGGCCGCGTATCTTAGGCCCCAACGACACCCGCTCCGCTCGGAGGACCTATGGCGCACTCGAACGGTGACGGCGCGACCGTCGCTGACACGGCTGGCGAACCCAAGCTGGAGCGTGTACCGGTCGACCAGGATGTCAGTCTGTCAGTCCGTGTCTGGGAGTCGGCAGCCGGCCTCGATCGAACCCCGTTCGTTCTCCTGCACGGCATCGCGTCGACGGCCGTGGCCTGGGACGGCGTCGCTCGGCGGCTGGCGACCGCGGGCCGAACTGCCTGCGCCATCGACTTTCGAGGCCACGGGCTGTCCGATCGACCGGACCACGGCTACGACGTGGCGACTCTGGGCTCCGACGTCGCCGCTGCAGTGGCCGGCCTGCGTCTTGAGCGGCCGATCCTGGTCGGCCACTCATTGGGTGCCTGGGTGATCCTCGAGGCCCTGGCGGGCCGGCGGGTGATGGCCGGCGGCGCGGGTCTCGTGGAGGGCGGCCTGGTGGACGCGAGCGACCAGTTCGCCACGCTCGAGGAGTGCCTGGCGAAGCTGGCGCTCCCGCCCGTGGCGGGCATGCCCCTGGCCCGGCTGCAGGGGTATCTGCGCCACGCCAATCCAGCGTGGTCCGACGCCAGGCTCGAGGCCGCTCTCGCCGCGTTCGATGTCCGCGACGACGGCACGGTGGCATGGCGTCTGACGCAGCCCCGGCAGGAGGCCCTTCTCCGCGCCATGTGGGCGGCGCGGGTCTCGGACTGGTGGCCGGCCGTCCAGGTGCCGGCCGTCGTGGCCGTGGCGGACACGGGCGACGCGCCCTGGACCGCGGCCAAGCGCGCGGC
>PLNK01000052.1 GCA_003142755.1 Chloroflexota bacterium | reverse complement strand
GCCGCCCTGGGAGACCAGCTGGCCAAACTCGTCGAGGACCCGGACGCCTTCGTGTCGACGATCAAGCAGGGTTTCGGCGAGCTGGCGGACCAGGCCTACGCAGATGGCTCACGCACGATCGCCCCCGGCCTCGGACCCGTCCTCGGCGTGCGGTTGCCTCTCGTCGAGGCTACGTACAAGGCCTTCAAGCGCGGCACCCGCAAGTGCCCGGCCTCGCTCCTGATCGACGTCGTGGATCGGCTCACCCGCGAGGAGTTGCGTGAGCTGCGCTGGTTCGGCACCTGGAACCTGGAGCGTCTCCTGCCCACCGACCCGGAGCGGGCGTGGCAACTACTCCGCCGGACCGCCCGGGAGGCGGATGAGTGGATAACCGTTGACACTATCGCCCATCCCTTCGGCGAGGGCATCCTGCGCGATCCGGTGCGTTGGGCCGAGCTCGAGCGCCTGGTCCCGTCGCCGTCCCGCTGGGAGCGGCGGCTGGTCGGTTCCACATTGGCCGCCATGCCCCATACGAACCATCCGGGCAGTCGTGACGCTCTGGTCGTCGGACGCGGCCTGGACCTTATCGGCAAGCTGATCGGCGATCCGGAGCCTGACGTCCAGAAGGCCCTGTCGTGGGCGCTGCGGACGTTCGCCGCGATCGATCCGGCTGCGACGATCGCCTTCGTCGACACGGAGGCGCTGACGGCCAGTCGGAACCTGGACGGCCTTCGGGCCTGGGTTATCCGTGACACCCTATCCAAACTGCCCAACGACTCCGAGCGTCTTCGCCAGATGCTCGAAGGCATTCGTCGACGCCCGACTCGATCGGGTCTGGGCGACAGTTCCACCGCCAACCCCGGCGCCGCGCCGCGGCCCCCAATCAGCCAGCTGGAGGGATAGCTCACCGTGACCGACGATCTGGGCCTAGTCCGCGTCGTCCGCGTCGAGGACGAGATGCGGACGAGCTACCTCGACTACGCGATGAGCGTCATCGTGTCGCGAGCGCTGCCCGACGTCCGCGACGGCCTGAAGCCCGTCCATCGGCGGATCCTCTACACCATGGGCGAGATGGGCCTGTCGTCCAGCTCGTCGTTCCGCAAGTGCGCCGCGATCGTCGGCGAGGTCATGGGCAAGTACCACCCCCATGGCGACGCCGCCCTGTATGAGGCCCTCGTCCGGCTCGCCCAGGACTTCTCGATGCGCTACCCGCTCGTCGACGGCCAGGGCAACTTCGGCTCGATCGACGGCGACAGCGCCGCCGCGATGCGCTACACGGAAGCACGGCTGACCGGCATCGCCGCCGAGATGCTGGCCGACATCGACAAGAACACCGTCGACTTCGTGGACAACTACGACGGGACGCAGAAGGAGCCGACGGTTCTGCCGGCCAAGCTCCCCCAATTGCTCGTCAATGGTTCGTCCGGAATCGCGGTCGGGATGGCGACCAACATCCCGCCCCACCACCTCGGGGAGGTCGTCGACGCCGCGCAGGCGCTGATCGACGACCCGGAGCTGACCTCGGACGACCTCTGCAAGTACATCGCCGGCCCGGATTTCCCGACCGGCGGCACGATGTACCGCTACGAGACTCGCCGCAACCCCATCACCGGCGAGAACGAGACCGTCGACGCCATCCGGGAGATGTACGCCCATGGCCGCGGCCGGGTGGTCGTCCGGGCCCAGGTAGCCTTCGAGGAAGCCCGGGGCGGCCGGATGGCGATCATCGTCACCGAGCTCCCCTACATGGTCAACAAGGCCGCCCTGCTCGAGCGCATGGCCGAGATGGTGGGCGCCAAACGAATCGAGGGGATCGCCGACCTCCGCGACGAGTCCGACCGCGACGGCATGCGCATCTACATCGAGATCAAGCGGGACGCCGACCCGCACCGCGTGCTCAACAACCTGTTCAAGCACACGGCGATGCAGACCGCCTTCAACATGAACATGCTGGCCCTTGTCGACGGCCAGCCGCAGACGCTGCCACTCAAGGCCGTCCTGCAGCACTACATCGACTTCCGCCGCGATGTGGTCAGGCGCCGGACCGAGTTCGACCTGGAGAAGGCTCGGGCTCGGGCTCACATCCTCGAAGGCCTCAAGATCGCCCTGGACAACCTCGACGAGGTGATCAAGACCATCCGCGAGTCCGCCGACGTCGAGCGCGCGCGCAACAACCTGATGGCCCGGTTTGGCCTGACGGAGATCCAGGCCCAGGCCATCCTGGACATGCGTCTGGCACGTCTGGCCGCCCTCGAGCGCAAGAAGATCGAGGACGAGTACCTCGAAGTCATCCAGCTCATCGCCGAGCTCGAGGACATCCTGGCCAACCCGTCACGCATCTTCGCCGTGATCAAGGACGAGCTGAGCGTCCTCAAAACCAAGTACGCCGGCGCCCGCCGAACCCGGATCGCCGACGACTCCAGTCGCGAGATGACCGACGAGGATCTGATCGCCGACGAAGACGTCGTGGTCACGATCAGCCGGCGCGGCTACATCAAGCGCCAGCCCGTAGCCACGTATCGCCGCCAGGCCCGCGGCGGCAAGGGAATCATCGGTCACGTGACGCGCGAGGAGGACGCCGTCGAGCACCTCCTCGTCGCCAACACTCACGACTGGGCGCTCTTCTTCACCAACCGCGGCCGGGTCTTCTCGGCCAAGGTTCACACCATCGTCGATGCCAGCCGCCAGGCCAAGGGGATTGCCATCATCAATCTCCCCGGCGTCCAGGTGGAACCGGGCGAAGTCCCGATGGCCACCATCACGCTGTCGGACTTCAAGGCCGGCAAGTTCCTGGTCATGGCCACTCGTAACGGCATCGTCAAGAAGTCGCCGCTCGAGCAGTTCGACAAGGTCCGCTCCAGCGGCATCATCGCCATCACCATCGCCTCGGACGATGAGCTAGCCTGGGTCGACGTGGCCACCGGCACGGACGACGTGATCGTCGCCACGGCCCAGGGCAAGATCGCCCGCTTCCCCGAAGACGAGGTCAGACCGATGGGCCGGCCGGCCGCAGGTGTCATCGGTATCCGCCTCGCCAGTCCCACCGATCGCGTGGTCGGCATGAGCGTCGTCCAGCCCACCGCGGATCTGCTGGTCCTCACGGAGACCGGCTATGGCAAGCGCGTGCCGCTGACCGAGTTCCGGCCGATGCACCGCGGCAGCCAGGGCGTCCGGCTGATTTCTCTCGAAGGCAAGAAGACGGGCGACGTCGCCGCCGTGCAGCAGGTCACCGAGCTGGACGAGGAACTGCTCCTCATCAGCGCCGGCGGGCAGGTGGTCCGGACCGAAACGAACACGATCAACCGCTACTCGTCCCAGGCTCGCGGGGTGATCGTGATGCGCCTCAACGCCGGCGACAAGGTGGTCGGCATCGCGGCCTTCAGGGCCGGGCTGGCGCAACGGGATGGCATATCGGACAATGGCCCTGAAGGCACCACACCCGCGCCCGATGGCGGTCAGCCAAAGTGATCTACAGCGATACCCGGGAGCCAGCATTGCCAGAGGCGGACCAGTTCGACGTCTACACCGGGAATGCGAACCCGGAGCTGGCGGCGAACATCTGCCGGTACCTGGGTACGAATCTAGGTCGGGCCGAAGTCTTCGAATTCTCCAACGAGAACATCTTCGTCCGGATCGTCGACAACGCCCGCGAGAAGGACGTGTTCCTCATCCAGCCGACTTCGAGGCCGGTCAACACGTCGATCATGGAACTGCTGATCATGATCGACGCCTTTAAGCGGGCCAGCGCGGGTCGCATCACCGCCGTAGTGCCGTATTACGGCTACGGCCGATCTGACAAGAAAGATCAGCCCCGCGTTCCCATCACCGCCCGCCTGATCGCCGACATGCTGACGGTCGCCGGAGCGAACCGCCTGCTGACGGTCGACCTCCACCAGGGCCAGATCCAGGGCTTCTTCAACATCCCCGTCGACGAGCTGACCGCCGTTCATCTGCTGTCCGGCCACTTCCGCCAGAAGAACATCGAGAACCTGGTCGTGGTCACGGACCTGGGCTTTGCCAAGCGCGCCCGAACCTTCGCCGAGCAACTCGACGCGCCGCTGGCGATCGTCGAGAAACGGCGCATCGGCAACAAGGACCGGGCCGAGGTGCTCAACGTCATCGGCGACGTCCGCGGCAAGCGGGCCATCATCGTCGACGACGAGATCGACACCGCCGGCACGCTGATCCAGATCGTCGAGGCGCTGGAACGTGAAGGCGTGACTGAGATGTATGCCTGCGCCACCCACGCCGTTCTGTCGGGTCAGGCGGTAGAGCGCATCGCCCAGTCGAGTCTTCGCGAGGTCGTGGTCACCGACTCGATCCCGATCCCGCCCGAGAAGCGCGGCGGCAAGATCATCATCCGCACGCTGGCGCCTCTCATCGCCGAAGCGATCGTCCGGATCCACCGCGGCAAGTCCGTTGGGGCACTCTTCACGAGCGAAGTCCAGTTCACCCAGGAGATGCTGCTGTGGGACGTCGATGGCGGCCCGGGGCGGTCGACCAACGGCGGCAATGGGCGCCCCCCGAGCTACCGACCGGTCGCCGCGGCTGAGGCCGAGGCGACCGACGCCGACCAGTCGGAGGGGCTCGAGCCATGACACTCCAGCTCCACAGACCCGACGGTCGAGGCGGCCTGGTTCCCACGCCACCGCCCGGTCACGACCGCGGTGACGACTGGCGCACGGGCCTGCGGTCGCATCGCTGGCGTGTCGCCGCGCTGCGCAACTCGGAGATGAACCCGACCTCCACCGTGGCCGCGGTGATCTTCTGGGCCGCCCTCGCCGGCCTCACCTTCGCCCTCCTGCTGTGGGGCTACGGCTCACACTTCTGGCATTAGTCGCGCCTCGCAGGAGGGGTAGTGGCTCGCTAGCCTATACTCTTGAGCCAGCCATCGGCCTGACCGAGAGGCTCTCATCGGCCGACGCCGAGGGGCGTCGCCGCCTCGGCCGAGGCCCTGGCCTATGGCCCGCGATGCGGGTCGCAAAGGATCGTGATCCTAGATGCTTGGCTTCCTGAGCCGCTTCGTCGACTCGAACGATCGCGAGCTCCATCGCATCGAACCCCTCGTGGCGAGGATCAGCGAGCTGGAGCCCGAGATGCAGGCCCGCTCCGACGAGGAGCTGCGAGCCTTCGTCGACGAGATTCGCGACGAGATCCGCGAAGAGGGCGAGCCGGAAGAGCCCTCCGACGACGAGCGCCATCATCCCGATCTGGAGCACCGTCGCGACCTGGCCAAGGATCGCCGCAAGCGCGAGCAGGAGCGGATCCAGGACGCCATGGACAAGGTCCTGCCCGAGGTCTTCGCCGCGACGCGCGAAGCCATGCAGCGCACCCTGGCGATGCGCCACTTCGACGAGCAGATGATGGGCGGCATCGTCCTGCACCAGGGCCGCATCGCCGAGATGAAGACCGGCGAAGGCAAGACCCTGGCCGGCCCGCTCGCAGCCGCGCTCAATGGCCTGACTGGCAAGGGCGTTCACGTCGTCACGGTCAACGACTACCTGGCTCGCCGCGACGCTCAGTGGATGGGGCCCGTCTATCACTTCCTGGGCCTCTCGGTCGGCATCATCACCCACGACACCTCGTACCTGTTCGAGCCGGGCTACCCGACCAACGACGAGCGGCTGGTCAACCTCCGGCCCTGCAGTCGGCTCGAGGCCTACGGTGCCGACATTACCTACGGCACGAACAACGAGTTTGGTTTCGATTACCTCCGCGACAACATG
>PLNK01000049.1:10658-32654 GCA_003142755.1 Chloroflexota bacterium | reverse complement strand
TTCATCCGGCGCGGCCTGATCGACGAATACCGCGTCGTCGTCCACCCGGTCATCCTCGGGGCGGGCCTGCCGTTCTTCCCCGCGCTCGAGACACCGGTCGGCCTGCGGCTCACCGAGACGCGGCAGTTCGCGTCGGGCGCGATGTATCTGGCCTACGTGCCGGCGTAGCTTCGGCGCTGCCGCGCCGGCTATGAGCCGAGCGGGATGTCCAAGCGCGAGATCCCGCCGCCATCGTCGAATACCCAGACCGAGCCGCCGATGATGGCGAATGGATCGCCCTGGTAGCCGGATGCGCCGCTTTGCCAAGGCGTCCCCGTGGGCTGCCAGGTGGAAGGATCGAGCCGCTGCAGGGTCGCCGTTGTCAGCCGGTCGTCGTTGACCAGCCAGAAAGACCCGCCCTGGATGTCGACGTAGGTCTCCGACAAGCTACCCGACCGGTTCTCAAGGTGAAAGAGGGGGCTGGTGTACTCGACCCCGGAACCGCCGATCCGTACGAAGTGGTCGGCGTAGTACGCGGTGTACGGGTCGGCGCCGGCCGGCTCCACGCTCGCCCAGCACTCTGTTCCGACCGACTGCAGCGAGTGCAGGAGGCCCGGCACGGTGAACGAGGCCAGGACGGTGCCATCGGCCGGGTCGATACGGGCCACGGTTGTGCTTGTGTCGGCCGTTCCCAGGTTGTTCCCAGTTATGCCCCAGAGCGAGCCGCAGGCGAACTGGGCGCTACCCATGGCGAATGGGATGCGGCCCTTCTCCTGGCCTGTATTTTGGTCGAGCTTCTGGAGCGGGCCATTCTGCGTCAATGAGTCCCTGACCCAAATGTATCCGGAGGAGCTGCCCGCCAGCCCAACGTCGGGGATTTCGAAAGTGTTCTCGCCGGTCGCGACGTCGAACCGGTCGATACGGCGCCAGCCCCTGCAGTCACCCGCACAACCCGAGCCGCCGAAGATGCCCTCGAACCAGAGGCTGCCGTCGTCCACGGTCAAGCCCTCGATGTAGGTCATGGGGGTCTTGTATCTGTATGTGGCGGTGACCTTGTTGGTGGTCAGGTCCACCCGCGCGACGTAGGGTCCTCCGGGCCCGGCGGTCGAGCTGGGCGAGTTCGCTGCGTCGCACACGACAAAGAGGTCGTTACCCGAGACGGTGTAGTCCCAGCCGAGCGGGTTCTGGCAGTCGGCGACGCGGGCGACGACGGTCGCCTCGACGGCGGTCGCCGTGGCCCCGGGAGTTGGCGACGCGCTCGGGCGTGGCGACGCGGAGGGTGAGACCGTCGGGCTGCTGCTCGGGCTGCTGCTCGCGCCACTTGACGGGGAGGTCCTCGCGGGGATCCCGAGGAGCAGGCCTCCGGCCACGGCGACGCAAGCTGCGAGTCCGACGAGACCGGCGACTCTCCGGCGGCCCGTCGGGAGCCAACTCGGCATGGTCAGGCTCGGCTTTCGGGGTGCGTGGCGGTGCTCCTCTACTCCATCAGGGCGCTATACCCGGCCGGGCCAGGATCTCCGACGGCCTTCGGCCGAGACCGGCTTTGAGCAGCGCGCGATCNNTCCAGTGCGTCCAGCACAGCCGACACCTTCTCCGCTCCAACACCAACACCCCGGAGCAGCGCGTTCCCGACCTCATACGCGGTCAGGTCGAGCACGGACAGGGCCATGCCGTGCGAGCGATGAAGCTCCAGGAGCGCCCGAGACGCTTCGACCTCTTCCTCGCCTTCACTGTGGAACCACTTGAGGACGACGCTTGCGTCGCACAAGACGTCAGCGGCGGGTGGCATCGCGCGAATCTCTATCTCGCCGGATCAGCCCCGCAGACTCAAAAGGTCCCGCCGACGCCAGCGCCTCGCGCGCACGGTTCACGGCTGCATCCATCGAATCGGCCGCGGGCCAGCCCAACTCGTGCTGAGCGGCCTCTTCGATGAAGCGGCTTCGAGTGGTCTTTTGGGCCTTTGCCGCGCGATCTATCCGGTCGAGCAGCTCATCGGGAACGGTGATCAGCACCTTGCTCATGGCACGCAGGATATCCACCAGATATCCGTTGCGCAAGGGCCACTTTCCGTAAGCCTCCTGCCGCGCAGCGTTGAAGCTGGCCCGGAGCTGAGAGCCGAAGCGATCCCTATCGTCCCGGCGCTCCGACTCCGACGGTTCTGCCATGGTCGTCGAGGGCATGTAGAACCGATCGGTCGGTCGCAGCGCCGCGCCATTGGGTACTCTTGGCGTAAGAATGGAGGGAATTGCATGGCGTTGGGCGTCGCGTTGGGTATCGCGGTCCTGGTAGTCGGACTGGTGATGGTCGTGCCGCTGGGCCTGGCCATGCTCCGGGGCGAGCCGCTTGTGGGGATGAAGGCCGGCAAGATCGCCGACCTGCGACGCGGGAATGCCCTCCTATGCGGCCACATCGAGCCCGCCTGGAGCTACTTGAAGTCGCCCATCGCCGGCATCCCATGCGTCTACTACGACACTCTGGCGACGGTGTACTACGGCCGCGACCTTCGCACGATCTTCCATCGTCGCAATGGCGTCCCTTTCATCTTGAACGACGGCACGGGCAGGATCGCGGTGCTCGCGAGGCACGCGATGTGGGACCTGGCCAGCGGCTCTCTCGACCGAGGCGACGGGTCGGGCGAGGTGGAGAGAGTCGCCCGGGCGGAGACCGCCGACCAGGTCCGAACGCTCCTCGACAGGCAGTTTGCCGATCCGCCCGAGCCGCTCTCGGATGAGCGGGACAGCAGCTACAGCGACGACGACGTTCGGAAGTTCGCCAAAGAGAGAACCCTGGCCATCGGCGAGCTGGTGACGGTCATCGGCGCCGTGACAGAGCTCCCGGCCGGCACGCTGACGGACGAGGGGATCGGCGACGACGGCAGCAGCGTCGGCCTCGCGGGCCGTCCCGCGATCGCGGGCCGCGCCATGGGGCCGGTATCGGTTCTGGTCGGGACGCCCGACCAGGTCGCCGGGCGCGTACGGATGCGGCTGGCTCTGGCCGGCCTCGGGATCGTCGTCGCGGCGGTCGCGATGGGCTTTCTGCTGATGCTCGCCAACAGCCCGTCCTGAGCCGCTGCAGAGCGATCGGTGGGCCGGGCCGCCCTCTACCGGGCTCGCCGATACGTCAGAAGCCGGACGATCAGTACCAGCCGGCGCCGGGGATCAGGACCCCGTGTTCCCAGTGCCCGTTCCGGAATGCCAGAGCGGCACACGGCGATCCATAGCGGTCGATCATGTAGTCGACGCCCCACTCCGCCTGCACCACCGGGTTGTCCCGCCACGCCCGGTACAGCCAGGCGGTTTCGAGATCGCCGGCCTCTTCCGCTGACTTGGCCTTGGCCTCTGCCCAATCGGCCAGCTTGCTCGCCGGGTGGGCCTGGGGCAAGCCGTACGCGCCCGATGACTTGTTGGCGGCATGCGGATCCCAGCCGGCCTCGTCTTCGAATATCAAGCTGGCGCACTGCGACTGGGACAGGCCGTAGTGCCGATCCACCCTGGTGCCCAGGCGTGCGACCAGATAGTCCTTTGCGTCCTGGACCGTCGGAAGCGGGATAGACCTGGCCTCGAATCGGTCTGCCGCCGGAATGTTCGATACCGGCTTGATGGCGGGTGCCTCGGCGGGCGAGGTCGCGCCCGGCGTCGATCCGGGTGTCGGGTCCGACGTCGCCGACGGCCGCTCGGTAGTCGATGGCAGATTCGCGACCTGAGCCGAGTCGGCGACAGAGATGAGAGCGGGCTCATTGCGAGTCGCGAGGGCGGCGGCCGAAGCAGTCGAAGGGGCGGCGGCGGCACTGCCGGCGACCACGACCGCCATGACGGCGGCGTACGCTCCCAGCCGGGAGATGACCTGCAGGCGGCCGCCCAGGATCGCCGAGGTTCGAGCCTGACCACGCCCGGCCCGGCAGTTCGCGCCGAACGCGGCCAGATCGTCGTAGGCAATCGGGAATTCGATGCCCCATTGATCGAGCGCGTCGCCGTGCCTCGGCAGCAACATCGCGATCGATAGGCGCCAGGAAGAGGCGACCCCGCTGAACTCCTCGGAGGCCAGCGGAAACTGGATGCCCCATTGATCCAGGGCATCGACGAGCGACCGCGGGGCCGCAGTTTGGCGCATGCAAGGACTGTCGGGGAAACCCAGCCTATTTCACACCGTACGAGCGGACGATTCCTCGAGCGCCGGATGTACTGCCGCCCTGACCGTCCGTGCTTATGGACGCCCCGAGACCCGCTACGATTCGCGAATGCTCGTCCTCGTCCGGCCGCCGGTAGTTGTGGTGGCTCGGCCGGCCATCGCGTCCCGTCGCCTCGAGGTCGACTCCGTTCTCCGGGCCGCCCTCCCCGCTCAAGACGGCTGGTAAGTGGCGGTTGAGCGCGTGGCGCTAGTCTCCGTCCTGTGGTCGTTGACGCAGGGTGCCTACCGGACTAAGGTGGACTAACCAGTGCTGGAGCCCCCCAATGGCAGAGCCAATCAACATCCACGAGGCTAAGACGCACTTCTCGAGGCTCGTCGATCGCGTAGAAGCGGGCGAGGAGATCGTGATCGCAAGAGACGGACATCCCGTCGCTCGACTCGTGCCGCTTCGCCCGCGAATGCAGTCACGCGAGCCTGGCCTGTGGCGCGGCCGGGTAACCCTGGCGCCCAACTTCGACGCGCCGGACCCGGCTTTGCTGGACTCGTTCGAACAGTGAGGCTCCTCCTCGACGCGCACGCGCTGCTTTGGTGGCTTGCCGACGATCCCACGCTCGATCGACATGCGCGCGATCTCATCGCCGATCCGACCAATGAGGTTCTGGTGAGCGCTGCGACGGTGTGGGAGATCGCCATCAAGCGCGCTATCGGCAAGGTCAACGCTCCCGATGGCATGGCCGCGATACTCGACAACGCTGGGTTCATCGAGGCGCCAATCGATGCCACGGATGCAGAGCGCGCGGCTGGCCTCGAACCGATCCATCGCGACCCATTCGACCGGATGCTCGTCGCCCAGGCCCTCCGCTTGCGTGCCGTCGTGGTTACACGCGATCCGATCTTCGTCCAATACGGTGCGGAGACTGTGCCCGCCTGAGGACGGTCGCGATCGCTATCCTTTGAGAAATCGAAGGAGGGGTCATGCCATTGTTCGGACGGGAGAAGACTCCCAGGGGCGGCGGCAACGAAGCGTTCTGGGCATGGTGGGCGTCGGCCAAAGACAGGGTGGCGTCGGGGATCGAAGACGGGTCCGTTCAGGATCTGGTCACTGAGATCTCGGCTCATGTCGACGCGTTGCACCCGCAGCTTGCCTGGGAACTATCGAAGGGATCGAGCTCCCGCCATGCTTTCTGCTTGTCCCCCGAAGGAAATGCGGAGGTCCGTCCGAGCGCATTGGAATGGCTGGCTGCCGCGCCGGCGCCGGATCCGGTCTGGGAGTATCACGCCTCTAGGCAAGCCGGCAACCCAGGTCTTCTCGACATCGGCAACGGACCGGTCGATCTGACCGAAATGAGGGCCATAGCAAGCTGGGATGAAGGGCGCGAGCTGGCGAGTTTGCGGCTGTGGAATCCGGCATTCGCCACCCTGTCAACGTCGGCTGCGATGCAGATTGCCTTCCTGTTCCTTGACAACCTGCTGGGCGAGGATGACGTCGAGCGGTGGATCGGGCCGATCGAGACGTCGCAGGCGGCCTTCGCCGGCCGAACACCAGGCGAGCTGAAGGACGAGATCGGCCGGCGCGCCGCGGCCGCGACAAGGGATCACTGGATACTGGCCCAGCGGACCGACCGACAGGGAAACCGCGCCGTCGTGTCGGCCAACGCGGCCCTCAAGCGCATCGACCTGCCGTTTGCCTCGAGCCACCTGGAGGTCTCATTGGGCTTCGGGACGCTGCAGCTCGCGGGCAGAGGCGACGACCGATCGCTCGACGACGCGGAAGACGAGTTGATCGCCGAGCTGGAGAAGTGCGGTACTACCTTCGCCGGTCGGGTGACCGAGGCGAAGAAACGCACCCTCCACTTCGTCGCGGCCGACCCGCAACGTAGCGCCGCAATCGCGCGGACCTGGTCGAAGGAGCATCCTGCCTACTCGGCCAGAGTAGAGCACAGGCCGGATCCGAAATGGGAGTTCCGGGCTCAACTCTTGGGTTAGGCAAGAAGACCCAGACTCACCAGACCGGATTGCGCTGGCAAGTGGATGGAGCTGATGGCCTACTGAGGCCAGGTGAGCTCGCCTGTCGCCTGACCTATCAGCGCGCAAGCGCCCCGGAGGGTGTAACGTGGAAGCTCCCCCACCCCATGCCAGGGCTTGACGGTCGCGAGGACCTGAGGGCCCTGGTGGTCGCGCGACGCTCGCCGACGTTCTCGGCCATGCTCCAGCGCGAAGGAGTCGGGGCGAATAGAACTGGAGAGCCCGATGCGTAGGCTTGCCAAACGTATCAGGGCGACGGCTCAGCGACACATCGCGCTGACTCTTGCTTTCACCGTTGCCATCATCGTCGTCGTCGGCGGCCTCTCACTGGCCGTCGGCCGAGGGGCCTTCAACGCCCCTGCCCCCGTTGCCAACACCTACACGTTCAGCGCGGATTGGACGTTGCTGGACCTCCAGCGGCACGCAGAGGCCGGCGAAGTCGCCACGATCTCCCTGGTGGCGGTGGCGCCGGGTGCGCCGGCATCGGCCACGCAGACGGACGTCCTGGCCGCCCGAACGACGAGCGGTCAGTGGGTCCGGGTCAACCTCGCGGTCAGCCCCAGCGACGCGCTGGTCGCGCTGCGAAGCCTTGGCTACGGCCGGCTCATCGCCGCGGACTCGGTGGCTCAGCTGCCCCCGGGCTACGGCACGTCCGGCTCGGGCTCTGGCTCGTCGGATCCTTTTGGCGGCATCCTGCAGCTGGCTATGCTGGCTGCCATCGCCCTCGTCGCGGTCGTGTTCATACGCCGGAATGCCGGCCAGGATAGCGCCAGAGGATCGGGCAGCTACCACGTCATTCTGCCGCCCGATCCGAATCGGGTCGACGGGGACAACCCTGCCGTCGCTCGGCCGGTGCGCTTCGCCGACGTCGCCGGCTGCGATGAAGCGAAGCTCGAGCTGACCGAGGTCGTCGACTTCCTCAAGTCGCCCGATCGATTCCTCGCTCTGGGCGCGAGCATTCCGCGCGGCCTGCTCCTCTACGGACCGCCGGGCACCGGCAAGACCATGCTCGCCCGAGCAACGGCAACCGAGGCCGGTGTCCCCTTCGTGTCGATGTCGGGCTCGGGTTTCGTCGAGATGTACGTCGGCGTCGGAGCCAAGCGCGTCCGCAACCTCTTCGCGGTCGGCCGCAAACTCGGCAAGGCGATCATCTTCGTGGACGAGATCGACGCCCTGGCCAAGACGCGCGGCGGCCAGAACCCCAACGACGAACGCGAGCAGGCGCTCAACCAGCTCCTGGCCGAGATGGACGGCTTCGCCTCGTCCGAATCGATCGTCGTGATCGCTGCCACCAACCGGATCGACACGCTCGACCAGGCCATCCTCCGGCCCGGACGCTTCACCCGCAAGGTGAACGTGCCGCTGCCCGACATCGACGGACGCCGGGCCATCCTGGGCATTCATGCGGTCGGCAAGCCGCTCGACCAGGCCGTCGACATGGAGTCGGTCGCTCGCCGAACCGCGGGCATGAGCGGCGCCCAGCTCGCCGATCTCCTCAACGAGGCGGCCATCTACGCCGCCCGTCGCAGTCACCAGCAGATTACGCCCGGCGACATCCACGACGGCTGGCTCAAGTCGATCCTGGGTACGTCTCGGCGGCGGTCCATGGATGAACGCGAGCGCAGCATCATCGCCGCGCACGAGGCCGGGCACGCCGTCTGCGGGCGGCTCTTCGGCGATCGCCGGCGGGTCGAGGAGATCAGCCTCTTCGCCCACGGCGACGCCCTGGGCGTCACGGTCTCGTCCTCGGAAGACGACTATCTCCCCTCCGAGTCAGATCTGCGGGCCACGCTTGTCGCTCTCATGGGCGGTCGAGCGGCCGAGGCCATCCTCTTCCAGGACGTGACCGGCGGTGCCGCCAACGACCTGGAGAAGGCCGCCGAGATCGCCACGAAGATGGTCACCAAGTGGGGCATGGGCCACGATCCCGATAGCGCGGATCTGGGCACGTCCGGACGCGGCGTCCTGAGCCTGCGCGTCGTCGATGACGATACCTCGCTCTCCGCCGGCATCCGCGCGGCGATGGACCGAGCGATCAGTGCGATTCTCGACCGGGCCTACACGCAGGCCTGCGAGGCGCTCCTGGCCGAGATGAAGCGCCTGACGCGAGTCGCCGCGTTCCTCTACGAGCACGAGCGGATCGATGGCGCCCAGTTCGAGGCGCTCTTCGAGGGGAGTCTGGCTCCCTCCGCCGACGTGGAAAGGCAATGGCGCAGCGCCAAGAGCAACCCCCGCAGCTGGGAGGAGATCGACCATCTGATCGCGTCGACGGTCCGCACCGGCGAGACGGTGGCGGTCGCCCGCGCGGCCCAACCATTGCAGATCCAGCTGCCCCGGCGACGTGCCCGTCCACGCGTTACGTTGTCCTCGGTCGCCCGCCTGCTCCTGCTCAGCTGGTGGCGGCGCGACTGGCGAGGTGCCGCTCGCCCCGTCGAATAGGCCGAGGGCCAAGCGGAATGCCGGCCCCTCGCTAGGAGGCGAGCGGAATGTCGGCGTGCTCGACTTCCGCGATGACGGAGCGCAGGGCGGAAGACGTTCGGGGCAGGGCTGACTCCAGCTCGACGAGAACCTCTCCCCCACCCTGCGTCGTGCCGGAACGGGCCAGGGCGACGAGGCGGGTGGAGGCGTCGTGGACGATGCGCGCGCCAACCTGCGACGCGGCGCCTTTGAGCTTGTGGGCTGCGTCTTCGAGGGCGACCGAATCCGATTCCTCGAGCGCCAGGCGGATCGCCGGCAGGCATTCGGCCACGGTCGCTTCGTAGTCGCCGACCATGTGGACGAGGAAACCGGCCGACCCGTCGGGATCGAGCTGGCACAGCTCGGAGATCTGCTCCGAATCCAACTCTCCTAGCCGCGCGAACCGGCTCGAAGCGGGCATGGGGATCGGCGCGGCGGCGGCAGGCCGCTCCGCGAGCCATCGACTCAGCGCCCTCACGAGTTCCGCGGCAACGATCGGCTTGGCGAGGTAGTCGTCCATGCCCGCGGCCAGACAGGCCTCGCGATCGCCGGTCATCGCGTTGGCGGTCAGGGCGATGATCGGCAAGCTCCAGCCATCGGCTCTGAGGGCCTGCGTCGCGGCGAAGCCGTCCATCTCGGGCATGTGGCAATCCATCAAGACCACGTCGAAATGGCTCGATCTGACGGCCTCGACCGCTTCGAGACCTGTGCCGACCACCTGTACCTCGATACCCAGGCGGGCCAGCATCCGCTCCATCAGGCGCTTGCCGGCCAGATTGTCCTCGGCCACGAGCACCCGGGCGCCTGTGATGCTCGTGTCGCGTTCGACCGGCTCATCGGCGCTCTCTACGCCGGCGATCTCGGCTTCCGTCGGCGTCGCCAGGACGGCGGTGAACCAGAACGTCGACCCCCGGCCGACCACCGATTCGACCCCGAGTTCGCCACCCATGAGCGTCACGAGCTTCTTCGAGATGGCCAGGCCCAGGCCCGTACCCCCGAAGCGGCGGGTCGTAGAGCTGTCGACCTGCGAGAACGGCTGGAACAGCCTGGCCAGTCCCTCTGCATCGATGCCGATGCCGGTGTCGCAGACCTCGAAGCGGAGCGTGGTCGACCCTTCGACGCTGGCATCCACGCGCGCCCCCACGGTGACCCCGCCCTCGGAGGTGAACTTGATCGCGTTGCCGACCAGGTTCGACAAGACCTGACGCAGCCGCAGTGAGTCGCCGGCGAGCACGGCGGGCATTCCAGGGTCGATCTCGGCCGTCAATGAGATTCCCCTGGTTCTGGCATTGATGCCGAACAGCTTGACGACCGAGTTGACGAGCTTGCCCGGGGCAAAGCCGGCCCGCTCCAGCTCCATCCGGTCCGCTTCGATCTTCGAGAAGTCCAGGACGTCGTTGATCAGCGAGAGGAGAGTGTTGCCGGCGGTCTCGATCGTCTCGACGCTCTCGCGCTCCTCGGGCGCCAGCGAGGCGTCACCGAGCAGGTGGGCGTTGCCGAGGATGGCGTTCATGGGCGTCCGGATCTCGTGGCTCATCATTGCCAGGAAGGCGCTCTTGGCCCGATTGGCCGACTCGGCGGCGTCCTTCTCGGCTTTCAGAAGGTCCTGCTCGTGAATGGTCAGAAGGCGCTTGTAGACGGTGTAGATCGCCACCAGCGGCACGATGAAGAAGGCAACATTCCAGAGGGCCTGGGTGGCTGCCTCGGCCATCAGATATCCGATGACGGCCAGCGAGAAGCTGGTGGGGGCCCGAGAGATGGCCTCCCGCACCAACTCCCCGAGTGGGATTCCTGGACCACACCTCATCAGGGCGATCAGGGCAACCGAGTTGCCGGCCACGAAGGACGCACCACCCGAGAGTGCGCCAATGGCGACTCCCGGCCGGCCGGGAATGAGGCTCGTCGTGGTCAGCAAGGCCAGGCCGCCGACCAGGCCGCCGATCGCGCAGACGGTGCGGTTAGCCAGGAACACATACCAGGTGACCTTGCCGCGCACCTCGCGCCATTCGAGGCTGCCGATGGCCCCGACGGCCGCTCCAGCCACAGGCCCGCCGAGCACCATGGCCGCAACCGCCGGAGCCGCGGACACAGAGATCAGGGTCCCGTCTGGGAACTTCAACTCAAACGCCGATGACAGCATGGTGATCGAGGTCCAAAGGGCAATGCCCAGCAGCACGCCCAGCGCCGAGTTCCCGAACGGTGGAAGGGCAATGCCTGCCAGCACGCTGGGGGGTATGAACAAGATCGAAACACAGACGGCGGCGACCTCGAAGGCGGTCAGCGCCACCAGAACCACGAGAATGGCGCGCGGGTGAGCCACGCCGCGAATGCCCCACCGCGAAGGTGGTCTGGGTGCTCCCCCCGTCTGCGCCGTCGCCACGTCGGGTTCCTAGAAGACGGTGTGGACGGCGGCCACCCGCTGCAGGGCACCCCGCAGCTCGCCCAGCTCCGTGGCCAGGCTGCTACCGAGGTGCAGCGCGTCCAGGTCGCTCTCCGCATTCAGGACGCGGCAAGCCGCCGCGATGGCGAGCCGGCCTCCAAAGAGCGCGGCCGGTTCACTCACCTGCTCCGCTATGGCTCGCAGGGCCTTGGCGTTGCGAGCTCGCAACGCGGCCACGAGCTTACTGGAGAGCCGGTCCAGGACAGGCACCGTGGCGCCGGCGAACGGCGCGTACTCGAGGTCCCCGAGCTTCAGCCGCTCGATGGTCTTCTCCCGGAGCTCAATGACCTCATTTTCGTCTGCCAGAGCGGCACGGACTCTCGAGAGGACCGCAGATGCCTTGAAGGGCTTGACTATGTAGCCGCGCACTCCCTGGCCGATCATGTCCACCACGGTGTCCCGATCGGCAACGCTGGTGACCATGATTACCGGAATTGTGGCCGTGCGAGGGTCGGATCGCATGCGGGCTAGCAGTTCGCGACCATCCATCTCGGGCATTCGGATGTCGCTGATGACCAGCTGGCATGGTTCGCCGCTCTCCAGGACATGCAGCGCCTCGGGGCCAGAGGCAGCTTGCTCGATGACGACGTCCTCGCCTTTGAGGACCATCTCCAGCAGAGTCCGCGAAGTGGGTTCGTCATCGACGATGAGGATCACAGCGTCCCCTTGAAGCCGGCGCCCCTGCTCGCCGCCGCGCAGAGGCGGTGGTTTCAGCGCGCCGCGCAGGCGGAAATCACAGGAGTAATCGGCGGATGACCACTCGCAGTTGACCCTCGCCCCTGCTGGCGCCCGGACGCAACGGCATTCCCCTCCCCGATGGTGCCGCCCAACTGACTCCTGATCACGGCCATCGGCCTGATCGGAACGCCAGCTTGTTGCCATTGGTCTCCACACAATAGTGCTAACGCACTATTGACCGAAGTACCGGGTCCCAGGACTATTTGGATCGACGGTTGTCGTCGGCCCGTGCGACTGAGGAGAGGAATAATGGGAAAGTTCGGCTGAGTCCAACTGGGATTCGCTGAGTCACCTGGCGTGGACCGCGCATGGCCCTGGTTCATGTGCAATGGGGAAAGCCAGAGCAGGTGACAACGCTGCGAGGAGATGCCCCGGCCACGTCAGACCGGGGCATTCGCCTGTCTTGGGCCGGCCCCAGGCCCGGCCGACCGTGGCACGCCGGCACCGCGTCCCGGTGCGTCGGATCGACGCCCCTACTTCGACCCGACTTGACGAAGGCACGCGGCTGTGCATTCCCGCCGCGCGGCTGTGGCCGTTTCGGTGACTTAGCGCCATCGGCAGTTCCTAGGGGAGAACCCCTAAAGGCAGGCGGGTAGGCAGCCGAGACCATTGGCACAAGCTCGAAGAGCGCCATCGCGTGCGCTCGCGAGAACCGGGCCGGGCGGGGCGCCTCAACATTGCGAGACGGCATTGCATAGCAGCTGGCAAATAGGCAGCGACCCATCCTCAAGCCGCCGCCCGAGTTTGCGAACGTCGTGCGGTCGCTGGCACGGCCGCGGACGTCACCGTTCACCAATCGCCGGTCTCCCGATCGTTACCTATTCCTATGGCCTGGGCCCGGGCAAGACCGTGTCCGCTCGCGTAAGCCCGAACGTCGATGAGATGGCGGGCTATGCCCCCGACCACTTCATGACAGAGCTCGGCTTCGACGAGGTCGTCTTCGATCCGGACCGGGCCGTGGCCCGTCGCCTGCACTCCGTCGGCGGCCAGGCCGAGTACCGGATCGTTCGCGCCGACGGCAGGATCGTTTCCGTCGTCGATGCCTGTGAAGTCATCGGCCGGGTGGTTCGAGGGGTCCTCCTGGAACGGCCGCTGGAGCAGACAGCCTCTTCCGACTCGTCCGGCAGCCAGCTCCTGGGCCGAATCCCTCTCGTCACCTACATCGACAGGATTGAGGCGGGGACCCGAAGTCGGATTCGCCTCTACACGAGTCCCCAGGTATTCCTGCTCATCGGCCACACACCCGACGAGATCCTTTCGGATGCGACCTTGTGGGCATCGCTGCTCGATCCGTCGGACGAGCGTGCACGCCCGTTGGGAGACACGCTCCCGGGCAGGATCCTCCGATCCGAGTACCGCATGCGTGCCAGAGACGGCAGAACCGTGTGGGTTAGGGATGAGGCTTGCCTCTATGGCGACGACTCGGGGCCAGCGGAGTACGTGTACGGCGTAGTCCGCGACATCAGCGAAGAACACGCAGCCGAGGCCCGAACCCGACTCGCCGGCACCCGCGACACATTGACGACGCTCCTGAACCGGAGCGCGTTCATCGAAGCCCTCTCGGCACAGATCGAAGAAGCGCGCCGGCTCGACGAGGACGTGAGTCTCCTGCTCGTGGATCTGGATGGCTTCAAACACATCAACGATGCCCTCGGCCACCCCTTCGGCGACCGATTGTTGATCGCCGTCGCCAGGCGATTCGAGCGATCCTTCCGCGCCCATGACGTCTCGGCAAGACTCGGCGGAGACGAGTTCGCTGCCGTCCTGCGGGGTGTTTCGAGCGAGAATGCCTCTCGGATCGCCCGCGAGATCGCCGAGACGCTCGAGGCGCCGTTCCAGCTCGACGGCCGCCAGGTCACGATCACTGCTTCGATCGGCGTTGCCTCCCTCGCAGCCCGGCCCGCGTCGACCGAAGTGGACTTGATGGGGCTCGCGGAAGTCGCGATGTACGCCGCCAAGCGCAGGCACTGCCGGGTGGTCGCGTACGAGAACGGTCTCCGGACCGCTATCAACGGCCGACCGGACTTCTCCCGACTGGGCGAGATGCAGTCGGGAATTGAGCGTCGCGAGTTCGTGCTTGTCTACCAGCCCTGGCTGCATGCCTCCGACGGCAAGGTCGACGCGTGCGAGGCTCTGCTCCGCTGGAACCATCCGTTTCGAGGCACCCTGGCTCCCGGCGAGTTCTTGCCACTGGCCGAGCGTGCCGGTCTCATTCGTGAGCTGGATCTCATCGCCCTGGACAGCGCTTGTCAACAGGCCGAAGCCTGGCGAGACAGCGGTCTGAAAATGAGAGTCGCGATCAACGCCAGTCGTGAGTCGCTTCTCTACGAGGAGTACAGCGACCGCGTCGCGGCGGCACTGTCACGCCATGGCCTTCTCGGTCCTGAGATCGAAGTCGAGATCACCGAGCAGGGCATCCTGGGCGATCCCGGCCAGGCTGCCAGATTCGCCGACAGACTCGGACGGCTCGGAGTCAAGCTGGCACTCGACGATTTCGGGATCGGCTACTCGTCCTTCGCGCAGCTGCGTGAGCTCAGAGTGTCCACGCTCAAGATCGACCAGAGCTTCGTGCGTGGAGTGCTGGCTCACGACAAGGACGCGGCAATCGTGGAGACGATCATGAGTCTCGGGCACAAACTCGGCAAAGACGTGGTGGCCGAGGGTGTGGAGGACCTCGAGACGCTCAATCGACTGCGCGTGTTGGGCGCCGACTACATCCAGGGGTATGCGGTCGCCCGGCCGATGCCAGCTGAAGAGCTGGGTCCATGGCTGGCGGCATACCGTGCGCCGGCGTCGGACGAGCAGACCCCACCCAAGCTTCTGACCCGCAGACGAAAAGGGCTGGCAGCCTAGCAAGATCCGGGAGGCGGCCATGAAGCCGTCTCGGATAGCCTCAGCCCGCGTAATCGCCCTTAGGTGGGGGTTCGAGCGCGAATTCCCGTCCCGAAACCACGTATCGTTCGCTGGGACCAGCCCTCCTGTCACGGTGCGTCAGTGGCTATTCGAGAGCACCCGTACCTGCGGCTCGCGCATCAGCGTGGCTTCGTTCTGCTTTGGGCCGGCCAGCTGGTGAGTCTCTTTGGCGATCGCGTCCACCAGATGGCTCTGATCATGCTCGTGGTGAGCCTCGGGTCATCTTCGCTGGCCATGGCCGCGGTCTTCTCGGCAGCGATGCTGCCCACCATCGTCCTGGGGCCCATGCTTGGGGCATTCGTCGACAGGGTAGATCAGCAAAAGCTCCTGATCGCCCTGGACCTGTTGCGTGCGGCCCTGGTGGCCCTGATCCCGGCGGCCGTCGTGTTCTCGTTCTGGCTCGCGATACCGTTGCTGCTCGTGATCGGCACCGCCTCGGCTGCCTTCGGACCGGCGCGGTTCGCCGTCGTCTCGCGGGCGGTGGCAAAAGAAGATCAGGCGGCGGCGAACGGCTCACTCATGGCGGCCGACAACCTGGCTGACCTGGCGGGTTATCCGCTGGCAGGCGCCGTCGTAGTGATCCTGGCGGGCAACCTGCCCATGGCCTTCTATCTGGATGCCCTGAGCTACATCGTATCCGCGCTCGCGATCATTCGCGCCGGCGCACGTCTGGCAGAGCCGATCCCGACGCCGCCGGTCGCTCTGGACATCAGGGCCCAGATGTCGGAAGCCTGGGACTTCCTGCGCCGAGAACCGGCCCTCTTCGCGAACACTGTGCAGGGCGTGCTCGGCCAGGCGGCCACGGGAGTCTGCCTGGTCCTCATTCCTCTCTATGCCACGGCGTCGCTGGCCAGCGGCACCAACGTCTCTCCAGGGTTCGCTGTCGGTGCTATCCAGACAGGTCTTGGAGTGGGGCTGGTCCTGGGAAGCGTCCTTGTCGGCGGAATCAGTCACCGGGTCCGGGCGGGTCGGCTGGTGATCTTCGGCTATATGAGCAGCGGGCTGCTCATCGCCCTGTATGCGGTCAGCGGCACCCTCTTGGTTGCGGTCCCAATCCTTGTGGTCGGCGGGATCGCGAACATGGTCTATCTGATCCCGAGCCTCGCCCTCTTCGCCAAACGTGTGCCGGCGGGAATGATGGGTCGCGTAGTCGCCCTTCGGCGGGCTATGGTCGGCGCGTCGTACCTGGTTGGGATGCAACTCGCGGGCATCCTGGGCTCCCCGTTTGGGTTCGGGCCCGTTCTTCTCGTAGCGGGCGTCTTCACGTTGTTCACCGGCGGCATCGGCGCGCTCTTCCCGCACGTCCGAGACGCCGACTAGACCGGCTCCGTCCGGGCCGGGCGCCAGGGCCGCCGGATCAACTTCGGGTGCGGCCGACCGAGTCCCCTATTGCACCGCCCAATACCGGGCGCGGCCCAGCACTCGAGGACCGTCATGCCCGACTCGGATCGCGCCCGCTCCCTCGCTTCCCATGTCCTGCCCGACGTCGGCCTTGAGGAGACGGGGTCGGCCGATTCCGCGCGGGTGGTCGACGAGTATCTGCTCGAGGTCTACCGGCAGGCGTGCGAGAACGCTCGGATGTACGCAACCTCACGGTTCTCGAACCTGTCGGCTTTCCTCGCCTATGTCAGCCTGCTGACCGCAGGCTTCGCGTTTCTGGTGGCCAGCGTCGGCGCTTCGAGCGGGCCGATCGTCCCGGTCGCCTGCGTCAGCATCGGGCTAATGGGGCTCACGATCTCATACCTCTTCTTCGGCCTCGAGATCCGGCACCATCACTGGTGGAAGTTCTACGAGGAGAAGGGGGTCAAGCGCTTCGAAGCCATCATGGGTTACTCACAGTACCCGGACCCCAAGACTTCGTTCGACAAGCGGGACTTCATCGCGCGGAGCCCACTCCGCATCGGAGCGACTCACGCGACCTACGGGATCTATATCGCCTCGATCGTCTACTTCGGCGCGGTGTCGGTGGCGGCGGCGGCGTTACTGGCGTCGCGCCTCTAGGCCGGCGCCCGGAACGTCCGCGCCGCGTGGGATTCGGCCATTTCGCTCTAGAATCGGCCGATGCTGAACCTACGCCCCGCCGTACCCGCCGACGCCGCCCTGATCGTCAGCTACATCCGCGAGCTGGCCGAGTTCGAGCGCGAGCCCGAGAAGGCCGTCGTCACCGAGGCGGACATCCTCCGCTATGCGTTCTCGGAGCAACCGCTCGTGAGGGTGACCATGGCCGAGTGGGATGGTGAGCCTGCTGGGTTCGCCCTGTGGTTCCTCAACTTCAGCACCTGGGAAGGCAAGCCGGGCATCTACCTCGAGGACCTGTTCGTTCGACCGGCGTTTCGGGGGCACGGCATCGGCAAGGCGCTGCTCAAGCAGCTCGCGGCCATCGCCGTGAAGGAGGGCTGGACGCGCTTCGTCTGGCAGGTGCTCGACTGGAACACGCCCGCGATCGAGTTCTACGAGGCCCACGGCGCGAGGGTGATGCGCTCGTGGCTCACCTGCCGTGTGGAAGGCGGGGCGATCGAGCGGCTCGCCGGCATAGCGGATTGACCTCAGCACTGCGGGGCGACCTCGCAGGCAACCTGGTCGAGTCCTACGCCCCGGGCGACCCAGAGTGGAACCCGCAAGCGGCGATCTTCGACATCGCCGTCTAGTACTTGGGGCGGCGCGTCTCTTCCTTCTTCGGCGGGCGCGGTTCGTTGCCGGGTCGCGGCGGATTGGGCAACGTGCCCGGGGCCATGTCCGGCTGGGGCGGCCGCGGCCCACGCGCGCGAGCAGCTTCTACTTCCTGGGCGAACGCCGCTGCGCGCTCAGGCGGAACGGCGCGCTCCCAGTCGGCAGTGATCTGCTTGATCCGCACGTTCTGTGCCGCGCGCTGCTCGCGTTCGTGTCTTGACCTCTTCGTCATTTGTTCCTCTCTGGGGTGCGCGGCATCTCGGCCGTCTGGGGCGCTATTCTGCGCTCATCGGCGACGCCTTGTCGCGTCAATGACCTGCCAGGATCTCCTGGTACCAATCGAGCGCTGTTCCATCGAAGCGAACGACCGTCGGGCTGGGCAGGCCGATGAGGTAGCGCTGCCCATCGGGGGCGACGCCCGTCAGCGCTGCCACGACCCAGATAGGCCGCGTCGTCGGGTGCAGCTGGATGGTCCCGGTCAGCGTGACCAGACCCGGCGCGCCAGTGACGCCGGGCGGGACCCCATCGACCCATTGCGCCTCACCCGTGGCCAGGGGCGCGGCCTCCGAGGCGTCGACGAACCAGAAGTAGCGGCCCTGGTTGCCTCCGTCTTGCCAGACCTCCGCCCGGAGGTCATGCCAATCGGCCAGTGCCGCCCGGTCATTCACGACCACGCTGACGACGACGTGGCGGTTGGCCGCGGTCACGAGGACGCCACCGGCCACCAAGCTAGCCCGGACATCCGACGGAGTCGCCGGGGCGATGCGCTCGAAGTGCGGACTCCAGGCTTGAAGTTGGTCGGGTGACGGCTCTGGTACCGGAACGAACGCCTGCCAACCCGCGGCGAAACTCCCGCCGAACGCGATGACGGCACACGCAGTGAGCGCAAGGGCCGGCTTTCCCGGCTGGCCCCAGCGTGGCGGCTGGACCTGCCACGACCCCGCGATCCACCACACGGGCAGCAGCGTCAACACGATCACCGTGATCCAGTTCAACGGACCGGTCCATTCCAGCATCGCGAAGGCGAGCACGATCGCAACACCAATCGGAGTCGTGAAGCGGCGAATCTGGCGACCGGTGAACCCTCCCCAGGGGTCCTGCGCAGCGAGAAGCGACCGACTCGCCAGATACAGCGCAGCGCCAGCTGCAAGGATGACGACCGTCCGGGTGGACGCGTCATCGAGATAGCCACCGACTCC
This sequence comes from Chloroflexota bacterium, assembly GCA_003142755.1. Classification (GTDB taxonomy): domain Bacteria; phylum Chloroflexota; class Limnocylindria; order Limnocylindrales; family CSP1-4; genus Fen-1039. The sequence continues at coordinate 14,105 of PLNK01000049.1, read as the reverse complement.
GCCGCGGACCCAATCGAGGGCTCCCAGGAGCAACTCCGAGACGATGTACAACCCGATCGAGATAGCGAAGCCGCCTGCGACGCCGCCCAGGATCGCCAACGTGGCCGCACTCATCGCCCCCACGAGCCGGGAGCGGCCGCGGCGCGCCCCGGTGATCTTGTCCGCGATCTGCTCCGGCGAGCCGTAGTAGTTCAGGGCTACCTGAAGGGCCAGAGCCGGACTCCAGCCGGCTTCGCGGTGGTCCGCCACTTTGCTGGACAGATGTTCGCGCAGATTGCCGGCAAGCTGGCTGCGCTCCGCGTCCGGGAACGGCAGAAGCCGCTCGACCGCCGACACGTAGCGCTCGATGTCTGTCTCGGACTCCGCTTCTACCATTTCCGCCCCTCGTGTCGTGGACCCGGATGCTGGAGCCGTGCGAATCGTAGGTGGATCAACGATCGCCGGGTCGCACTTGCACGATTATGACTTGCCATCCTTACTCCTCGCGATCGCGTGACGCGAGGAGCGGCTCCACCAGTCGGCGCGCGGCCTCAGCCTGCTTGACCAGCTCGACTCGGTCGGGCATCTCCCAGGCGGATTGGGCGTCCTGGTTGACGAGCGATTCCAGAACGCCGTCGGCTGTCCGGAGCGCCTCCAGGTAGGGCGCGATGGCCTCGTCCTCGATGGCGACGATGGTCTGCGCGACAGCCCGCTTCACATAGGGGCGCATCGCCGATATCGCGGCCTGTCCCGCTACAGTGCGTGGGGTCGTCATGCAGCCTCCGAATTGGTCCGCGCCAAGCCTAGCCCTCAACGCGGCCCAGCGTGATCCACTGAGCTTCGTCTCTCATCTCATCTGTAGGACGGTCGCCCCGATGGCAACCACCGCGACCAGCACCAGTGGCCACCAGAGCCAGACCCAGCCGCCGGGGTCGAACGCGCTGCCCGCGATGGCCACCTCTGGCTGACGGATACGCAGGACCGGCATCGCGGCCGTCTTCGCCCGAACGGTTTCATCGCCGGCGCGGAATGGGTCGAAGCCTTCCGTATAGCCCATGAGACCGGCGTTCCTGAAGATCTGGCGGGTCACGGCCAGGCGTTCGATCTCGTCCTCGACCTCCTCGACCTGCCCGTCGATCGTCCGGCCGGGAAGCAGGATCTGGACATCCCGAGCCGCCATCGCGTTCAGGTACCAGGCGGCGGTCCGGCCGTAGCCGGCCAGACAGTAGACGCAGCCGTCGATGATCGCGTATGTCACCGGTGCGTAGCGCGCCCGACCGGTCTTGCGCCCGACCGTCCGCACGACCATGTAGTAGCCGGTGATGGGGTTGCCGACGGCCGGTCCCAGGCCGAGCCGGAAGGCAGGGACGATGAAGAACCTGTTGAGCAGCTTGACTAGGCGGCGCACCGGAGTCCCCTGGCAGCTCTGCTGGAGCGTCATCGTGCCACGTCGCCGACCACCCGCCTCGCCGTGCCCCGACCGGTTCCCGGTACCGGGCGGCCTCGTCGTCGAGGACCACCGCCCGAGCCATGGCATCATGGCCTCAGTTGTCAGTCGTCGAACGATGGGAGACCGCCTTGTTGGACATTCAGGGCAAGTGGGTGCTGCTCACCGGTGCGAGCCGCGGAATCGGCAGGCAGGTGGTCGGGGCGCTGGCGGACGGGGGCTGTCGGCTCATCCTCCACAGTCGCAAACGCGAACACACCGCCGCTCTCGTCGCCGATCTCCGGGCCCGGGGCTTGACGGTGCATGCGCTCGAAGCCGAACTGTCGGACCAGCAGCAGGTGGTCGCTTTGGGCGAGGAAGCCCTCCGGATCTCCGGCGGGATCGACATCCTCTACAACAACGCTGCCATCCAGGCGGACTGGCACGAGGACAAGTTCGCCACCATCGTGGACGAGTACAGGCTCAGCTTCCAGGTCAACACCATCGCCCCAATCACCCTCTGCAACCTGATCCTGCCCAGCATGATCGAGCGCGGCTTCGGCCGCGTGGTGAACATCACCTCTGGCATCAAGGACCAGCCCGAGCTGATGGCCTACGCCGCCTCCAAGGCCGCCCTGGACAAGTACGTCTACGACATGGCGCCCCACCTGGCGGGCACTGGCGTGACCATGAACCTGCTCGATCCCGGCTGGCTGCGCACCGATCTCGGCGGACCGCAGGCGCCCAACGCCGTGGAGAGCGTTCTGCCCGGCGCCATGGTGCCCGTGCTGCTGGAAGATGGCAGCTGCGGGAAGTGGTTCAGCGCCCAGGACTATCGATAGAGGCTATCTTCGAGCTTAACCGGCGGCGGTCCGGCGGCGGCCGACACCTAAAACTGGGTCGCGCTTCCGTACTTGCCTGCTTGGCCCTATGCTGGTGCCCGAAGACAACTCGCTCTGAGGGCGCGTCCGGAACAGGCTGGCCGGGAGGTAGTCCTAGTGGATCAAGGGCTTCTCGTGACCATGGCCGATCTCGCTGTCAGCGCCGGCGCCTCGTCCCGCGACGTCGCGCTGGTCCTGGCCGGAGATACCCGTGTTCCGGCCGATGTTCACCGCCGGATCGCCGACACCATCGAGTCCACTGGGTACCGCCCGTTCCAGGCCGTCCAGGCTCAGCTCGGCAGACCGCTTCGGCTGGCCATCGTCTTCAAGACATACGGCGGCGACGACCCCGAAGCCAACCGCTTCTACACCCCGATCGCAGCGGCATTGGAACTCATGTGCGCCAGGCATGGGACCGAGATCGTGCGGGCGATGATGGCCGTGGACGACCACTACGAGCTGGCCGACATCCCGGACGTTATGCAGGACGGCCGCACCGACGGCGCGTTCGTGATCGGGGCGCAGCTGAGTTCGAAGGCGGTCGAGCGCGTCCGCGCCACCACGTGCCCGGTCGTCCTCGTCGACGGCTACTCGGAGGGCAACGCTCTCGACTCGGTCGTCACCGACAACGTCGCCGGCGCCAGGATGGCCGTCGAGCACCTCTTCGGTGCGGGTCATCGCGAGATCGCACTCCTCGGCACTGAGCCTGTCTGCTACCCGAGCATTCAGGCGCGCCGAACCGGATACATCGAGGCGCTCCAGGCGAGAGGTCTGGCCACGCATTTCATCGACGCCAGCTACGTGCTGACCGGCACGGTCGCCGCTCTGGGTGTCGACTACATCCAACGACACCCGGAGGTCACGGCGCTCTTCGGCGCCAATGACCTCATCACCGTCGCCTTCATCGAGACGGCCCGCGGTGCCGGGCTCAGGATTCCCGCTGACGTCTCGGTGGTGGGCTTCGACGACATGGACGTGGCCAGCCTGGCGATGCCGGCGCTGACGACGCTCGCGATCGACAAGGCGCTGATGGCGCGCGCCGGCTTCGCGCTACTAGCCCACCGTCTGGAGGCTCTCGCGACGGACCCTTTGACGGCCATCGTCATGCCCCGTCTCGTCGAGCGCGAGAGCGTCATTCCGATCGGCTGAGGCCGACGAGTA
>PLNK01000049.1:0-10612 GCA_003142755.1 Chloroflexota bacterium | reverse complement strand
GCAAACCTCTCGCCGTTTGCTACCGCTGCGGACTAGGGCTCGAGCCGAGGCTCGGCGACCCGCGGCTCGGCTGGCGGTCCGTTGCGCTGCAGGTCCTCGACTATGGCAACGAGGCCCTCCGGAAAGAACGTCGCGCTGGAGGCCCGCAACTCGGTCAGCGACCACCACCTATGGGCCCCAACGGCCGCGGCCTCTGAGTCCCCGTCACGCCCCGGGCCAATCGCGGGCCTCTCGACGCGACCCAGAAGGTGCCACTCATCCTGTTCGAGCCGTCGGCCGCGGTACAGGAACGAGACTTTGCACCGCAACACGACTGGACCCAGGTCCGGCACGTCGAGACCCACCTCTTCGATCAGCTCACGACGAGCGGCGGCTTCGGGCGTCTCGCCCGGCTCGATTCGGCCGCCCGGCGGATACCAGTAGCCGCCCCAGTCGGGATCTGGATCGAACAAGAGCAGCAGGCGATCCTGCTCGTTGAAGAGCAGCACGCGAGCCACGGGGCGTTCCACGGCCGGCTCGGACTTCATCTCGTCCCCACCCCCCCCTCCCTGAGCCTAGCCGACATCACCGAATACGCCGAGCCGCACCTGCCGGGCGGCGACGAGTCGGAGAGCTATCGGGATCTCCGCGCGCTGCGCCTCCCAGGAGTGGCCCAACTTGGACGGCAGGAGAGCCTGAGCGACGCCCGTCCTCGTGAGCTCGTCCGAGAAGGCCTTCATCTCGGCGCCGTAGAAGTCCTCGTCCGGGTTCGCGCACTGAACCACGAACATGTTCTCCCGTTGCGCGGCCGGAATGGTCGCCAGGCGCCGGATCGGCGACTGGCTCTTCTCGTACGCGAGATTCGAGCCGAACACCAGCTCCGTGCCGGCGGTCTGCGGCGACTTCGCCGCGGCCGTGTAGTAGCCGCTGAAGGAGATGGCATTGCTGAACAGCTCCGGATGGTGGGTCAATAGCGATGCGGCGCAGTACCCGCCTTTCGAGGCTCCCATCGTCGTCCTCGCGAGCGGAGTGCGGATCGTCCGGTACTCGCTGTCCACCCGCGGAATGACCGTCTCGACCATGTACTTCTCGAACCACATCCGCCCGTCGTAGCTGTTGGAGCACTCCGTGTCCCGGTAGATGGGACTGTCCGCATAGACGAAGATCACGATCATGGGCGGCAGCTCGCCGCTCGTGATGAGCGAGGTCAGGACCGAGAAGAAGTCCATCCCACCGGTCCACATGTTGCTGTTGTAGGGCACTTCGTAGATCACCGGATAGCGGCGCAGTACGTCGCTGTCATACCCCGGCGGCAGATACACGTCCATCGCGTTGGCGCCCGAAGTTCCATCCCAGTAGCGTGGCATCTCCTCCGTGTACCAGCGCGGCTTGCCCGAGGGGATACTCGCCTTCCACGGTGTGGCGGTGCTCAGGGCACGCGCCGTGACCTGGGACCCGGCCGCGGGTCCGTCGACGAGTGGCCTAATCTCCAGTGATGGCTCCGCTGTGGGAGCGGCCGACGACCCAGGCATCGACGCCGACGGGGCCGAACTGGACGTCGCGCCCGCCACGGTCGATTGGGCGGAGGACGCGGGACTCGAACTGGGCGACGCCAGCGTGTCGTCCGGATACGGAGAGGTGCCGTCGCCAAACAGCCCGGTCTGGCCGAGGCTGCTTGAATGCATGACCGAGTCCGTACCGTAGTTCAGCAGGCTGCCCAACACCGGCCCGAGCAACACGAACACGAGAAGCGCCCCGAGCCAGCTCGCGGGGATAGCCAGGGATGGCGTAGGGCGGCGGCTCCGGCCGATCTCGACCACGACGTCCTTGCTGCGCACGGCCCATGCCCGAACAGGTCTGGCGAGGGTCATCGCGGCCCAGGCCACGACCACCGACGCCAGGAATATCGCCAGGCCGGTCTTGACCCAACCGACGCCGTCCAGTCCCCCGACGGCAACCCCACCATCCAGCGTGTTGATCGTGTCCTTGCGGAAGGCACCGACATCATCGGCCAGCGCTGCGAGAGTCCCGAGCAGCACCGCCGGACCAACTCGATCGATTGACAGCTCGATGGCGCCCGCGACGAGCGCGCCGAGCGTCAGGGCGGCCAGGAGTTCCGCCCGGCCTGGATCGAAACCCATATCGATGAGGGTTCCGTGGAAGCCCAGACGAGTGTCGGTGAGTCGCCAGAAAGCGGTGATGGCCAGAGCCATGAGCAACGCGAACGCGTATGGGGCCAGTGGCTTGATCGCCGCGATGCGCGACATGACCGCCCTCAACCGCAACCGACGCAGCCAGTTGCCGCGCACAACTGGGCTCTCGGGCTCCGACGTCATAACCCTCTCCTCAACCCCCATGCAGGCACCCCGGGGCCCCCACGGGGGCCCACTACGGATTGGGATTGTACATTCCGCGGCGAATTGGCAGACGGCGACTTGTGGCGCGCCGTTGCCACGACACAACGGCACTTCCGACGCAAGCTCGCGGGCCCGGCAGCCGATACCACAACGGGAAAGCGATGGTGCCATTGCGCGAAGCAATGAGATCCGCCGGGCGCCATGCAGCGAGGCCGGCCACCAAGGCCGTCAATTGAGCATATGCGGCTCCTTCATCCAGAGCCTGAACCCGAAAACGAGATTAGCGGCCTGCGCGAGCCGGAGCCGGCCAAGAACCGGCTGGAGGTCGCATCGCCGGCCCTGCCTTCTCCTATCGTCCCATCGCCCGCCGAGCAGTCGTCCGAGGGGGCCAGCGTCCCAGTGCGCCTGGCTGCGGCCGCTTTCCGGCCGACCACGCTGCTGATCGCCGGATCGCTCGGGGCCGCGGCACTGATCCTGGGCCTGATCGCGTCTGGCGTGTCGTCGGCCGCATTGCCGTTCCTCGCGCTCGCGGGTGGGGTCCTCGTCGGCGGCGTCGGAACGTGGATCCTGACCCGTCTGACCGTGGCTCGCGCACTGGACAAGCTGGCGGTTGCGACCCAGGCACTCGCGGCCACCGATTCCTCTGCGTTCTCCGACACTCTCGCTGCCATGGCCCACGGCGACCTGACCGGTCATCTCGAGTTCAAGTCCGACCGGCTGACGATCGCCTCGACGCCGGAGGTCAATCGCGTCGTCGACGCTGTCAACGCCATCATCCGCGGCCTCCGCGAAAGCTCTAGCGAGTTCAACAAGGTCACCGACGAGCCGTGCCAGCGGCTCTGCTATGTAGGTCCAGACGGGTTTCTCCAGGGTCACGCCTGCGGCCAGGCAATGGGCGAGGCTCTTGACGGTCATGGCCAGGTACTGGTTCTAACGGCGTCCTTCAGCAACGGCGGACTCGAGTTGCGCCGGAGTGGCTTTGAGGGCCATCTGCGCGAGAATTTTCCCGGCGTCGAGATCGTCGACGCAGTCGAGAATGACTACGATCCGCCCAAGACCCACGCGCTGACGCAGACCTACCTGAAGCGCTACCCGGGACTGTCCGGCATCTATAGTGCCGAGGCCGTTGGGGTCGGCGGCGCCGCCAGGGCCGTCACCGAGGCCGGCAAGTCGGGCCGCGTCAAGATCTTCTGTCACGATCTGGTGGACGAGACGATGCCCTACGTCGTCAGTGGCGCGATCACGGCTACGGTCGGGCAGGACCCCTATGCGCAGGGCCACGACCCGGCAATTCACCTCTTCAACCACCTGGTTGCCGGCTGGCGGCCCACGAACCCGACCCTCTTGACGGAGATGGATCTGGTCACGCCGGAGAACTACTCCCGCTTCTGGCAGGCCGGCAAGGGCGTCATCGAGTCAAAGGAGAAAGCCGAACGTCGCGCGCGACCGATCCGCGCCGCGGCCAAGCCGCTTCACATCGCCGTTCTCGGCATCGAGGACAACCCGTTCTGGAACGCGGTCAAGGCAGGAGCGCTCGCGGCCGCCGCGGAGCTCCGTCCCTTCAACGCCACCGTCGAGTGGATCGTCCCCGAGGGCAAGCGCCCTTACGACGCCTCGGTCCGAGGCCCGGCCATCGACGCCCTCGTGGCGAAAGGCTTCGATGCGATCGCCACACCCGTCCAGGACAGCTCCCTCGTCCCGACCATCAACCGGGCGGTGGCCGACGGCGTGGCGGTGGCGACGTTCAACTCCGAGACCGCCAGCCTGCGCGCGTTGATGGCAACCATGGCCGACCGCGCGCAAGGCCTCCTGAATGTCAGCAACGACCTTGCCGGATCGGCGGAGTCCTCCAGGGAGACGACTCGCGAGATTGCCGGCACCGTCAAACAGATGGCAACTGCCGTCGGCGAGGAAGCGGCCGCAGTCACCAGCGTCACCGCCCGCATGCGGCTCGTCGCGACCTCCATCGACGAGATGGCCGCCGGTGCCCGAGAACAGGGCCGGGGCCTGAACGGGTTGACTGCTGCGACGACGGAGATCGCGCGGGCAATCGAAATCGCCTCAGAGAGTGCGGGCGAAGTTTCTGCCGCCACGGCTCGGGCCACCGTCACGGCGACGCAGGGCACCGAAGCCGTCCGCAGCACACTGCAGCAGATGGCCTCGATCCAGCAGGCCATGGACCTCTCCGCCACCACGATCACCGAGACCCACGCCCTGTCCGGGCAGATCGGCGAAATCGTCGCCACCATCGAGAGCATCGCGGACCAGACGAACCTGCTCGCGCTCAACGCCACCATCGAGGCGGCACGGGCCGGCGAACATGGCAGGGGCTTCGCGGTCGTAGCCGACGAGGTGAGGAAGCTGGCGGAGAAGTCGTCCGAGGCAACCAGCGAGATCTCCTCGATAGTTCGGACCGTACAAGACAGTGCGGGCCGCGCGGCTGCCGCCATGCAAGTGGCCAAGGGCAAGGTCCAGCAAGGCGCCAGCCTGGCCCGCGACTCCGGCCAGGCGCTCGATGAGCTGCTGGCCTCCGCCCAGGGGACCCAGGAGCAGACGGACAAGCTCGTCGCGGCGCACCAGGCCGTCGCAAGCGTCATGGCGAGCCTGACCGACGCCATCGAGAGCGTGTCGGCCGCCGTCTCGCAGAACATCGAAACCGCCCAGGTCGCCTCCACCAGCATTCGCGAGGCCCTCGGGTCGGTCGAGAACGTGGCGTCGATCAGCGAGGAGAACGCGGCATCGGCCGAGATGGTGGCCATGTCCACGATGCGCGTATCCGACCAGACCGACGAAGTGAACCAGGCTGCGGCGGTCCTGACCCGCTTCGCGCGTGAGCTCGAAGGCGCCACGGCGCAGTTCAAGATCCAATAGGGGCGGCGCTTCTGCCCGGGCCGGCCCCTATTCCGTATCCAGGATTTCGCGCACCTTGTGGGCCAGGCAGTCCGGGGTGAACGGCTTGGGCAGGAGCTGAATCACACGCCCGTCATCGTCGCGGAAGGCCTCGTTCGTCTCCGCGTGTCCCGACACCAGCAGCAGCCTCGTCGCAGGCCTCAGCGCGCGCAGTCGGGCGGCCAGCTCCGGGCCGCGCATTCCGGGCATCACGACGTCGCTGACGAGCAGGTCGATCGGCGCCGTCGAGGTCGTTGCCAATTCCAGCGCAGCCGCGGCATTGGCGGCCTCCAACACCGTGAAGCCATTGGATCGCAGGCCCAGAACGGCCAGCCTCCGGACGCTTGCGTCGTCCTCGACCACGAGCACCGTCTCGGTACCGGTCGGCGGCGGCAGCGAGATGCTCGTCTCGCCGACCGGCCGGGCAACGCCTTCCGCGACGGGCAGCAGAACAGTGACGGTGGTCCCCAATCCCACCTCGCTGTGAACCCAGATGCGTCCCCCACTCTGCTCCACGATGCCGTGGCATGTCGCCAGGCCCAATCCCGTGCCCTCGCCCTGGCGTTTGGTCGTGAAGAAGGGCTCGAAGAGATGGGCCAGCACGTCTTCGCCCATGCCGGTACCCGTATCGGTCACGGCCAGAGTCGCGTACCTGCCGGGAGCGACGTCCGGGTGGACCGATCGGTATTCGTCGCCCACCGTCAGGTTGGCGGTCTCGATCGCCAGCCTGCCGCCGTCCGGCATCGCGTCGCGGGCGTTGACGGTCAGGTTCACGAGCAGCTGCTGGACCTGACCAGGATCGGCCTTGACGATGTCCAGACCCTCATCGAGTTCGGCCATGATCTCGACGTCCTCGCCCAACAGCCGTCGCAGCATCTCGATCGATCCGGCGACGACGGCGCTGAGATCGAGGGGCACGGGGTCGATGATCTGTTTGCGGGCGAAGGATAGGAGCTGGCGGGTCAGACTGGCCGCCCGTTCGGCGGCCTTCACGATCTCGCGAACGCTTTCCTGGGCCGGCTGGTCGTCGGACAGGTCCAGCAGCGCAAGCTCCGCGTTGCCCAGGATGGCCGTCAGCAGGTTGTTGAAGTCGTGGGCCACGCCCCCGGCAAGCCGCCCGATGCTCTGAAGCTTCTGGGCCTGAGCCAGCTGATCCTCGAGGACGCGTAGATCGGTCACGTCCTGGAGCAAGCCGTCGTACCCGACCAGGGCGCCGTCGCTCCCGTACTGGGGCACCGGCGTGCTCCGGACCAGCCTCGCCACTCCATCCTTGCGAACGATGCGGTACTCGATAGAACGAGCCGAGCCGTTGCCCACGAGCTCGTCGACCTGGGCGAGGACCTTGCCCCGATCCTCAGGCACGACCATGTCGAGCCAGAGCCTGGGGTTCGAAGCGAACTCTTCCGGCGAGTAGCCCGTGACGGCGACGCAACCGGGACCGTGGTACGTCTCGAGGTTGCCGCCCGGCGCCACAATCACCCTGAACACNNTCGTCACGCGCCCGTTGCAGCTGGTCCCGAATAGCCGCGTTCTCGATAGAGATCGCCGACTGGCTCGCCATGGCCGAGAGCAGGTTCAGGTGGGCCTGGTCGAACTGGCGCGAGCCAACCGGATTCCTGGCGTTGATGACACCCAGCGTACGATCGCCATACAGGATCGGGGCCACCATCATCGGGCCGTGGCCATCGCGCGTTCGTCGCTCGTGCACCCGGTCCGACTCTCTCGGGTCGCGTACGCCTCCGAGCGAAATGGCTGCCTCCCGGTGTGCGATCGACCAGCCGGCAAGACCCTCCATCGCCTCGTCGTAAGAGATGTCCGACGGCGGCTCCGTGTCCGGACCCCCTTGATACCGGCCGAGCACCAACTGCCTGTCGGGATCGATGGCCATAAGGCTCACCCGGTCGGCCGGCAGGGCCTCAGCCACGACATCCACCACTCGCTGGAGCACGGTTCCCAGGGTCTCCCCCGCCACCTGCGAGCTGCTGATGTGATACAGGGCTTGGGCGTTGGTAAGCGCCGCCTCGGTGGCAGCGAGCGCCTGTCGGTAGCGCACCTCCGACGCCCGGAGCGCGTAGTCGGCTCGCTCCTGGACGTCGAGCGGCACACCGAGCTCGTCGACCCCGACCCTGTCGAGTTCGACCTCGCCTGACCGGTTCCGGGGTGGCAACGCGCCGGCGTTACTCTCGCGGCTTGTGTCCATCACCAACCTTCGAGCCCCCGAACGACTGGCAGAGCCGATGCGGCCGATTCCCCTTTCAGTCGCCGGCACCTGGTGCGTCGAGTTTAGCGCCACTTTCGCGGCCGGCCTGCAGTGCCCCGATATTCCGTTGCGTACTCGCCTTCATTCCCGCGATCGACCTCCGCCCGGCTATGCTGAGCGCACCGGCACTACGAGCCTGATCGGGCGATCTGGAGGCGCGTCATGAAAGAACCCGCTGAGTCTCAGCCGTCGCATCCGCTGACGGCCAGGGCCGCCGTGGTGAGCGGACTCGACACGGTCGACCACTGCCGCATGCGACTGATTGCGCTGCGAACACGTATCGAGTCCAACTGGCCAACGGCGGGAGGACGCTTCCTCCATCGCAGCTCGGGTCTCGGCCAGCAGTCCCACTCCTCCATCGAGGGCCTGCTGGTCGCCCTGCCGACGCCTTTGCCCGTGGTGGTGGGCGGTGAGCCGGAGGCGCTCATCTCGGACACCGACACGGACCTGATGTGCGTGGCCGGCCGCGCTGTCGACGCCGCCTTCGCGCTCCTCGATGGAGCGACGATGGAGACGGAGTACCCGGGCGATGTAACCCTCCTGGTCAGCCGCCGGCCCGGCGCCATCGAGCCGATCGTCGTCTCCAAACCCACCGTCGGACTGCTCGTGGCAACGATCATCGGCACGCTGGAAGCGATCTCCGAGACCGTCAACGTGTCGCCGCCGAACGCGACCCCGACCCGCGAGGAGCAGCCCCCCGCCCGCGCCGCGAGGCCGTAGTGGCCCGCGTATCTGATCTCTACAGACTGAATCTGGCGACGCTGACGGATCTCTACGAGCTGACCATGGGCGCCGGCTACGCGGCCGCCGGCGTGGCGGATCGCGAGGCCGTCTTCGCCCTCAGCTTCAGGACGCTGCCGTTCGGGGGCGGCTACGCCGTCATGGCGGGCCTCGACGACGCCCTGGCCGTCCTTGAGAACCTGCGTTTCGATGGCGTGGACATCGACTTCCTGCGTGGCCTGCGTGCGTCCGACGACCGCCCAATATTCAATGCGGTGTTCCTCGAGCAACTGGCAGGCTTCGAGTTCAGTTGCGACGTCGACGCCATACCCGAGGGCACCGTCGTCTTTGCCAACGAACCCTTGCTGCGGGTGCGAGGGCCGCTCCTCCAGGCTCAGCTGGTCGAGAGCATGCTGCTCAATGTCGTCGGCTTCCAGACGCTGGTCGCGACAAAGGCGGCCCGCGTCGTAGATGCCGCCGCCGGCGGCCCGGTGCTGGAGTTCGGCCTGCGACGCGCCCAGGGGCCCGACGGTGCGCTCTCGGCCGCCCGTGCCGCCTACATCGGCGGCGTGGCGGCGACGTCGAACGTTCTGGCCGGGCGGCTTTTCGGCATCCCGGTTCGAGGCACCCATGCCCACTCCTGGGTCCAGGTCTTCGACGACGAGCAACGTGCCTTCGACATCTACGCCGACGCCCAGCCCGACAACGTGACGCTGCTGGTCGACACGTACGACTCGCTCGCAGGCGTCGCTCACGCGATCGAGACAGGCCGGCGGCTCAAGACCCGTGGATCCAGCCTGTCCGGTATCCGCCTCGACTCCGGCGACCTCGCCTACCTCTCGATCGAGGCCCGGCGCATGCTCGACGAGGCCGGTTTCACGGACACCAAGATCGTCGCCTCCAACGACCTCGACGAACACACCATCGCCTCGCTTCGCGAGCAGGGAGCCCGCATCGACATCTGGGGCGTCGGGACCCGACTCGACACCTGCTACGACCAGCCGGCACTGGGCGCGATCTACAAGTTGAGCGCGATCTGCGACCCGGATGGCTGCTGGCGATACCCGATCAAGCTCTCCGAGCACAGCTCCAAGATCTCGATCCCGGGCGTCCTCGGCGTTCGACGCTTCGTAGATCCTACGGGCCGTTTCCGTGCCGACATGATCTACGACGAAACGCTGCCAGATCCGCCCGCCGGCGATGTCATCGTCGACCCGGCGGACGCGCTCCACATGCTGGCAATCGCGCCCGACTGGCGCCCGATCGAACTCGTCGAGCCAGTCATGCGCCACGGCGTCCGCTCGGGGCCCGCGCCGGCGCTCGACGATGCGAGATCTCGCGCCCGCAGCCAGCTCGGATCGCTCCATCCGGGGATCAGGCGACTGCTCAACCCGCACATCTACCCGGTGGGCCTGGAGATGCGCCTGCACGAGCGCCGGCATGCGCTCGTCCTGGAGCGGCGCCGCGCGGCGCCGCCGGCCTGATCTCCTCTTTCTGCTCCCCCGGGCCTTTCCTGCGGCGCAGGCATCTGTCACATTTCGTTTCGGCACGCCGAGACGCCGTCATGTGCGGTGGCCGTTGTTGGGCGTGCATCGGGGAAGGAGCCTGCGGATGTTACGTCGCCTGCTGATCGTCATCCTGGGGGTGGTTGTGGCAGCGGTGGTGGCCGTGTCCTGGTTGGGGGTAGCCCAGGTCCCGGTCCTCAGCGCCGCCTTCGGCATGAACCACGCCCGCGATCTCGGCATGACGTCGGACCGCGCGGCTTTCGAGAGCTTCTGCGCCCAGTACGGGATCACCCGGCCGTCGCCGGCAGAGAACTACACGCTGTCGAGCAAGCACCACTGGTCGGGCAGCGTGAACGTTGACGGCGAGATCAGTGAGGCTGCCCTCGGCTCGCTGCGCGAGTTCAGCACGCCCAACTCGCATTTCAGCGAGATCCAGTTCCGCATCCATGACGGCTACGTCGAGATGGCGGCCTTCGTCAACGTTCCGGGCTACCCGGTATCTGGACCCGTCTATGGACAGTTCTCCATATCGGCCACCAGCCCGAAGACCGTCGCGATCGACATCTCGAAGCTCGAATTCGGGCGCATCGGAGTGCCCAGCAACGTGATCGACCAGGCCACCACGGCGATCGACACGTACCTCGACAAGACTATCGTCGAGGCCGGCATCACCATCGACAGCCTCGAGCTCCGCGAGGGCGCGGTCTACTTCAAGGGCACCTGGCCGAAGTCGATCACCGCGGACGCACCCAACCCGAACGACATGCCGTAGCAATCGGGCCTGCGGGGGCTACTCCAGATCGAGGGTTGCCGGCGACTCTGCCTCCGGCTCCCGGAGGGGCTCGGGCTCCGTCGCGGGCTCGGGCTCCGTCGCGGGCTCGGGCTCGGGCTCGGCTGCGGGC
>PLNK01000020.1 GCA_003142755.1 Chloroflexota bacterium | reverse complement strand
GTCGGCTGGCGCGGCGAACGCGCGCCCCTGGACGCGCTCATCGCGGAGCCTCGGTCACGACGCTCAGGCACTCCGGTCGGCTCCGCGGCCTGGGTGGAGCTGCTCGGCTCGGGAGGCGGCGAGGATGTCGACCGAGTTCTCTTCGGCGAGGACGGGCAGGATGCCCAATGACCCCGCGGCTCGCCGAAATCCTCGCTGCGATGGTCATGGCCTCTCTGGAGGCACGCGACGCCCGGACCCGCGCCGCCCTCGAAACAGAAGTGGGCGTAACATCACTCGCCTCGGAGGTGATGGAATATGAGCCTCGCGCGCGCCGTCGACCTCCGGGCCGACGATCTCGCCGGCAAGACTTGGGCGGGCTACATCCGCGAGTCGACGCGCGGCCAGGCGGACCGATACGGTCCGGAGATCCAGCGCTCCGAGCAGGCGAAGTTCGGCGAGCGACACGGGCTGGTGGCGACGAACCGCGAGTACGTCGATCTCGTGTCGGGCAAGGACACATTGCGGAGGACCGACTTCGCCCGGATGCTCGCCGACGCTGAAGCCGGCGCCTTCGAAGTCCTTCTCTGCTATGACACGAGCAGGTTCGCGCGGAACGTCGCGGATGCCTGGGCCTATCGTGACCGGCTCGCCCGGGCCGGAGTCATCCTCGTCTTCTGCGCCGACGGGCTGATCGCCGGGAACGTCGAGACCTACGAACTCGAAGGCCTCAAGACTGTCGCCGACGCGGCCTACATCAGGCGGCTGTCGCGAAACGTGGCGCGTGGCTACGAGCAGAAGTGGCGCCTCTACTGCGATCCAGGTGGGCATGCGCCTCTCGGCTTCGAGCGAGTAGGGGAGCGCCAACTCCTGGAGCCTGTCGAGGGACCGGTCCTCGATCTTGTCCGGCTCGCGTATCGCATGTACGCGACGGGCGTTTGGAGCGACGTGGAACTGGCTGACCAACTCGGGATGACCGAGCCGGGCCTGACCGAGACGCTGACGAACCCACTCTACGCCGGCCGCGCGATCCGGCACAAGGGCAAGCCCGACCAGGAGGAGAAGCCGGCCCGGTTCGCGGCACCAGTGGATCCCGAACTGTTCGAGCGGGTCCAGGCTATCCGCGAGTCGCGGCGGACCGCGCACTCAGCCGGGGGCGGCTCGTATGGCCGTCGGCCGTATCCGCTGGTCCGACTCATGCACTGCGTGGAGTGTGGGAGCGGCTACTACGGCGACGCCAACAACGATCGAAGGCGTGTCCGGCATTCGATGCGGCCGGTCTGCGGGCCCTCGGCGACATATCGAGCCGAAGTGTTCGAGGAACAGATTGGTCTGCTCTTCGACGAGAGCGTCCTGGATGACTCCGACATCGAGCAGGTCCTCGCCGCTATGCGTGCCAGCTACGGGACGCAAGCAGATCCGGCGCCTGAGCCGGCGAACCCCGCCGCCCTCCGAGCGGAGCTCCAGGCCCGACTTGGGCGCGGGGAGATAACGATCGAAGCGTTCAGCCGCGCATGGCGAGTCCTCGACGGGCCGCTCGGGCCGACACGGATCGTGCCTCCCGACGAACAGAAGCTGAGGGACGCGCGCGAATCGCTGACCGAGTTCAAGACGCTGTGGCGCGACCCAGCTGTGCCGGACAAGCTTCGCGAAGAAGCTGTCGCGGAGATCATCCAGCGGCTCGACATTCGCGGCCGCGAGATCGTCGGCATTCAACCGCAGCCGAACGAGAACGCCTGGCTGCTCGGCTACGCGGCGCTCAAGGTGGGCATGTTGGTGTCGCGGGAGGAGTACGAGGCGGAAGGTCGCCTGAAGCCTGGTCCGGCTCCAATCCATACGCCCAGAGTGGAGCGATACCGGGCACGGCGCAGCGCAAAGCTTCCGCCACGAAAGAAAGAGGTGGGAATGGTCGGGGCGAGAGGAGTCAACCCGCACCGACCGACCTGAATGTCNNCCTGATGAGGAATCACCGCCCATGTTGGGGATGGCCTCCCCGCCGAGGGGGGAGACGGGGAGGCCATGGGTAAGTGACCGACCTTCGTGCCATCAGGGCCTCTCGTCGATCACCGATCGCACCGCACGGACAATGGCGTCGACGCTGTACGGCTTGGGCAGGAAGTCCACGCGCTCCGACGCCAGCGCCGCCTCGTCAAGGTGGTTCCCAGGGAACCCCGATACATACAGGACCGGCAGGTCTTGCCTGGATGAGCGAAGCCGCTCGGCCAGAGTGTGACCGTCGAGACCGGGCATCACGAGGTCCGTCACGAGCAGATCGATCTTCGCCGCGTAGGCTGCGGCGAGCGCCAGCGCCTCGCTTCCACATGAGGCTTCGAAGACCGCATAGCCCTGGGCGGTCAGCACCCGCCGGGTGAATGCACGAACCGCATCGTCGTCATCTACTAGCAGGATGGCTTCGTCTCCCCTCGTCGCCGGCGCTGCATTGACCGGCCCGACGGTCGTTACTGCCTTTGAGTGCTCACTCGGGTGACAGGTCCGCTCGTCCGTGCCGACTTCGCTCACCGATAGATCTCCCAGTTGCGATTCACCGAATGGCCCGGCCCTCGAGCACGGTCCCCCTTCAACTTCGGAAGTTCCGGGGCTGCGCATCCGTTCGCGGCCTGGCGCACCGGACGTCAAGCAACTCGAGGCCGAGCGCTTCGATCCGGCCGAGAACGCCATGGAGCGCGGACTGGTCCGGCAGTTCGCCGGTCAGCACCGTCTCGTGATTGCGAATTCGGGCATCCATCTCGGGGAAGGCGCTGAGCAACCTGTCGCTCAAGAGGCCTCGAACGCGGATCTTGTACTTGGTTGTCGTGCGGCTGTCCATGGCTGCCAGGGTCTGGTCGTACCGGATGAGGCCGCATCCACCGGATCGTGCGAGCCTGCCGTAGCCACTTGGAGACCCAGGTGCTATT
>PLNK01000061.1 GCA_003142755.1 Chloroflexota bacterium | reverse complement strand
GCCGTCGAGGTACCAGCGGATCTGCTCCGGCGAAGTCGAGCGGTCGATCTCGACTGCGTAGTCGTGGTAGCCGGTCTGGCAGCCGTTGCAGGCAACCGCGCCGCTGCCGCGACCGCTGGTCTCGTTGCAAGGCCCACCGCTGGCGGTGCCGCAGTGGAGCGTGCCGTAGACGAGGCTGAGTCCGTTGATGTCCTCGAGGATGTCGATCTCACCCGAAGTCGGCCAGCCGATGCCGCTGCGGAGCGGTGCGCCGAGCATCCAGAAGGCCGGCCAGTAACCCAGGCCGTTGGCCGTGGTCACGTTCGGCTGCTGGATCATCGACTCCATACGCACGACGCCGCCCGCGGGGGCGCCGAAGGTCGCGGCCTGCGTCTCGATCCGGCCCGACGTCCAGCCCGCGGTCGGGTTGGTGCCGGTGTGGATCGCCTTCATGACGAGGTGCCCGGCGCCGTCCTGGTAGACGTTGGCCGTGCTGTTGGTCATGGTCTCGATCTCGCCGGTGCCGAAGTTGCTCCCGGGCCCGGTGTCATAGAGCCAGTTGGCGGTGTTGACCCCGGTGTTGGCAGCGCCTGTGAAGTCGTCGCTCCACGTCAGAGTGAAGCCGGCGGGCGGCGCGCCGACAGCTGCGGTGGCGTGTTGGGGAGTGCCTACCAGCCCAACGACCGTGCCGGCCAGTCCGACGACAAGGGCGAACCCGAGTCGTCGCATGCGTATGGATACCTGTGACTGCATAGGACCTCTCCTCCTTCTCGAACGAGCCGCGTTGCGACATCCTGGCATTCTGGTATTTGTTGTGCGGCCGTATAAATAGGTCAGGTTGCCCATGTTTCGTCCCATGTGCCGCCCGAATCGAAACGGGCCTACCTCTGTGAGGTAAGCCCGTTCGTGTTGCGCGTCGGTATTCGGCGCGGCGCTCCGTCAGCCCGATGCCACAGCGGGAGTTGCGTTCCGCGGTGTGGCCCGGCCGTCTAGCGCGGATTTGTCTTCAACAGGCCGAACGTTGCGCCCTGGGGGTCGCTGAGGATCGCGAACCGACCGCCCGCGAAGTCCATCGGCGCCAGCATCTCCTTCGCCCCGGCCTCGATGGCCTTGCGGAACGAGGCGTCTACGTCGCCGACCTTGAAGTAGACCAGCCAGTAGTTTGGAACCCCGGCGGGAACCATCGGGTTCATCTCCATCCCGCCGGCGATGCTGTCGCCGCCCAGGAGGAACTCCGTATACGGCGGCTGCCCCTCGCCCATCTCGCTCTGCTTGGAGCCCCAGCCGAAGACGGCGGCATAGAACGGGACGACCTTCCCAATGCCGCGGGCGCTCAATTCCGCCCAACCGAAGCTGCCCGGTACGTTCGTGCGGAAGCCGGTCATAGCCCTGGGTTGCCAGGCCGAGATGAATGCACCGGCGGGATCCTGGAAGACGGCCATGCGGCCTTGATCGCCCACGTCCATCGTTGGGACGATGACCTTGCCACCGGCCGCCTGGATCTTCGCCGACAGAGCGTCGGCATCGTTCGTGCCGATGTAGATGCTCCAGGCCGTCGGTGCCTCCGCCATCATCTTGGGTCCGATGCCGGCGACGTCCTTGCCACCGACCTGGGCCACAACGTACCCGCCGTATTGAGGATTGGGGCTCGCCTGGAGCTGCCAGCCGAAGAGCTTCGAGTAGAACTCGCCCGACGCCGCGGGATCTGGACTCGAGAGGTCGATCCACGCCGGCTTGTTGGTAGTAATTGCCACGGCATCCATCGCACGCCTCCTTGGGCCTGGTCGGCTGCTGACTGTCGCCCCGTAGGGCAGACCTGGGACGGCATTCTGGCATCGCTGCCGGCCCACCCCGCCAATCTCTCCCCGGCGTGCCGCCTGCCGCAATCCCCGAGGCGGCTCGGCGGCGGAGGTGGTCTGCGGAGGTGGGCTTGGGCTAGAGAACGCGACCGCCCGGCCGGTGGCCGGGCGGTCGCGTTGACCGTGGAGGTCAGGTGAACGGAACGAGGTTCGTCCTCAGACGAGCCTCGTCATCATGGTCGAGCTACGGGTAGCTCACCACCGGAACCACGGCGTCGGGATTGGCGATGGTCGACGATCCGCCAACTCCGTTGATCACGTTCTGGATGCCGCCAAAGCCGGCGGTGGAGAGGAAGATCGTGAGCGAATCCTGGACGCTGCCAGCCGCGAGCTTGGTGGGAACCACGAACCCGTTGGCGGCGTAGATGTTCACGCCCTGGTTGAAGTAGCTGTAGCTGCCCATGCCCCAGGCCTGGAAGGTTTTGACGTTGTTGAGGACGTGGACGGCCGGGTAGCCGAGCGTGCCGTCATGCTGAGTCCAGGCGGCCTGGGTCGGCGGGTCGTAGGGCATCTCATTCTGGAACATGATGATCTTGCCGTTCTGGCCGGCCCAGATCGTCTCGTCCTTCTGGTAGTGCTCCACGAACAGACCCGTGGCCGTGACGTTGTTGCCGGTCACGAGCAGGCCCGTGTCGGCCGTGTTGATCGTCCAGCCGACTGTGCCAGCGTTGCCGTGGT
The DNA here is from genome assembly GCA_003142755.1 of Chloroflexota bacterium. Lineage (GTDB taxonomy): Bacteria > Chloroflexota > Limnocylindria > Limnocylindrales > CSP1-4 > Fen-1039. The sequence goes on along the minus strand of PLNK01000061.1, from coordinate 8,823 downwards.
CGGCACGCCAGGACCAGATGTTGTCCATGACGACGTTGTTGGAGTTGACGACGAGGGCGACGGTCGTCTTGCCGACGTGGGCGCCGCCGATGCGGAGGTAGACGTCAGACAGAGTGGTCGGATCGTTGGGGTCGCTGAAGCCATGCGCTCCGGCGGGCAGCAGGCTGCCCAGCGGTGAGCCGATCGTCAGCAGAGCGGGCGAGTTGACCGGACCGGCGTCGAAGATCAGGTCTGAGATCTCAACGCCCTTGACGTCGCCAACCACCATCGGCGTGGCGCCGTTCTGGGACGTGAGCGTCGCCAGGCCCAGGCCCATCACGATGGTGTCGGGTCGGGTGACGAAGGCGGTTCGGTTGAAGTTGTAGATACCCGGAGTGAAGATCAGGTTCTTGCCCTTGGCCAGAGCGAGGTTGATCGTCTGGACACTGTCGGTGGGCTTGGCGACGAAGAAGTCGCTGATCGGGAGTGAGCGGCCCGGGGTCTGGCCGGCGGACCATGTCGTGCCCGAGGAGTTGAACTGAACGCTCGGGACGTAGACGTTGTACTTGCCGCTCGAGTCGAGGTATAGGAACGGCTTCTCACGCGACTCGGGATTGGTCGCGAGGGTCGTGTACACGCCGCCGCTAACGCCGAAGTTCTGGGCCGGGGCGCCCGTGACGCCGGCGAACACTTCGTTCCAGACGCCGTTGCTCCAGCCGTTCAGGCTGCTGTTGCGGGTCAGCCACTGCTGCTGGGTGCCGACGGTGGTGTAGCCGCCTATCTGCGAGTCGGCGATGAAGCCGCCGCTGGCGTAGGACGGGCCGCTGCAGTAGTCCATGAGCGTGGTGTAGCCGTTGACATAGACCCGCCGCATGGACGTGGCCTGTGAGACTGCCCAGAACTCACCGCTCTGGCAGTCGCTCTTGCCCGCCACGTTGATGGTCAGGTTCGAGATCGAGCGCCAGAAGTTGTTGCTGGCGACGCAGCTGCCACCGGAGTCGCACTGATTGTAGGCGTCGATCGTGCCATTGATGACCACGTCGGTGGGCATAGCTCCCAGGCCGGCGAAGTCCATGTAGTAGCCGATCCGGAAGTTCAGCGGCTTGTCGGCGCCGTACGTGCCGGGCTTGAACGCGATTTCGTATCGGCCGTTGCCGAAGCCATCGGGGATCTGCTGCGTCGAGATCGCGTCGACGGTCGCCTGGATCTGGCTCGTCGTCATGCTAGGGTCGATGACGACGACGTTCGGGCCAAAGTCCGGCTGAGCTGGTGGCGGCGCGGCTGTGGCGGCACCGGACGACACCATTACCGAAGCTACGGCCAGAGGGAGCGCCAGGCTCCATGCCAACCTGCGTCGGACACCTCTTGATGTTCCGTCCACAGGGCGTTCCAGTGAATTCAGAGACACTTAAGAACTCCTCCTTTCTCTGAGTAGGCACGGGAAACGCGGGAACGTTGACGAGAGTAGTCGTAGACGTCAATCCGAAGTACTACCTACAAGTGGGGCAAATTACGTAGATCGGCGGCTATTCTGACGCTCGCGGTTGCGTTGGTCGGAGTTCCAACGGCGAATCGGCTGCCGCGGGGCAGCATCGTGGCTCGCGCCACACGCAGCCTCGACGCGGCCGCGGTCGTGAATTGGCATGCAGTGCGCGACGAAGCCGATTCGAACGCCGGAGACAGGCCGTCTTGACGTCAGACTCGGATCGTGCCAATGTAAGACCGACGGTCGGTTTGTTATTTGGACGTCAGTGGCCCGCACGCTCGATCCAACCGCCTACGCCCTGCGCCGAGACTCCTTCATCGATGCCGCCCAGCGCCTCATCCGAACCAAAGGCTATGAGCAGCTGAGCGTCGAGGAGATCCTGTCCGAGGTGGGGGCGTCGAAAGGTGCCTTCTATCACTACTTCGATTCGAAGGAATCCCTGCTCGCGGCCGTCGTGGATCGGATGGTCGACGCAGCCACCGTGACGATGACGCCCATCGCGATGGACCCGGAGCTCGGAGCCGTCGAGAAGCTCACGGGTCTGTTCACTTCGCTCGCACAGTGGAAGGGCGAGCGAACCGATCTGATGATCGAACTCCTGCGCGTCTGGTTCTCGGACGCCAACGCCATCGTTCGAGACCACCTTCGACGTGGCGTCCAGGCCAGGCTGACACCGTTGTTGGCGACGGTCATCGGTCAGGGCAAGGCCGAGGGCGTGTTCACGATCACCTCGGCTGAGCACACCGCCGGGGTCCTGGTGGCGCTTCTCCTCGGCACCAACGAGATCGCCATCCGGCTGTTCCTCGCGCGCCGGGCGGGCGCCATCTCCTTCCGCGATGTCGAGTGCACGCTCGCCGCTCATGCCGAGGCCTTCGAGCGCGTGCTCGGGCTTCCTCCGGGGTCCTGGCCGAGCCTGGACCGCAAGACCATGCGCTTATGGTTCGGCTGACGCCGAGCCGCCGCAAAAGGAGCATCAATGGTCGCCATCATCGAGACCGAGAAGCTTACGAAGTCCTATGGCTCCCATCGGGGCATCGTCGATGTCGATCTGGTCGTGGAGCAGGGTGAGGTCTTCGGCTTCCTGGGTCCCAACGGCGCCGGCAAGACCACGACCATTCGCGTCCTGCTCGACCTCATCCGGCCGACGAGCGGCAAGGCGTCGGTCTTCGGCATCGAAACTACGGTCGACCCGGTCGCGATCCACCGGCGGATCGGCTACCTGCCCGGCGAGTTCACGCTCTATGACCGGATGACCGGCGGCGATACCCTCGAGTACTTCGCCAATCTGCGGGGCGGAGTCGACCTGGCCTATCAGGCCTCGCTCATCGAGCGCTTCGACCTGGATCCGTCGCGCAAGTTCAAGGAGTACTCGAAGGGCAACAAGCAGAAGGTCGGCCTCGTCGCCGCCCTCCAGCACAAGCCCGACCTGCTGGTCCTCGACGAACCCACGGCGGGCCTGGACCCGCTCGTGCAGCAGACGTTCTTCGCGGTACTGCGTGAGGCCGTAGGCGAGGGTCGGACCGTATTCCTCTCGAGCCACGTGCTCTCCGAGGCCGAGAAGTCCTGCGATCGCGTGGCGATCATTCGCGAAGGACGAATCGTCATGGTCGACCGCGTGGACGCCCTGCGCGACCTCGCCGCACATCAGGTGGAGCTCCGCTTCGTGGGCCCGGTCCAGGCCGCGGAGTTCGAGAAGATCCCCGGCGTAACCGGGGTCGTTGCCGAGGACCACGTCCTCCGCATGCACGTGACCGGCCCCATCGCTCCCGTCGTCAAGGCCGCGGCGCGTTTCGAGCTGGCCGACTTCGTCTCGCGCGAACCCAGCCTCGAAGAGACGTTCCTGGCGCAGTACAGCGAACCTGCGAGGTAACCGACCGTGACAGCCGACGCAACTCCCGCGCGGATGCGAATGCCAGCGCGCCATGTCCGGCCCTGGAGTCGCGTCTACGGCCTCGGCAGCATCTATGCCAAGACTATGCGCGACTCTCGGCTCTCTTTCATCGTCATGGCCGGCCTTCTCGGCGGCGTCATGTTCGTGGTGGGGGCCGCGATTCCGCAGGTATTTGCTTCGTCGAGTGCCCGCGAGGACATCGTCCGGATGGCCCACGATCTGGGATCCGTGGCCGCGGGCGTGGCGGGCAAGCCGGTCAACGTCGGAACTCTGGGCGGCTACATCTCGTGGAAGTACGGGCCCGTCTTCCTGATCATCGCCTCGCTGTGGTCCATCCTGGCCCTGTCGTCGACGCTGGCGGGCGAGGCCCAGCGCGGCAGCCTGGAGTTCGTGGCGGTATCGCCGTTCGGCAAGCGCCGCATCGCGTTCGAGAAGCTGGCCGCACATCTGACCGTGATGACACTCGTGCTGGTCATCATGGCCTTTGCCGGGTGGTTGACCGCGGCGCTCTTCGGCAAGCTGCCGGAGGACGCGATCCCGCCCCAGGCCGCCGTCGGCTTCGCCCTCTGGATCGGGCTGGTGGCGCTCGTGTTCGGCGGGCTGGCCCTCGTTCTCTCCCCGTTCATCGGGCGGGGCCCGGCCGCGGGGATCGCCGGCGCGGCGCTGTTCGCCGGCTGGATCCTCAACGGCTATGCGGCAACGGTGCCTGCATTCCGCATCCCAGCCGACCTGACCCCGTGGGCCTGGACGAACAACCACGTCCCGCTCGGCGGCGAGTACGACTGGGGCTCCCTGGCGTTCACGGCGGTCATCGCGATCGTGCTGCTCGCCGTTGGGCTCGAGGCCTTCGTGCGGCGTGACCTCGGCGCGTCGATGTCAATCCGTACTCCGAACACGCCCCGTGCCCTTCGAGGTCTGGGTGGCCCGCTGAGCCGATCGTTCAGCGAGCGCCTGCCCGTGGCCATCTCTTGGGCTATCGGACTCGGGATCTTCGGACTGGCGATGGCGGGGGCGAGCCGCTCGCTGGCCGACTCGTTTGGCAACTCGCCGGATCTCCAGAAGACGTTCGACACGATCTTCCCGAACTTCAACGTTGCCACGGCAGGAGGGCTGCTCCAGCTGTTGATCTCGCTGGCGTTCATCGTCGTCGGGTTCGCGGCCAGCACCCTGGTTTCGGGCTGGGCCTCCGACGAATCTTCGGGCAGGCTCGAGATGCTGCTATCCACGCCGCTCGCTCGTAGCCGTTGGGCCATCAGCAGTGGGCTCGGCGTGTACGGCGCCATCGTGGTGATGACGGTGATCATGGCCGTCGCGATCGGCATCGGGGCGATGAGCGCCGGGAGCGACGCGATAACGCCGATGGTTGGCACGACGACGCTGGGGCTCTATGCCGCTGCGCTGGCGGGTGTGGGCTTCGCCGTCGGCGGCTGGCGGACTTCCGTAGCCGCCGAGAGCGTCGCTCTGCTGGTGGTGGTCATGTACCTCATCGATCTCATCGTGCCGGCCCTGCAACTGCCCGACTGGATTCATCAGCTTGCGCTGACTGCCCACCTGGGGCAGCCGATGGTGGGCGTATGGGACCCCGCGGGCGTCGTGGCGTGCATTGCGCTCGCCGCGGGCGGACTGCTGATCGGTGGTTGGGGTATGCGCAGCCGGGACGTGGCCCGCTGACCCCGGATCGCGTCCATGAGACTTCACTGGTATCGTCCGTGGCTCGTTAGTCAGGACTGACCCAGGAGGTTTCTACTTGGAATCCGCCGCCATCCATGCGTTCCTGCGTGCCTCCGTGCGTCGGGGCAGGGAATGCGAGCAGATCGGTCCGTTCCTGGCGTCCTTCTCGCCGCACGACGCCAATCCCTTCTTCAACTACGCGATACCGGACGACGGCGCCACGCCCTCCGATGGGGAAGTGGCCGCGCTCATCGACGCCTACGAGCGGCGGTCGCGGAAACCGCGCCTCGAGTACGTGAGCGATCTCGCACCTGCCGTGGAACCGAGGCTCCTCTCGGCCGGCTTCGGGGTCGAACACCGCGTGGCCCTCATGGGCTTCGATCCCGCCACGGACCGGGCACCCGGGTCCGCGGAAGTCGAACTCATTGCGCCGGTGAGCGCCGAAGATCTGCTGGCACTTCGAGTGGTGCAGCACGAGGCCTACGACGATCCGTCCGAGCCGGACGAACACGAGGTCGTGTCCCTTCGCCGCTTGCTGGCGTCGGGGGGCGGAGCGGTTCTCGCTCGGATGCGAGATGACCACATCGCCGCGGGCGCCGGTGAGTACTCGCCGATCATCGACGGCGTCACGGAACTCACATCCATCGGCGTGCGACCCGCCTATCGGCGCCGCGGCATTGCAGCGGCTGTTGTCGACCGGCTGGCCGACACCGCCCGCGAGGCCGGGGCAGTGAACCTGTTCCTGATGGCCAACGACGCCGAGGAGCGCCTCTACGGTCGAGTCGGCTTCGTCACCGAGGGGCGCGTCCTGCACATCTCCCGCTAGGTGCCCGCCGCCTCCGATGGCAGCGACCGTCTGGACCGCCACGGCAGCCTTGCGCCGGCCGGCCGGGTGGCAAGAACGGAGCCCAGGATCACGAGCCCAAACCCGAGGCCCATCGCGGCCGTGAACGATTCATTGAGCACCGCGACTCCCAGCAGCGTCGCGACCGCCGGGTTCAAGTAGGTGATCACCGTGGCTCGCACGGGTCCGATCTCCTCGATCAGGGCCCAGAAGAGCAGGAATGCGGCCGCGGTGCACACCAGACCGAGGATCGCGACCGCGCCGAAGGCGGCCGCGCTGGGCATGGTCGCGGGCCGCTGCAGGACGGCCACGGGCGCATACACGAGCGAACACAGCGACAGCGAGAGCGCCATCACCGCCACGTTCGACAGCCCGCCCAGCCGCCGAGCAAGGATGGCGGGCCCCACCGCATAGCCGACGACGACGAGGGCGAGCTCGACCAGCGCCGCCACATTCGACGAACCGAGGTTGACACCGACGATCGCCGCGACCCCGGCGAGGCCGATCAGGAGACCGACAACGCCGCCGGCGCCGATCCGATCTCGACCGCCGGTGGCCACCGCGACGACGGTCGCGACCAACGGTACTCCCGCCACCAGCAGGCCGGCCAGCGAGCTCGAGATCTGCTGCTCCGCGGTACCGAGCAACAGCCATGGCAGCCCCATCTCGATCACCGCGAAGGCGACCACCCAGCGCCAGCGCGCCAGGGCCGACCGGATGTCGGTCCGAAACAGCGCGACCGGCAGCAGGACCAGGGCCCCGATCGTCGTTCGGGCGAAGACCAGCGTTGCCGGCGATATCTCGGCGACGGCAACCCTGATGAACAGGTACGGGATGCCCCAGATCACGGCCATGACCCCAAAGAGCATCAGTGCGCGGCGCGTCACTCGCATCTGCCTCGAACGGACGCAATGCCTGGCAAGGTGGCGGTCTGCATGTCAGGTCGCGTAGCCGCGCATGACGTTGTCGACGATTCGCTCGGCAAACGCCTGATCGAGAGCCCCGCCAAAGATGAACCTGAAGTAGACCGGGCCGACCAGCAGCTCGGTGGCGATCTCGGCATCGGCGTCCGGGCACAGCTCGCCGCGTTCGATCCCGCGGGCGATCAGGCAGGCGACTTCGTTCCGCCGGGCCTGAACGACCGTGGCCCGAAACGGATCTCCCAGCAGCGGGTTGCCTGCAATCTGCGACAGCAGGGCCCGAATGACGGGCCCGAATTCGGTCTCGGTCAGGGCCCGCATCGGATTCACCACCGCCGCGAGCATCTCCTGGCGCGTGTCGCCGGTCTCTTCGATGGCGATATGCGGAGCAGCGAGATCCGCCAGCAGCGCCTGGGCCAGCTCTTCCTTCGATCGCCAGCGGCGGTAGATGGTGGCCTTGCCTACGCCGGCGGCCGCCGCCACGTGCTCCAGCCGCAGGCGCGTATAGCCGTCCCTGATCAGCAGTTCCTTGGCCGCATCGAGGATGGCTCGATGGACCTTGTCGCTGCGCGGCCGACCCCTATGAAGCCCACCGACGATCTTGGCCACGGTGGTTGCGACCGAGTTGCGAGACGGAGCGTCTTGATTAATGTCGACCACGTTGCTATGATACGGAACGGATCGTATCCAAGCAAGAAGGTAATCGCCATGATTGACAACTGGAATGCCATCGATCGTATGGAGCATGCCGAGCGCGAGACTCCGTTCTGCGCCTGCGGCGAGCCGATGATCGCAGTCGCTCGGGCCGAGGGGATCTGGCTCGAGTGCGCTTCGCTCGAATCCCCCGATGGCAGCCGCTTTTCGCGACTGCTGGCCGCCCTCACCGCGTCGTCTCACGGCCGCCGTTTGATCGTGGATCAGATCCCGGACGCTGCCTGAGCAGCGAGGCTCGCATCGCCGCCGTCTCGGGCAGTGACGCCGCCGCTCCGGGCCGGGGCGAGTTCGACGTCGAGTGAGAGAATCGGGCCATGAAGGCTGAGCTGGTGGCGTTTGGCGAGCTCGAGATCGAGGGCAAGCGTTACCACCGCGACGTAGTGATCGAGGGCGGCGAGATCCGGAAGCGGGACAAGGGCCCGTCGAAGGCACTCAAGGGTCGGGCGCGCCACACGCCGCTCTCGGCCGCCGAGCAGATCCCGTGGGGCGGCAAGCGGCTCATCATCGGCACGGGCGCCCGCGGCCAACTCCCGATCGCCCGTGAAATTGGCGAGGAAGCGGAACGGCGGGGGATCGCCATCGAGGCCATGCCGACGCTCGAGGCCTGCCGCCAGCTCGCCGACCTGGACCCGGCCGACGTCTACGCGATCCTTCACGTCACCTGCTAGCCGCCACTCCGTGAGACAGCGCCCGGATTGACGCCTGTCATCCGTATGCTTCGAGACCAACACGAACTCGCGGGAGGACCAAGGATGGTCAAGGTCACACCGAACCTCTGGTTCGACGGCAATGCGGAGGAGGCGGCGAAGTTCTACGTCTCCCTCCTGCCGGACAGCCGGATCGAGAACATCTGGCGCTCCCCGGCGGACAACCCCAGCACGCCGGAAGGCGCTGCCCTGATGGTCGACTTCACGGTCGGCGGCCAGCGGTTCACCGGCATCAACGGTGGCCCTCAGTTCCCATTCACCGAGGCCGTCTCCTTCGTCATCGATTGCGAGGACCAGGCCGAGGTAGATCGACTGTGGAGTGCCCTGATCGCAGACGGCGGATCGCCAGGCCAGTGCGGCTGGCTGAAGGATCGATTCGGCGTCTCGTGGCAGGTCATCCCGCGCCAGCTCGGTGAGATGCTGGGCTCCCCGGACCGCGACGGGGCGCGCCGCGCAATGGAAGCCATGCTGCGCATGACCAAGATCGACGTCGCCACGATGCGCGAGGCATTCGGCCCGCTCGCGCCGTCCACCTGACGAAAACGGGGCGAGCGTCCGAAGACGCCCGCCCCGTCGCTGAGTGGCGGACTAGATGCCGCGGACCTGGAACT
>PLNK01000058.1 GCA_003142755.1 Chloroflexota bacterium | reverse complement strand
GGCCGCCCGGCCCTCCGATACGTCGCATTGGCCCTCCCCTCGGCGACTGTGCCCCGTAAACTCCCCGTCATGCGTATCGTCAGCGCCCAAGAGGCGGTCTCCGGGATCAAGTCCGGCCAGCAGATCTTCCTGCAGGGCTCCGCTGCCGTGCCCGAGGTGCTCCTGGAGGCCCTCGTTGCGCGAGCGCCCGAGCTCCAGGACGTGAATGTCGTCAGCATGCACATCGAGGGGCCGGCGCCACACGTGGCTCCGGAGATGGCCGGCCACTTCTGCCATCGCGCGCTGTTCATGGGAGCGAACGTGCGCAAGGCCGTCAACGAAGGCCGCGCGGAGTTCATCCCCGTCTTCCTCTCGGAGATCCCGCTCCTGTTCGAGCGCGGAGTCCTGCCGCTCGACGTTTGCTTCATCAACGTGACCCCGCCGGACGCTCACGGCTTCTGCTCGCTCGGAACCGCGGTGGACACTGTCATCACGGCGGTCCGCTGCAGCAAGGTCGTCATCGCCCAGCTCAACAAGTCGATGCCAAGAACGCTTGGCGACAGCTTCGTTCACGTGAGCGACATCGATCTCGGAGTTGAGGTCGACGCGCCGCCCTACCAGCACGCGGACCCCGTGATCGGCGACGTGGAGCGTCACATCGGCGAATACGTGGCGGACCTGGTCCAGGACGAGGCCTGTCTTCAGATGGGCATCGGCGCCATCCCAGCTGCCGTGTGCCAGTTCCTCCACGAAAAGAAGGACCTGGGCATCCATACGGAGATGTTCACGGATGTCCTGGTGGACCTGGTGGAGCGTGGTGTGGTGACCTGCCAGCGCAAGGACATCGACTGCGGCAAGATCGTGGTCACCTTCATGGTCGGCACCAAGCGCCTATACGACTTCGTGGACAACAACCCGATGGTCGAGATGCGACAGGTCGACTACACGAACGACACGTCCGTCATCCGCAAGCTGCGGCGCATGACCGCCATCAACTCCGCGATCGAGATCGATCTCACTGGCCAGGTCTGCGCCGACTCCATCGGGACCCGGATGTACAGCGGCGTGGGTGGCCAGATGGACTTCGTCCGTGGCGCCTCGCTCGCCGAAGAAGGCCGACCGATCATGGCCCTGCCCTCCACTGCCTCCGATGGCAAGGTCTCGCGGATCACCATGGCCCTGAAGGAAGGGGCGGGCGTGACGACAACTCGTTCGCACGTCCGCTACGTGGTCACGGAGTACGGCGTCGCGGATCTCTTCGGTCAGAGCTTCAGAGAACGGGCCAAGCGTTTGATCGCCATCGCCCATCCCGACTTCCGCGACGAACTGTCGGCCTTCGCTCGCAAGGTGTACGGCCTCTAGCCCTATCGGCGGAAATGCTGCCGTTCGGCTCTCGTGCGCCTATTCGGACCGCATAGAGTCGACGCATGCTCATTGTCAGCGCCGATGAGGCAGTCGCCGGGATCGAGTCAGGCCAGCAGATATACGTCCATTGCGCCGCCGCCGCGCCGTCGGTGCTCCTCGACGCCCTGTGCCGCCGGGCTCCGCAGCTGGAGGACGTCAAGGTCGTTCACCTCCACTGCGAAGGCCCGCATCCGCATCTTGCCCCAGAAATGCAGGGCCACCTCTTCCACAGGGCGCTCTTCATTGGGCCAAATGCTCGGGACGCGATCAACGCTGGGCGAGCCGAGTTCATCCCGGTCCAACTGTCCGACGTGCCGCTGCTGATGGAGAGCGGCCTGCTTCCGCTGGACGCTGTCTTTGCCAACATGACGCCACCTGACGAGCACGGCTTCTGCTCGCTGGGAACGTCGGTCGAATCGATGCAAACGGCGATCCGATGCGCCAGGACTGTCATCGCCCAGTTCAACAGGTCTATGCCGCGCACCTGCGGCGACAGCTACGTGCACGTCAACCAGATAGACTTGGCGGTCGAGGTCGAGCAGCCGCCCTACGTCTACACGCCGGGCGAGATCAGCGACACAGAGCGCCGGATCGGCGAATACGTCGCGGACCTGATCCCCGACGAAGCCACGCTCCAGATGGGCATCGGGGCCATCCCGACGGCGGTAGGCATGTGTCTCGCGGACAAGAAGCACCTCGGCGTGCACACCGAGATGTTCACGGACCCGTTGGTGGAGTTGGTGGAGAAGGGGGCGGTGGACTGCAGCGCCAAGACGCTCGACCCACACAAGGTGGTGGCCGCGTTCATGATGGGATCGCCGGGCCTGTACAAGTGGGTCGACGGCAACCCGATGCTCGAGCTGCGTGGCGTGGACTACACGAACGACACGGCCACGATCCGCAAGCAGCGGCGCATGACGGCGGTGAATTCAGCGATCGAAGTGGACCTCACCGGCCAGGTCTGTGCCGACTCCCTTGGGCATCGCATATACAGCGGCGTCGGCGGGCAGATGGACTTCACCCGCGGCGCGTCCCTGGCGCCGGAGGGGCAGGCGATCATCGCCCTGCCATCTACCACTGCCGACGGGAAGGTCTCGCGCATCACCTGGGAGCTGTATGACGGCGCCGGCGTCACCGTGACCCGCTCGAGCGTGCGCACCATCGTGACCGAGTACGGAGTGGCCCAGCTTTTCGGCCAGGGGTTCCGCGAGCGAGCCAAACGCCTGATCGCAATCGCCCATCCGGACTTCCGCGACGAGCTCACCGCCTACGCGAAGAAGTACCACGAGCTGTAGCGTGGTCCGCACCGCACCCGCCGAAGGCGGAGATCTCGCGGGGGCCGTTGCGATCGGGGCGCGGAGCGTCTGGATACACCGCGGGCAGGAGTGGACCGCGCTCGACTTCGCAACGACCCTCGTTGCGGCTACTGCCGCAGAGGCCATTCGCCTGGTCCTGGCCGCGGACGGAGTGGCGTTCTAGGCGCGATCGCGGCTGGTCTGGGACGTCGAGCCCACGCGACTCTGGCGCCCGCTGTCGAACTGAAATCCAGCCGGCAGGTGGCCGCCGTGGCTGCGAACCTGCTCGGCAGCGTATCGTCTATCCACGGGGTGACTACTATCGAGCCTCGGGCTCTTCCGACTGCCCCGTCAGATGGTCGACATGGCCTCGAGGTGGAGGCTCCACGCTCAGCCGATCCGCCCCGAAGATTGGTTCGACCGGCCGGGTGCCGAATCCGAAGAGGCGCCGTTGGATAGCAGTCGCTGTGTGCATATCTGAGAGGCCAGCCCCGCCGCCCCGAGGTCAGCGCAGCCAACAACGGAGTGCGCCGCCTGCTGGCGGGCGTTAAAAAGGACGAACGCCGGGCGTCCCCTCCGGCGTTCGTCACGCGCAGAAGTCTGCGGGCCCGCGGAGCGGCTGCGCAGTGCCGAATGGCCCTCCCCGGTGGGCATGTCGACCCCCGCCGGGACGGTGTCCGGGGCGGTCCGTAAGGGCCCGGATGCCCGGCCCGAATCGCCCCGCACCGCCCACCCGCCGCCGCGTGGAACCTACCCGTTGGGACAGGCGCCTCCTATCCCAGCCCGTGCCTCCGCGGGCCATATGGCCCCCGGTCTTAGGGAGCCCTGTCGCTACGGGTAGAAGGCCCCTGGGCGCACCCTATGAGCATGCTCGCCGACTCCCAGATACCCCTGCGCAGACTGCTCATCGTCAGTCAGCACCGAGCCGCCACCGAGGCCCTCTGCGACCACCTCTCGCGCCATGGCTTCATCGTCGCTCAGGCGTCGTGTGAATCCGCAGCGCGTGAGGCCGCGGCTGCCCGGCCGGACGTGGTGCTGCTCGATGCCGACGTCACGGGGGGCTGGCGGCCAATGGCTGCGGCTCTGCGCGATCTGATCCCCGCGGGTCGGATCGCCGTGCTAGCTTCCTACTGGCATGCGGACGAGCAGCGCGAGGCGGTTGCCAGCGGGATCGGCGGCACCTTGCTCAAGCATTTGGACGGAAGCGCGCTGGCCCGCCAGCTGCGCGCATTGAGTGAACCGACCATCGTGACGAATACGCCGACGCCCGAATTCCCAGGCATTCCAGCCATCATCGACGGCTCGGAGGCCATCGCCTATGTCGAGACGCGGATCAGCGACGGCGCCTGCGCCTACCCGATCACACCGTCCACGACCATGGCGGCGGTCTACCAGGTTGCCGTCGCCAACGGCACCCCGAACCTGTGGGGCACACACCTGAAGTTCATCGAGCCGGAGTCGGAGCATTCCTCCGCCTCAGCCGCTGAGGGCTTTGCCCTGGCGGGTGGCCGAGTCACGAACTTCACCGCCGGACAGGGACTCATCCTGATGAAGGAAGTCCTGTACGTCATCGCCGGCAAGCGCCTGCCTGCCGTCTTCCACATCGGGGCCCGCGCTCTGACCAGCCAGAGCCTCAATATCCACGCCGGCCACGACGACGTGATGGGTGTGGCGGATTGCGGTTGGGGCATCTTCTTCGCCCGCAACTGCCAGGAAGCGGCGGACCTCACTGCCATCGCCCGCCGCGTCGCCGAGGACAGCGAGACTCCCTGGTTCGTGGCTCAGGACGGTTTCCTGACCACTCACACCATCGAGAACGTGAACCTGCCCGAGGACGAGCTCCTCAAGCGCTTTGTGGGCGATCCGCGCGTCACCGTGCGCGATCTCTTCGATCCCGCCGACGCGCTCATGTCGGGCGTGGTCCAGAACCAGGACTCCTATATGAAGGGCCGGATCGGGCAGCGTGCCTGGTACGACCACCTTGTCGAGATCGCCGAGCGGGCCATGGCCGAGTGGGAAGCCCTCACCGGCCGCCACTACGGCTTGATCGACTCGTACCGGACCGACGACGCCGACTACATCATGGTCTCGATGGGGACCATGGCGGATACCGCCCTCGCGGTCGTCGACGCGTATCGCGACCAGGGCCGCAAGGTCGGTTGCGTGACCGTCACGAGCTTCCGCCCGTTCCCGGCCGTTCTGTTGGCCAAGGCGGTCGGCAAGGCTAAGGTTGTGGCCGTGGTCGAGCGAACCGACGAGCCGGCGGCAGCGGACAACCCGCTGACCCGCGAGCTCAAGTCGGCCCTCGCCGACGCGGTGATGAACGGCGCCGCAATGCCGCGAGTCATCTCGGCCTCGGGCGGCCTGGGTTCGCGTGACATCCAGCCGGGCGACCTCGGCGCCGTCTTCGATCTCATGGCAGACGAAGAAGCCGTCAAGAAGACCCCCAAGTCGTACCTCGGCATCCGCCACCCGCTGGCGCTGGCCAACAACAAGCTCAACATTCGACCCAAGGGCGCCTACAGCCTGCGCGGCCATTCGGTCGGCGGCTTCGGCAGCGTCACCACCAACAAGCTCGTGGCGACGACCGTCGGTGAGCTGTTCAACCTGCACGTCCAGGCCTATCCGCGCTACGGCTCGGAGAAGAAGGGTCTGCCGACCACCTACTTCCTGACGATCGCCGAGGAGCCGATCCGGCTCCACAACGAGCTGACCGAAGTCGACTTCGTGCCTCTCTTCGACACCAACTCGTTCAAGCAGGGCAATCCGCTGGCCGGTCTCGTGGACGGCGGCACGATCTTCGTGCCGACCCCGCTGACCGATCCGGAGGAGATCTGGTCGGTCCTGCCGCCCGCCACGCGAGCGGAGATCCAGGCCCGCCACCTTCGACTCCTTGCCCTCGACGCCGCAGCGCTCGCCAAGCAGTACGCGCCCCGCGAGGATCTCGAGATCCGAATGCAGGGCGTGGCTCTCGTGGGCGTGTTCCTCAAGGTTTCGCCGTTTGCAGAGCGCGCCGGTCTCGACCGACCCGCTCTGATGGAAGCGGTTCGGGAGAACCTCACCCGCTTCTTCGGCAAGAAGGGTGGGGCCGTGGTCGACGCGAACCTGGCAGTGATCCAGGGTGCGTACGACGGCGTGATCGACGTAACGGCCGCGATCACGGCCGAGGGCAGGCCCTCGGCTGGGAAGATTCCGGCCGAGGCCACTCGATGAACCATGCTCGGACCGTGGGCGAGGTCATGACTGCCAACCCAATCTCGATCGCCGAAACGGCTTCCCTCGCGGAGGCCGCCGGGATCCTCGACACCAACAAGATCACCGGCCTGCCGGTCATCGATGATGCCGGGACCCTGGTTGGGGTTCTGAGTCAGACCGACCTCATCCGGGCTCGAGCAAACCAGCATCTCGTCTCCGACTGGCCCGGTGTGGCCGTCGGACAGATCATGACCAAGCCGGCGCTCACGATCTCCGTAACAGCCACTCTCGAAGAGGCTGCCAAGGAGATGGAGGCGCGCCGAGTCCACCGTCTCGTCGTAACAAACGAGGCGGCCACCCCGATCGGCATCATTTCGAGCAGCGACCTCGTCCGGTCCTGGTTGAGGTGATCCGATGACTGAGCGAGCGATGACCGACACAATTACTTCTGCCGACATCCAGAAGCTCGGGCCTGGCCCCGGGCTGATTGCCCCCAACCGCTTCGACAAGAAGGCCTACGTCGCGGACTTCAACACGACCGTGATCGATGCCTACCGTCGCGGCGTGGCCGACGTCGAGCTTCCGTCCGACGAGTACGTGGGGCGCAGCCTCATTGCCCCCGCCACGGCCGGAGTGCGCGACTTCAGCACCCTATCGCCGCTGATCCCGGCGTTCGAGGCGGAGAAGTGCGTGGGCTGCATGGCCTGCGTCAGCGCCTGCCCGGACAGCGCCATCATGGCGACGGCCCAGCCGAAGGGCGCCCTGGCTAAGGCGATCACCGCGTTCGCCGCGACCCAGCCGAACCCGACTCTGGCCGAAACCACGGCCAAGAGCCACTTCGTCCACACGGCCAAGTACGCCGACGTGCCCGCCAAGAAGGGCATCGAGGGCGCCGACTTCGGTCTCTTCATCGACCCGATGCACTGCAAGGGCTGCATGGAGTGCGTGGAAGTGTGCGCGGCACTCGACCACAACGCCCTCACGTCCTTCGAGAAATGCGACTGCGAAGCCGTCAGCGGCGAATGCACGCTCGACCGCTACCGCCGCGACATCTCGTTCTACAAGTCCCTGCCCCCGACTCCGGTCGAATATCGCAATGAGAAGGCCCTCGCGGACCTCATGCTCGGCGAGAACGCATTCGGCTTCGTCGGCGGCGCGGGCTCGTGCTCGGGCTGCGGTGAAGGCACGATCGTCCGCATGCTGATGGCGGCCACGCTCCAGGTGTACGGGCCCAACAGCATGGGCATCGTGGCCGAGACCGGCTGCAACAGCGTCTTCGGCAGCACCTACCCCTACAACCCGTTCACCGTTCCGTGGACCAACTCGCTGTTCGAGAACGGCCCGGCCGATGCCATGGGCATCCGGCTGCGCTGGGATCAGGCGGGCCACCCTGAGCGACGGATTTGGGTCTTCGGTGGCGACGGCGCCATGTACGACATCGGCTTCCAGTCGCTGTCGCGCATGGTCGCTTCGGGCCTGGACGTCAAGGCTCTCGTCCTCGACACCGGCGCCTATTCGAACACCGGCGGCCAGGCTTCGACCGCTTCGTTCACCGGCCAGGTCGCCAAGCTCGCCGCGTACGGCAAGGCCGAGCACGGCAAGTCGGAGAAGCGGAAGGAACTGGGCCGGATCATGGTGGCCCACGGCGATGCCTACGTCGCCCAGGTTGCGGCCTCCAACATCAACCATCTCTACAAGGCAATGATGGAAGCCAACGCCTACCCGGGCGCGGCCGTCGTCATCGCCTACGCACCGTGCATGCCCGAGCACCTCATCTCGGACGATGCGGCTACCCGCCAGGCGAAGCTCGCGGTCGACTCGCGCGCCTTCCCGCTCTTCACCTTCGACCCGCGCCGCGGCACCAAGCTCTCCGAGCGGCTTTCGCTCCAGGGCAACCCCGCGACCAAGGAAGACTGGACCAAGAGCCCGGACGGCACCCAGTTCGACTTCATCTCCTTCGCCCGGACCGAGGGCCGCTTCGAGAAGCACTTCGACAAGGCGGGCAATCCCTCCGTCGAGCTGCAGCGATCCCAGGAGGACCGTCTCCAGAACTGGCAGACCCTTCAGGAGATGGCGGGCATCATCTAGCCTCGTTCAACCCGAGGGGCCCTACCGCCCCTCAACGCCGTCACGAAGAACCGGGGCTCCGAAAGGGGCCCCGGTTCTGATTCTGCTGGCTGGCCCCGATCGCCGGCTGCCCGGCCAGGTTCGAATCGCCGGCGCCACCCTCGGTCCAGGCATCGTGACGTAGCAGCGGCACAACCCCCAGGAGCATGATCAAGGCGGTGTCGGGAATGTACGGCAGGGCGATCATGGCCGCGACCGGCACCACCCAGCGGGCGTTGTAGCGGGCCGCGACGACGGTCATGACTGAGGCGATCGCGAGGCGCGGTAGGAGCGGGAGCACGTGCATCGCGAAGCTCGGCTCCGCGTTGCCCGAGTTGCTCCTCAGCACGTCGATCCAGTCGAACCACAGGTTCGACGAGAATGTGAACGAGACGAGGACGACGGCTCCTGTGGCGGCGAGCGCGACGAAGAGGTTGCGCCACTCCCGCCGGGCCAGGAACCACAGCAAACCGATGCCCGGCGTGACCTTGGTCAGGAGCAGGAACGAATAGGTCCAGGGCCAGCGGAACCCGGCCACCACGGCGAGCGCCATAGGCAGGAAGATGTTGCCGCTCGAAAGGTTGTGCCTGGGGACCGCCAGCAGGTCGATGCCGGGCACCAGGAACGTCGCGAACAGCAGGCAGGCCAGCCATGGACGCGCCATCCAGGTCAGGAGCGCGGTCAGCAGCGCCAGCCAGATGGCGTGGAAGAGCAGCCAAGGGAGAGAGAGGACGGGCCACAGGACCTGGTCGAAGGCGGGCGAGTAGAGGTAGCCCTGCGGCGCCGAACCCGACGCTATCGCGTTGCCGTAAAGGTCGGTCCAGCGGACGCTCTGCCAGTAGCCGTAGGCGTCGCCTTCGTAGACGTTACGCAGGTAGTACACGTAGGCCGCGGCCGCCATGAGGATCGCCAGGGCCAGGACGGCGCGCTGGACGGATCTGCGGTGCGCCCAAGCCGAGGCGCCGGAGTACCACTGCAGGAGTGGCGCCGGGACCAGCCGCCGGGCGACATCGAGCATCCGCGGAATCCTCTTCGTCCGGCCCGAGCTACGGCCTCGGGCATCCGGGGCAGTCTACCGTGACGGCTCGCCCGCCCGCGCCCGCTCGGCCTCGAGGCCCGTCGAGTTGGCGCAAGTCATCGTCCGGCCAGCGGTCTCCTGGCCGCGAGGACCCAGGCGAGGAGCGCGATGCCGACCGCGATCTCGACGACCCACAGGACGAGCGAACCCTCGATTGGGTATCCCTCAGAGACGCGCCACCAGATCGGCTCAGCGAAGAACGGCAGCGCAAGCGCAATGCCGGCAGCGATGGGGCGAGACTGGCCCCACCACCGGCCCACCAGGCCGTAGACGGCGCCCACCGCGATCGCAGGGATAGCCCAGGGGGAGATGCACCCCAGCCAATCCGAAAGACCGGTTCCCGCAGAAGTGAGCAATCCTGGATAGGGCGCGGCGAAATGCGCCCAGGGATCGATGACGGGGTCGACCAAGGCTGAGACATAGAAGCCGGCCACGATGGCAACTTCCGCGGCCACTCCGCCGATGGCGGCCCAAAGCCTGGACCGTTGGGCCCAACCCGCACCGAATGCGAGGAGTGCCCATGGAGCTGCGAGGTTGCCGATCCAGAACGTCCCGCTATCGAACGATGGCGGTAGCGACGACATGAACGAGCCGAACAGCGCGCCAGCCAGCGCAGACAAGACCAGGAGCACCCACGAACGCCTCACCCGTTCAAGTCTATCGATTGGCGGTTGACCTGCCGCCGCTACGCTGAGGCGCCGATTGCGTCCGCCTCGAGGCCGGCCTCGAAGGCGCCCAGATCCGCCTCGACGACATCGGGCCGCTTGCGGCTGGCCATCTCGCGCAGCGCCACTCGGACCGACTCCGGCGTGACCCAGCCGAGCCGCGCCACCAGCGCGCCGAGGGCCACGATGCTCACGAGCCTTGTCGTCGCCACACGTCGCCGCCAGTTCCGTGCAGGGCAGGCGCAGCTCGCTGACGTCGGCCCGACCGCCGCGCTCAGCCCCGAGCAACGACGTGTTCAGCATTAGGAGACCGTCGTGCGCGACCGTCGGCCCGAACTTGCGGAGCGACGGCAGGTTCATGACGACCACAGTTGCCTGGGGCAGGAGCCGAACGACCCGTAGGCCCACTTGCGGGTGGTCCCTGATTTGGCCGCGGCCTTGCTCGCCGACACCCCTACCATGAAGCTCGCGTTGCGTCGTGTCCACAAACGTCCGTCTCCGGACCCTTTGGGTCCGCCGCAAGGGTCATCTTGATGGCATACTGCAAATGGAGTAGGGCGATCCCCCAAGGCCCTCTTTCCGAGTCACGGCTAGACCGCACTCAGAGGGTCTTGATGGACGACGACGCGCACCCGCCCCATACCCACGAGACGTTCACGCTGGCGCCCGAGGTCGCCTTCGATCCGGACGCCGTGACGCCCGAACCAGTCCGCGCGCACTTCCCCGGCGACGAGCCGCCAGTCGGCCTGCGGATCGGCGACCTTGGGCCAGGCACCGAGTCGGAGCCGAACATCCGCCAGGCACTGCTCGGCGAGCAGTTCGATGACCCGCTGGCTCCCGGCAGCGTGCGCTGCGTGGCCTGCGCCCATCGCTGCGTTCTCCGCCCGAGTCGGATCGGCATCTGCGGCGTCCGACAGAACCGCGGCGGCTGGCTCTACACCCTGGTATACGGCGAGATCGTTGCGGCGAAGGCCGAACCGGTCGAGAAGAAGCCCTTCTACCATTTCATGCCGGGCAGCACGGCCTATTCGATCGCGACGCAAGGCTGCAACTTCCACTGTGCCTACTGCCAGAACTGGCAGATGTCGCAAGCCCACCGCGAAGGCGTCGTGCCTTTGAGCCGCAACGTCACGCCCGACGAGATCGTGGGGGAGGCGGTCGCGGCCGGCGTCCGAAGCATGGCCTATACGTACGTCGAGCCGACGGTCTTCATCGAGTTCGCCCTCGACACGATGGTTCGGGCGCGCGCAACCGGCCTGCACAACGTCTTCGTGACGAACGGCTACGAGACGCCCGAAGCGATCGAGCTGGTCGCGCCGTACCTCGATGCCGCGAACGTGGACCTCAAGGCGGCCAACGACGAGTTCTACCGTCGCATCTGCGGCGCCCGCTGGGAGCCGGTGCGCGACTCAATCGTGGAGATGCACAAGCGCGGCATCTGGATCGAGCTGACGACGCTGATCATTCCGGGCATGAACGACGATCGGCGCGAATTGCGGGCATTGGCCGAGTGGATCGCCACGGCCATCGGGCCGGAAACGCCCTGGCACCTCAGTCGCTTCGAGCCCGCGTACCGGCTGTCGGAGTTGCAGCCGACGCCGGCGGCCACGCTCGTCGANNCGTTGATCTCGCGGGCGGACTTCTCCGTCACCGGCTGGCGCCTCGTCGACGGCCGCTGCCCGCGCTGCAAGCACGCTCTGGCGGGCGTTGGGCTGGAGGATTCGCCGGTCTCGGTCTGAGGGCCGGCGGGGCGCGGCGTTGCGGCGGTTTCCATCAGATCCGCCTGCGCGGCGTGGCCGACCGGATTGAGGCTCACTTTCCATCAGATACGCCTCGTGGGCGTGGCAAACGCGGGCGGAGCCCATTTGGGTCCCGTTGTATCGCCGGCACAAATGACAGGCGGCCCGGCTGAGCCCGAGACGGCAGGTCTAGTAGGGGCGGCATCGTCCCTCGGGCTGCCGGATTGCGGATGCCACGCCCTGCGGCAGTAGATGACGGAAACGGGCCCGCTGGGGGCCGGCTCGTGCCCTGGCGGGGCGACTTGGGCTCCTGCCGGAGCAGACTGCTGCCACACCCACCCGGGCGGACTGGCCAGTCGGGACCTTTTGGCCGTGGAGGCGGGCCGCTCGGCAGGCGGAAACTGCAGCGATTCGGTGTGAGATAGNNATGGATCGCATGCACGAGGCAGGTCTGGCACGGGGCGTAGCGAAGGCGCTGCGCGATCGTGGCCTGTGCCTGGGGCAGGTCCAGCTCGCGGTTAGGGGCGGCCACCACGACGCGGTCGAGTTCGAGGCCGAGTTGCGCGCCCATCTGGCGGCCGAGATGCCGGAAGAGGCCAGCGCCATCACCAACCTTCGGGTCCGACGGCTTCCGTGCGGTCATCTGTGTCCGAGCTGCGGCGTCGAGTTCGAGTCGGAAGTTGTCGCGCCGGCATGCCCCAAGTGCGGCGTCGAAACCGTGGCCGAGCTCACCGACGAAGTGATCGAGATCGAGCTGATGGAGCCGGTGAGGTGAAGCCGGCGGCCGCCGGGGACCGCGTCAGCCGCGCCTTCGAGGTCCGGGGCGTCGTCCAGGGCGTTGGCTTCCGGCCGTTCGTGTGGCGCCTGGCGACCGAGCTAGGGCTCGACGGAACGGTCATCAACAGGGCCGGCCAGGTTGACATCGAGATTGCCGGTTCGGCCGAAGCGGTCGATGCGTTCGCGGCTCGACTCCGATCGGATGCGCCGCCGCGGGCCCGAGTCGAAGACGTAGTGGTGCGACCGGCCGAACGCGCGATCGAGCTCGGCTCCGGTTTTGCCATCGAGGAGTCCGAGGCCGTCGCCTCGAGCGAGCGGCTCTTCCCGCCCGACATCGCGACCTGCGACGACTGCCTGCGCGAGCTGCTCGACCCGGCCGACCGACGCTATCGCTACCCGTTCACGAACTGCACCAACTGCGGGCCGCGGGCCACGATCATCGACGACCTGCCGTATGACCGCGCCCGAACGTCGATGCGGGCGTTCCCGCTGTGTGCCGAGTGCGAGGCGGAGTATCGGGACCCGGCGAACCGCCGCTTCCACGCCGAGCCGGTGGCCTGCCCGAATTGCGGGCCGCAGCTGAGCTACAGCCGCTCCGACTCCGGCTTGCCGGAGTCGCAAGGCCGCTCCGACTCCGGCTTGCCGGAGTCGCAAGGCGAGTTCGCTGCCGCGAACTCGCCCGCTGCCGCGAACTCGCCCGCGGCCCCGGCGGCGCACCGGGAAGCGGCCCTGGCGGCGGCCATCGCCGATCTGGTGGCCGGCCGAATCGTGGCCGTCAAGGGGCTCGGTGGTTACCACCTCGCCTGCGATGCGACCGACGCGGCAGCCGTCGCCCGGCTTCGCGACCGCAAGCACCGCTGGGCCAAGCCGTTAGCGGTCATGGTCCGGGACGTGGCCGCGGCGCGCGCCGAGGCCGACATGTCGCCCGGGGAAGAGGCGCTGCTGGTCTCGCCGGCGCGGCCGATCGTGCTTGTCGAGCGCCGCGTGGCCGCGCCACGGGGCGTGGAGTCGCCACTCCCCGCGCCATCGCTTTGCGATGTCGCGCCATCGCTTTGCGATGGCGTGGTGACCGCCGAACCAGGCCGCGGCTCCGCCCTGAACCGCCGCGTCGGGCTCTTCCTGCCGTACACGCCGCTCCACCACCTGCTGCTCGATGGGCTGGGCCGGCCCATCGTTCTGACGAGCGGCAACCTGTCAGACGAGCCGCTGGCCACGGACGACGCCGAGGCGCTGGAGCGGCTGGCGGGGATCGCTGACTCGTTCCTGAGCCACGACCGCGAGATCCGGGCCCGCTACGACGACTCGGTCACGCGGGTCGTGGACGGGCGCGAGAGCCTGATCCGGCGCGGCCGGGGCTACTCCCCGGAGCCACTCGACCTGCCGGTCGCCACTCCCCACACTGTTCTGGCGGTGGGCGCGGAACTCAAGCACACGTTCACGCTGGCCCGTGGGACCCGCGCCCACGTGGCGCCGCACACGGGCGATCTCGAGGACCTGCTGACGCACCGGGCCTTCGAAACGAATCTTGCCCACCTGCAGCGGTTGCTCGATATCGAACCCGAGTTCGTGGCCCACGACCTGCATCCGGGCTATCTATCGACGCAGTACGCGGTCGGCCACTTCCCGGAGAGCCGGCGCATTCCCGTCCAGCATCACCACGCGCATGTGGCGTCGGCCGCGGCCGAGGCGGGCCTGACCGACGAGTTCATCGGCGTGGCCTTCGACGGCCTGGGCATGGGCGACGACGGTATGTTCTGGGGCGGCGAAGTGCTCGTGGCGACTCTTGCGGGGTACCGGCGCGTCGGCCGCTTTGGCCGTGCGCCGATGCCTGGCGGGGCGCTTGCGGTCCGTAAGCCGTACCGCATGGCACTGGGGTACATCCTCGCCGCCGAGACGTTCGAACAAGAAGACTCCGTCTCCGGCGCCGCCGAAGGCCGGCGCGGCGCCGATTGGCTCGACCCCGAGCTGACGCGCGCCTTCCTCGGCCGGCTCGACCCGCGGGAGGTCGAAGTCGTCCGCGTCCAGATTGCTCGCGGACTCAACGCCCCGACGGCCTCGTCGGCCGGGCGACTCTTCGATGCGGCGGCGAGCCTGCTCGGCATCCGCGACGTCGCCGAGTACGAGGCCCAGGCCGCGATCGAACTGGAACTGCTGGCGGAGGAGGGGAGCGTCGAGCCCGTCCCCTACGCGATCGTCCGCCGCGATGGACTCCTCGTATATGATCCGCGGCCCACCATCCGCGGCCTCCTCGAAGGCATCGCCGAGGGCGCGGCAACTGAGACCCTCGCGGCCCGATTCCAGGAGACCATCGCCGCCGTCACCCGGGACCTGTGCGCGGACGTGCGTGCGGAGACCGGCCTCCGGGCCGTGGCCCTTTCCGGCGGCGTGTTCCAGAATCAATGGCTTGCAACCACTCTCGTCCGGCGCCTGACTCGCGACGGGTTCGAGGTCCATGTCAATCACCAGGTCCCGGCGAACGACGGCGGGATCAGCTACGGTCAGGCAGCGGTAGCCGCCGCTCGTCTAGCCGCCGCGTCCTAGCGGCAAGGAGCAATCGAATGTGCCTCGGCATCCCGGGCAAAGTGGTTGAGATCAGCGATGACGGACCCATGCGCATGGCTCGCGTCGACTTTGGCGGCGTGCGCAAGGAAGCCTGCCTGGCCTACCTGCCAGAGGTCGTGCTGGGCGACTACGTGATCGTTCACGTCGGTTTCGCCATCAGCCAGCTCGACGAGGAAGAAGCGCTTCGAACGCTCGAACTCCTGCGCATGATCGACGAGGAAGGCATGGCCATGGAACTCGGCTCGATGGCCGAAGATGCGCCGCCCGCCTCCGCCGAGGCCCCGGCATGAAGTACATCGACGAGTACCGCAACGCCGACATCGCGCGCAAGCTCGTCGACGAAATCCATCGCATCACGACCCGGCCCTGGTCGCTGATGGAGGTCTGCGGCGGGCAGACCCACACCCTGGTAAAGCAGGGCATCGACGAGGCGCTGCCTGCGGGCGTGCGGATGATCCACGGCCCGGGCTGCCCGGTCTGCGTCACGCCGCTCGAGCAGATCGACAAAGCGCTCGTCATCGCCGCGCGACCGGACGTCATCTTCACGAGCTACGGCGACATGCTGCGCGTGCCCGGATCGACGACCGACCTGCTGTCGCTCAAGGCCCGCGGCGCCGACGTGCGGATCGTCTACTCACCGCTGGACGCCGTTCGGATCGCGGCGGCCAACCCCGAGCGGCAGGTCGTCTTCTTCGCCATCGGCTTCGAAACTACGGCGCCCGCCAACGCGATGGCGGTCTGGGAGGCCGCGCGCCAGGGCCTCGACAACTTCAGCGTGCTCGTGAGCCACGTGCTCGTGCCGCCGGCCATGACCGCGATCCTGGAGTCGCCGACGTGCCAGGTCCAGGCGTTCCTCGCCGCCGGCCACGTCTGCGCGGTCATGGGCTGGACCGAGTACGAGCCGATCGCCGAGCGCTATCACGTGCCGATAGTGGTGACCGGCTTCGAGCCGCTCGATCTGCTCGAAGGGATTCTCATGGCCATCCGCCAGCTCGAGTCTGGGCGGGCCGTGGTCGAGAACCAGTACGCCCGGGCGGTGAAGCGCGAAGGCAATCGCGCGGCCCAGGAGACGGTCGCCCGGGTCTTCGAGGTGGGGGACCGGACGTGGCGCGGCATCGGGTTGATCCCCGCGTCGGGCTATCACCTGCGGCCCGAGTTCTCCCGCTTCGACGCCGAGGCCCGCTTCGAGGTCGGCGACATCCACACCCAGGAGCACCCGGCCTGCATCGCCGGGCAGATCCTGCAGGGCACGAAGACGCCGCTCGAATGCACCGCCTACGGGGTTCTGTGCACGCCCCAAAAGCCGCTCGGGGCGCCGATGGTCAGTGCCGAGGGCGTCTGCTCGGCCTACCACGCCGCGGGTCGCGGCCTGGCGGCGCCGACGGCGTTCCCGCTGTACGACCTGTCGCGGGCCAACCGATGAGCGAGCGACGCAGCGAAGGGGACCGGGTGACCGCGCCCGACCCGGCGGTGACCGGGCCGGTGGTCGCGCCCGAGGCGCCCGCGCCCGACCCGGCGAACCTCGTCTGCCCGGCGCCGATACCGGAACGAGCGCGCGTCCTGCTGGGCCATGGGTCCGGCGGCCAGCTCTCCGCGGCGTTGATGCGCGAGGTCATCGGCCCGGCGCTTGGTAGCGCCGCGGCGGTCGGTGCCGACGGGGCGGAGACGGCCGGCCAGGTCGGTCCGCTCAACGACGCGGCCGTAGTCGAGGTCGCCGGTCAACGGCTGGCCTTCACGACCGACTCGTTCGTGGTCAGCCCGCTCGAGTTCCCGGGCGGCGACATCGGCGAGCTGGCGGTCAATGGCACCGTGAACGACCTGGCCATGATGGGCGCTCAGCCGCTCGCCCTGTCCCTGGCCTATGTCATCGAAGAGGGGCTGCCGATCGACGAGCTGCGCAAGGTCACCGAATCGGTCGCTCGGGCGGCAAGTCGGGCGGGCGTGCGGATCGTGACCGGCGACACGAAAGTGGTCGGCCGGGGCGCGGCCGACGGGTTGTTCGTCAACACCGCCGGTATCGGCCTCGTGGCGGCCGGCGTCTCGGTGTCCGCCGATCGGGCGGCCGTCGGCGACACCGTGATCTTGTCGGGCCCGATCGGGCTGCACGGCATCGCCATCATGAGCGTCCGCGAGGGCCTCGACTTCGAGGTCGAGATCGCCTCGGACACTCAGCCGCTCAACGGGCTGGTCGCCGCGATCGTCGCCGCGTGCCCGGAGGTGCGCGTCCTGCGCGACCCGACTCGCGGCGGGCTGGCCTCGACCCTCAACGAGATCGCCGCGGCATCCGGCGTGGGCATCGAGCTGAGTGAGGAGACGATCCCGATACCCGGCCCCGTGCATGCGGCCTGCGAGATGCTCGGCCTCGATCCGCTCCACGTCGCCAACGAGGGCAAGCTTGTGGCCATCGTGCCCGCTGCGGCCGCGGATGCGGTTCTCGCCGCGATGCGCGACGTTCCCGAGGGAGCCGGTGCCGCGGCGATCGGCCGCGTCGTCGCCGATCATCCCGCCATGGTCACGATGCGCACGATCGTCGGCTCGCAGCGAATCGTCGACATGCTCGTCGGGGAGCAGCTGCCCCGCATCTGCTAGCCACTCCTTGGTGGCGCGGGCGGCGGGCGGCGGGCCGCGCGGATTGCGGGTGGCGGGCGACGGGCGACGGGCGGCGGGCGGCCGCCGGCGCGGATTGCGGCCGCACCACAGGCGGTTGAGTCGTTAGTAAGGACCAGGTGATCGTCGGCCTCGATCATCTCGCCATGGATGAGCAGCGCGTCGGCAGGATCCTGAGGTTGGTCAGGCGGCGCCGCGGCCTTACCCAATCGGAACTCGCCGCGCTCGTCGGTGTATCCCAGCAGACAGTGTCGTCGCTCGAGTGCGGGCAGGCTGAGCACGCTACTCTGCGCCTGCTGAAGGGCGTTGCCGCGCCGCTCGGCATCACCGTCGAGGTCGTCCTTCGCTGGAAGGGCCCCGAGCTCGATCGCCTGGCCGATGCCCGCCATGCGAGGATCGTGGATGCCGTCGTAACGAGGCTCGGCCCGGCGTGGCAGGTGAGCGTCGAGTACTCGTTCAATCATTACGGCGACCGCGGATCCGTGGACGTCATCGCCTGGCACGCAGCTTGCGGGGCCCTTCTCCTTGTCGAGGTGAAATCGGAACTGGACGGCCTGGAGGCCGTGCTGCGGCCGATGGACGTGAAGGTCCGCGTCGTTCCGCCGCTCATCGCGGGCGAGCGAGGTTGGCGGGTCAGGTCGATCGGTTCCGTCCTTGTTCTGCCGGACGAATCCACCGCCCGACGCTCAGTCTCGCTCGTTGGGTCCGTGTTCGCGCTCTCGCTTCCTGCCCGGACCGTTGCTGTCAAACAGTGGCTGAATGACCCCGTCGGGCCACGTCGGGGCGTCTGGTTTCTGGCGGATACGCCCGCCAGACGTGCTATCCGCAACGCAGGCAGCGCCGGCCGGGTCCGTCACCCCAGGTCGCCGGAGTCTCACGCTCACGGCAGGCCGCCCAGGGACGGTTCATCCTCACCTGGCGGCACGGGTACGCCTCCAGGTGGGTCTACCACGTCCACGGGGCGTATCTGACGAGAACGGTCGCCGAACCGGGCCAGCTACCACGGCAGTGCGTGAATAGCGCAAACCGGCGCGCCGGNNTCTCCCGGGCCATTCGGCCCTCACCGTCGGGACGCGTGTACCTATGCGCACCTGCGCATATGACCAACACTGCAGGCATGGACGAGGTCTACAAGCTCCAGGCGGAAGTCCTCAAGACGCTCTCGAACCCGAGGCGGCTCGAGATCATCCACTTGCTCGCCGACGGCCCGCGCGAGGTCACTCGCCTGGCCGAGGAGATGGGCATCAGCCAGCCCAACGTTTCGCAGCACCTGGCCCTGATGCGCTCGGCCGGTGTCGTCGAGGCCGAGCGGGACGGACGTGAGGTCCGCTACCGCCTGAGCGACCCGGAGATCATCTGCGCCTGCGAGACCATGCGCGGCGTTCTCGTCCGACGGCTGGCGCGAATCTCCCTGGCCGCCGGCCGAACCCCAGGCGAGCTCGTAGCCGAGCGGACTTCGGTCGCCGCCGGCTCGGTCGAACCCACACCAAAAGCTAGCTGAGGCCGCCCTCAATGGACGAAACCATCTCGATAGTTCTCTTCTCGGGGACGGACGACAAGCTGCAGGCGGCCGCCGTGCTTACGGCGGGGGCCGCGGCGCTGGGCCGGCCGGTCAAGATCCTGCTCCAGTACTGGGCGCTCGAGGCGTTCCGTGCCGACCGGATCGCTGCCGACCACGGTCTCGCGGCCGAAGCGGGCGTGGCCGGCAAGGCCGCCTTTGCCGCCGCCGCCAAGGCCGGTCAGTCCAGCTGGGCCGACACGCTGCGCGTGGCCAAAGAGGTCGGCGAGGTCGACATCCAGGCCTGTTCGCAGTCGATGGACGTTCTCAAGCTCAAGCAGTCGGATCTCGATCCTTTAGTCGACGGAGTGGAAGGCGTGGCGGCCTTCTACATCAACGCCGGCGAGGGCCAGATCCTCTTCATCTAGGTCGGTTGGGGGACAACCAGAAGGAGCCACAACGTGGCCAGTCTCGACATCAAGCTCAAGGTCGATGCCAGCGGCCTGTCCTGCCCGCTGCCGATTCTGCGAGCGACGCAGGGCATCAAGACGCTCCAGTCGGGCGAGCTGATCGAAGTCGTCGCGACTGACCCGGGCTCGGTCAAGGACTTCGACGCCTGGTCCAAGTCGACCGGCAATGCCATGGTCGAGCAGGACGCCGCCGACGGCAAGTTCCGCTTCGTGCTGCGCCGCAAGTAGTTCCATCGGCTGAGTGGGGGAGCACCGTCACCACGCGAAAGGATCCCGACATGACTCCAGCGGCTGCCCCCGACAAGCGCAAGAAGCTCGTGATCATCTGCTACAGCGGCGAGCTCGAGAAGACGTGGGCGACCATGATCCTGGCCTCGACCGCCGGCGCCATGGACATGGAGACCACCGTCTTCGTGACCTTCTGGGGGCTGCAGATCTTCGTGAAGGACAAGAAGCGCATCACCGGTGAGAACTGGATGCAGAAGATGATGTCCTTCATGCAGCGGCCGGGCGCCAGCCACCGCAAGCTNNAAGATGAACTTCATGGGCATGGGCCCGTGGATGATGTTCAAGCTGGCCAAGAAGTACAACGTCGCCAAGCCCAAGGAACTGCTCGAGATGGCTCAGGCCGTCGGCGTCACGTTCCTGCCTTGCCAGATGACCATGGACATGTTCGGCATCAAGCGCGAGGACCTCGTCGACGGCATGGGCGAGCCCGTCGGAGCGGCCACGGCCCTCCAGCTCATGACCGAGGCGGACTCGACCCTCTTCATCTAGCGGCCAGACGCGGGCGATCGACCTCCCGCCCAAGTGCTACCGCAGGATGAAGATGCTGGTCAGCAGGACCACGAGCACGGCCAGAGTGACGGCCGCGTAGAGGCGATCGCCCTCGAGGGCGAAGCCGACCACGGACGCGGCCACTCGCGCCACGGGCGTGGCCAGTAGAACCACGAGGCCGAGCTGGGTGATGGCCAGGGGCTCCAGCGCGGCCAGTCGGCTCGGCAGGTTCGAGAAGTCGGTGGTCGCGATCGCAGTCGCGGGCGGAGCGCTCAGGACTGAGCCCTGCCAGCCGATCGCCAGTGCCAGCAGGAAGCCCGCGCCGATCAAAGTCGCACTGGCGGCGACACCGACGATCAGCACCGTGCTGATCACCAACCTGAACCTCTCCTGTGTCATAGCCCAAACCCCAGGCCGCGACCGATGGTCTCTAGTCCGACGGCCACCAGGACCGGCAGGAAGACCAACCTGACCGAACGGCTCGAGATCCGCGGGAGTAGTCGCGCCCCGATCAGCGCCCCCGCCAGGACGCCGAGCGCCACAGGCGCCACGATCTGCGGATCTACGTCGCCGCGAGCCAGGTAGATCCCCGCCGACGCCGCCGCCGTCACGCCGATCATGAAGTTGCTCGTGGCGGAGCTGACCTTGATCGGCAGTCTCATCGCAACGTCCATGGCCAGCACCTTGAGCACTCCGGAGCCGATCCCCAGCAGGCCGGACACCACGCCGGCGATCCACATCAGCCCGAATCCGAGCGGGATCCTGCGCGCCGAGTAGCTCACTTCGCGACCAAGCTTCCGATCGGGGTACGAGGATTGGAGGCGCAGTCGAACCGCCAGCGACGAGGGCGGGTCAGTGGGCGGCGTCTCCTCCCCTAGACGCGCGACCTGTGCGCCGGCCGAGACGAGAAGGATCACGCCGAGCAAGACGTACAGGAATGCCGGAGCCACCACGGCGGCCAGCATGGCGCCACAGACCGCTCCGGTGGTGGTCGCCAATTCCAGGAACATGCCGACCCGCATGTCGGTCATGCGGTCCCGCACATAGGCCGAGGCGGCGCCGGAACTGGTGGCGATGACCGACACGATGCTGGCCCCGACGGCCAGGTGGATGTCCACGCCGAAGCCGATGGTCAGGGCCGGGATGACCAGGATGCCGCCCCCAACGCCCGCGAGCGCGCCGATGAGACCGGCAGCCACACTGATTGCGAAGATCCCGAGATCGGCCTCGGGAGTCATCGAGCCCGGACCAACACGCTGACCACCCGTCACTCGCCTATTTGCGCAAGTACGCAACTGCTGATATGGTAGCCCATGCGCGGTCTGACCGCTGGAGCCGACAGCAACAATGTGAACGATAGGATCAGCCCAACACTTTGGCGGAGCAACGCATGCAACTCTTCCCCCGCCGCCTGACGCCGGAGATAGGCGTCGAGGAATTCGCCGATCTCGTCACGAATGGCGACGTCCGCATACTCGATGTGCGCGAGGAATGGGAGTTCCGCCTCGGCCGAGTCCCCGGCGCGGTCAGCGTTCCACTGGGGCGTCTGACGGCCCAGGCCGCCGGACTGCCCCGCGACAAACCCTACGCCGTGATCTGCGAGAGCGGCAGCCGCAGTCTGGCGGCCACGGAGTACCTGCTGGCACAGGGGTTCGAGCGGACCGTCTCGGTCCGAGGCGGCACCAGCGCCTGGGCTCGCAGCCAGCGCCCCATCGAGAAGGAGTAAGCGTGGTCGCCGATCAGCGCCGCCTGGACTGGGACGAACGCCACAAGGCCGGCGACTTCGAGGGCCGCGGCCCAAACCCGACGCTCGTGGCAGGCGTCTCCGGGCTCGACACGGGGTCGGCCCTCGAGCTGGCGGCCGGGAGCGGTACCAACGCCGTCTATTTGGCCCAGCAAGGCTGGCGCACGACCGCGGTCGATTGGTCGCCGGTCGGGCTCGCCAACGGCAAGGCCACGGCCGACTCAGTCGGCGTCGAGGTCTACTGGCTGGAGCGGAATCTGTTCGAATGGGCGCCGCCGGTTCGTTCATTCGACCTCGTGGTCATGGTCTACCTGCACCTGCCGCCGGGAGAGCGGACGCCGGTATATGCCCGCGCGGCGGCGGCGGTCGCGCGCGGCGGGCGGCTCGTCGTCGTNNCGCCCGAGCGAAGCCCCATCGACTCTCTTCTCGTCCTCCGCCGACCGTGAACCCAAGGAGAAGCCCCGCGTGACCGTCAAGACATCGACCGCCAGCTACGACGGGACCGGCCTGCGTTTCACTGCCCGGACCGGGTCTGGCCACGAGATCATCCTCGACGATTCGGCGAGCAATAAGGGCCCACGGCCCGTCGAGATGCTGCTGGTAGGTCAGGCCGGATGCACCGGGATGGACGTCATCTCGATCCTGCAGAAGAAGCGCCAGAACGTCACCCACTACGAGGTGTCCGTCACCGCGGACCAGCGCGACGACCAGCCCGCGGTCTTCACGCGTGCCGACGTCGTCCACGTGGTTGAGGGCCCGGCCGTCGACGAGGTGGCCGTTCGCCGTGCCATCGAACTATCCGCAACGAAGTACTGCTCGGTCGCGGCGATGCTGTCGGCCGGCACGGTAGAGATCCACCATCGTTACCGCATTCTGGGCTCGGCCGGAGTGGCACCGATCGAAGGCGAAGTGCTCGTGACCGGACCGCACGCAGACCCTGACGCGATGGGCCGTACGCAGCCTGCCGCGGCGGCCACCGGGTCTGTGGGGTAGCCCAATGTCGACTCGCTCTCTTCCCAGCCTCGGTCCCCGTGGCGAGGGCTGGTTCCTGCTTCAACTCGTGCTCTTCGCGGCGATTGCGGCCGCGGGTCTGGCCGGCCCGGCGTGGAGTGGCTGGCCGGAGACAGCTGGCCTGGTCGTCGGCTGTGCGCTGGTTCTCGGTGGGGCGACCCTGGCGGTCCGGGGGGTGGTCGATCTGCGCGAGAACCTCACTCCGTTTCCCCGGCCGCTGCCAGACGCCCGGCTCGTGGAATCGGGCGCGTACAGCCTCGTCCGGCACCCCATCTACGGCGGGCTGATCCTCGGCGCACTGGGCTGGGGGCTCGTGACGGCGTCGCCAGCGGCTCTTCTTGGCGCAATTGTGCTGCTCGGCTTCTTCGATCTGAAGTCGCGTCGCGAGGAGAGGTGGCTGGCCGACCAGTTCGCGGAGTACCCGGCCTATCGAACTCGGACTCGCCGGCTTCTGCCCTGGCTCTACTGAGGGTTGGCCGCCGGGCTGTAGGTCCGTAGCCGGCCCTGCTTGCCAACGCACGTCGTTGCGCCGGCTCGCTGCAGACAGTAGGCAGCGCGCATGGCCAGTCGCTTCGAGCGCCCGCTGGCTGCCGCGATGTCGGCCGAGGTGAACGGGTCGGGCAGGCCTGCCGGCAGGAGACCAAGCAGATCCGTCGCGGTGTCGACACGAATCGTGCTCACAACCTCCAGCAGCCGCCGATCGACCCGCCACCACTTCCGCGGGTAACGGAACCTGGCGCCGGCAGGGACAGGTCCACGAACCTCCTCTTCTCTGACCAGCACGAGCTCCAGCCGGAAATTGGGATGAACCACCAGCTCCGGGAAGGCGACGAGCTCGTCGAAGAGATCCATCGGCAGGCCCCGTTTGGGCGAGCGGCGGCGACTCTCCACGACGCCATCGGCATCGACGCCGACCAGGATGCGCTCGCCGGCGATCGGATGGACGACGACCACGCGGTGGTCGGTGGTGAGGAGCCGCATCTTGCGGGCGGCTGAGGCGAAGCTTGCCGTCTGGATCTCGACCAGCTCGTCGTCGCGAACGACGTCGACGATGAAGCCGTCGACGGTCTCCTCGGTCCTGTCGCCCGGTCGTGCGTACAGCGACTTCAGGGCGGCGTGGAGCGAGCCTTCACGATAGGTCGACAGCTGAGCGCCGCCAGCCATCGCCCGGCCCTAGCGGTTCTTCTGGATCAGGCTCCGGCCTGAGGCGGTCCAGGCGTTCATGCCGCCGTCCAGGTTCCAGACGCTGGTGTAGCCGAGGGTCAGGAGCGTCTGCGCGGCCTGAGCGCTCTCGACGCCGCTGCGGCAGTAGACGAGGACCTTGGCCGATTTGTCCAATGGGAGCTCGGTTGCGCGGGCGGTCAGCTGGTCGTACGGGATGTACAGGTCGGTGCCGGCGATCTCGCCGATGTAGGGCGTCTTGACGTTGACGAGCGTGAAGTCCTTGTGCCCGAGCATGTCGGCCAGTTGGCTGGCACTGACGTTGGTCCAGGTTGTCGCGTGGGTGGCGGTCGGTGTGGCGGTGGGTCCGGCCGCGCCGCCGGTGCCGGCGATGGCGCCCAGGATGAAGTCCGCGGCGATCACGACGACGGCGACCAGGACGGCCACGACTAGCAGGAAGCCGATCCGGGCGCCCGTCGAAGCCGGCTCGCCGGTCGACGGTAGGAAGCCGGGCCGGGTGGGGCTCGAACCGGTCTGTCGCTCAGCCGGACGCCCTGGCGAGCCAGTCTGCCGGCGGCGCTTGGAACTCACAGATCACTTCCTCCAACCCGGTCGATGTCGTCCGACGGTATCACCCGGGCGCCAACGGCGCCGGTTCAGCCGCGCAGGCGGATGGCCAGCAGCGCAACGGGTCGATAGAAGACATGGGCGAACTTGCCGAACGGAACGAGCAGGACCAGCGCCATTGCCACCGCGACGTGCACGAGGAACATCGGGTAACCCCACGTCGGGGCCTGCGGCAGGTACAGCGCCAGCTCCAGGACGAAACCGGTGAGGCCGGCCACCCACAGCAGGCTCAGGAAGGTCCAGTCCGAGGTGGTCGAATGGGCGCTCGATCGGTCGCTCTTCCGCAGGCGGCGGACGATCAGGACTGTGGTGCCGTAGATCAGCGCTGCGCCGGCGAGGGTGCCCAGCAGTCGCACCGGGTACCAGATCGGCACCGGCGTCCCGGTCACCTTCACGCCCAGCAACTCGAGACCGTAGTCGAGCATCGTCGCGCCAAGGAGACCGAGGAAGCCCCACATCGTGGCGAAATGGATGAACCAGCGCTGCAAATACCAGGCCCGCGAAGCGCCGGCATCGGCCGGTGCTGCGGCGTCGCCGGAAGTCGTGGCGTCCGCGCAGTCCTTGCGGAAGCGCGTCTGGGCCAGCGACTCGGTGGCCACGGCGTAGAAGGCGGCGTCGACGGCGCGGTGGACCGTCATCTTCGACCCCGGTTTGGCCCGGCTGCGCAAGACACGTCTGAACATCTCAAAGAGGCCGACGAGCGCGGCCACTCCCATGACGATCATCACTCCGACGCCCAGGTTGTGGACGAAGTCCGACGGTATGAACTCGAAGAACGCCAGCGTCGAGCCGTCGACCGGCCGGTGGACCGAGTACATGAAGGCCGCCAGCAGGCCGACGAGGCCACCGACGAAGAGCACAGCGAAGACTCGCGACGTTGCCAGCAGATAAGCCAGGTGAGTGCGGTCGTAGCTGGCCACCGCGTACCGGCGCGCGGCCGCCATGAACGCGGCAGGGTCTGCCTGGGTCGGACAAGACTCAGTGCACTCGGCGCAGCCGTAGCAGGACCACAGCTCGGGGCTCGCCAGCAATCTGTCGCGCTGGCCAAGCTGGGCATAGCGCGACATCCGCCGCGGGAACGAGGCTCCGTCCGCGGAAAGCGGGCAGATCGCCGAGCAGACGCCGCAGTTGAAGCAGGCTGATATGTCCGTGGCGCCGAAGCGACGCAGTTCCGGATACAAGTTGTGGTCGACGCGCCAGGTCATGACCGCGCCTCCTTCGGCACCGCTGCATAGCGGAAGTAGCCCTCGGGCGTGACCTCCTTGATCTCGCGCACGAAGCCGTAGCGACGCATGCCCATGACCCAATACATGGCCTCGTGGGTCGGGCGTTCGATTGCCGCCGCAATCTCCGGAACCGTGTGGGGGCCATCGGCCAGGGCCACGAGGATGCGGTCGCGCATGAATGGCTCCTCGCGGACGATCTCGCGAACGTCCCTGTTCGTTGCCGTCATGCCATCGCCTCCTGGAGCAGGCCATCGATCTGGGCCGTGATCTGGGCGTCGGTGTAGCCGCGCAGGTCGATCGCATTCTCCGGGCACATCGGCACGCACCCGCCGCAGCCCTTGCAGCCGGCCTCGCTGATCGCCGCCACTTCCCGGCCGTTGAGCGAGAGNNGCCACGAGCGGATCCAGTTCCGCGACACCCTTCTTGAGCACCGAGGCGCTCTGGGTGACCGCGGCCAGACCCATGGCGACGCTCTCCGCCGAGGTCTTGGGACCCTGGCAGGCGCCTGCGATCAGCACGCCATCGACCATGGTCTCGACGGGTCGCAGCTTGGGATGGATCTCGTTGAAGAAGCCGTCTCGCCCGAGCGGCAGCTTGAGGATGCCGATCAGGTCCTCGTTCTTGCGGGCCACCATGCCCGTGACCAGGACGACGAGGTCTACCGGAATCTCGAGTTCTTCGTCGCCCGAGAGCAGGTCGCGAACGGTCACGGCCAGCCCGCCCGACTTCTCCAAGGCCACCGAAGGTGGCCCCGCCACCACCGGTGGCGCGTCATCCGGGTACTTCACGTAGACGGCGCCGTCCTTGCGCGCTTCCGTGTAGAGCAGCTCGAAGGTGCCGTAGGTCCGGATGTCGCGATAGAGGTGGTACTGGCGGACCTTCGGGTCCAGCTGGGAAACGCGGATCGAGGCGTGGGCTGTTGCGGCGCAGCAGTAGCGCGAGCAGTACTCGTTGCCGCCCGGCTGGCGGCTGCCGACGCAGTAGATGTAGGCCAGGCTTCGAACGGGCTTGCCGCGGTAGCGCAGCGACCCGGTCGAGGCGTCGATCAGCTCCTTGAACTCAGTCAGGGTCACGACGCCGTCGAGGCCGGTCCCGAACTCGCCCTCGGCGGGCCCGTACGTGTCGAAGCCGGTGGCGACCACGATGGAGCCGACGGAGACGGTGATCGTCTCGGGCGGATCGGCGGCGACGCGGATGCCGGCCTGGTAGTTGCCGAAGCTGCCGGCCTTGCTGACGACCTCGGCGCCGGCAAAGACCTTGATCGCGGGCCGCTTCTTGACCTCGGCCAGGAGCTGGGTGATCAGGGCGCGGCCGTCGCGTTCGTGCGGGTACATGCTGCCCAGCCGTCCGACCCAGCCGCCGACTTCGGGCTCGCGCTCGACGAGGAAGACGCCGATGCCGAGGTCGGCCAGGCCGATCGCAGCTCGCAGCCCCGAAATGCCGCCGCCGATGACGAGAGCCTTCTGGGTTGTCTCGACGACGAGCGGCTCGAGGGCCTCGGTGAGCCGTGTCCGGGCGATGACACCACGGACCAGGCCGATGGCCTTGCTCGTGGCGCCGACCGGATCGTCGGTGTGAGCCCAGGAGCACTGCTCGCGAATGTTCGCCTGGCTGTATTCGTAGGGATTCATGCCGGCCCGCTTGGCGACGCCACGGAAGGTGACGACGTGGAGCTTCGGCGAGCACGATGCCACGACCAGACCGTCGAGGTTGCTCGCGGCGATGTCCTGCTCCATCTCTTGCTGCCCGGCGTCGGAGCAGGCAAACATCATGTGCTTGGCGACGACGACGCCGGGCTCGTCCTTGACCGCATCGACGACGGCCTGGACATCGACGTAGTCGGAAATGTTGCCGCCGCAGTGGCAGACGTAGACACCGATGCGGCGGGCGTTGATCTCGCTCATGCCGGCACCTTGCGACTCTCGAGGTGCGCTGCCACCTGGGCTACCGCCGCGCCGGCGTGGACTATCGAGTCGGCGATGTCCTTGGCGCCAGACGCGGTGCCGGCGACGAAGACGCCCGTGATGCTCGTGCGGCCGGGGTCGATGTCCTCGTCCGGTTCCGAGACGTAGTGGTAGTCGTCGAGGGCGATCGCTTCGCCGCTGAACAAGCGATCGACGTCGCGGTTGGGCTGGACACCGACGGCGAGGACGACCATGTCGTACTCGGCTTCGACGAGCGCCCCGCCGTGCTCGATGTCCTCGTAGCGCAGGATCAGGTTGCCGTCGTCCTTCTCGGTGACCTTGGCGACGCGGCCCTTGACGTAGGTGGCGCCCATCGACTTGGCGCTCTCGTAGAACTCGTCGTAGCGCTTGCCGGGCGCTCGGATGTCCATGTAGTGGACCGTGACATCGGCCAGCGGCAGCGCGCCCATGACGAGCTGGTTCTGCTTGATCGAGTACATGCAGCAGAAGCGCGAGCAAAGCGGGTTGCCTACCCCGCCTCGACCGCCGGGTCCAGGCGCTTCATCGCGCGAGCCCGTGCACAGGATGTAGGCGATGCGCTCCGGTACCTTGCCGTCGCCGGGTCGGAGCACCGTGTTGTACGGCCGGGTTGGCGCGAGCAGGCGGTCCATCTGCATGCCGGTGATCACGTTCTTGTAGCGCCCATATCCGTATTCGGGCTTCAGATCCGCGGCGAAGAGCTTGTAGCCGGTGGCGACGACAACCGCGCCCACCTGCACTTCCTCGACTTTCTCCCGCATGTCGAGGTGGATCGCGTCCGACGGGCAAGCCGCGACGCACTCGCCGCACTCCGAGCAGACACCGCAGTCGAGGCAATCGCCGGCGCTGCCGCGAGCTTCGGCCTCGGTCAGAGGAGCCTCGATTTCGGCCCATCCGACTGCCGTCGGATGGGCTTGGGAGAACGACCTTGCGAGGCCGTTCTCCGAGGTAGCTTGTGACCAGCGTGTATAGCTCTTCTGGCGCGCGACGACCGTGGCCTTGTCGACCACCGGGAGCATGTCGTCCATGTCGAAGCCTTCGAGCGCCTCGCCATTCAACCAGCGGTCGATCATGTGCGCGGCGCGCCGGCCCTGGCCGACGGCCCGGGTGATGTCGGATGCGCCGGTCGTCACGTCGCCCGCGGCAAAGATGTGCGGCACGGCGGTCTGCAGCGTGTGGGCGTCGGCGACGATCGAGCCGGCGTCCGTTGCGGCGACCTGGCCGCCGAAGGCTGCGCCCTCGGGCGCCATGCCGATGGCCACGATGACTGCGTCGCAGGGGAGCGTGAACTCGCTGCCATTGATCGGCTCGGGCCGGCGGCGGCCCGACGCGTCGGGCCTGCCGAGCGCCATGCGCTGGCAGCGCAAGCCCTTGACGGCACCCGAGGCGTCGCCGAGGACCTCCACAGGGGCCACGAGGAAGTCGAACTTGACTCCGTCCAGCTCCGCATCGTCGACTTCGGCTGCATGGGCCGGCATCTCGGCTCGGCCGCGGCGATAGGCCACGGTCATCTCGGCGGCACCCATGCGGACGGCGGTTCGGGCGGCGTCCATGGCGACGTTCCCGCCACCCACCACCACGACTCGCTTGCCGGTCAGATCGGCGCCGCTGCCGAGCTTGGTCGCGCGCAGGAAGGCGAGACCAGGCAGGACGCCCTCGAGCTTCTCGCCAGGGACGTTGAGGCTTGTCGAAAGCGGCGTGCCGGTGGCCACGAGGACGGCGTCGTAGCCGTCGCGCCGCAACGCCTCGAGGTCGGTGACGGGTGAGTTGGTGGCGATCTCCACGCCGATCGCGGTCACGTTCGAGATGTCCTGGTCCACGACCTCCGGCGGCAGGCGGTAGCCTGGGATGGCGAGACGCAGGAAGCCGCCGGCGACCGGCGCTGCCTCGAAGATCTTGACGCCGTAGCCGCGGCGGGCGAGCTGCCAGGCAGCGGTCAGACCGGCCGGCCCGGAGCCCACGACCGCGACGCGCTTGCCGTTGGGCGGCGGTATCTCGACGCCCGGCCCTCTCATCGCGGCGTAGTGCGTGTCCGCGGCGAACCGCTTCAGGCGCCGGATCGGCAGGCTGCCCTCGAGCGAGCCGCGTGTGCATTCTCCCTCGCATGGCGCGTAGCAGGCTCGCCCCAGAGTTCCGACGAGCGGCGTCGCCTCGAGCACGAGCTGGAACGCCTCCTCGTACTCGCCGTTGCGGATGAGGGAGACGTAGCCGTGGGCCTTGATGCCTGCCGGACAGGTGTACGAGCAGGGTGACGTGCCGGCTCGCTCCAGGACCGCCTTCTTCGGTACGGCCTGGGGGAAGGTGATGTATGCCGCTCGCCGCGCCACCATGTCGGCGTTGAACTGGTCGGGCACGGCCACGGTGCAGGCGGTTTCGCAGAGCTGGCAGCCGGTGCAGGCCGCCTCGTCAACGAAGCGCGGCTTCTGCCGGATCGTGGCCTTGAAGGTGCCGTCGCCGTCCCGCACGATGCCGTCAACCTCGGTGTAGGTGAGGGCGGTCACGTTCGGGTGGTGGATCGAGGCCGCCATCTTGGGCGTAGAGATGCAGCTGGCGCAGTCGAGGGTGGGGAAGACCTTGCTCAGCAGGATCATCCGCCCGCCGACGCTGGCTTCCTTCTCGACCATCAGGACCTTGTAGCCCATGTCGCCGAGCTTGAGCGCGGACTCCATGCCGGCGATGCCGCTGCCAACGATCAGGGCGTCGTAGTAGGTCATCAGTTGGCTCCCGTCGACCGGAGGGCGACGAGCGCCTCGGAGAACTGGTTCATGTGCTTGGCGAAGTTCTCGGCGCAGACCGAGCAGATGGCGGCCATCTTCAGGCGTTGCGGCGCGAGCCCCTCGGCCTTCAGCAGCGCCTGGGCCTCGGCCACGATCCGCGACGCCCGCTTGGCGCAGTCGGGCAGGTAGGCGCACTCATCGCCATCGGATGCGATGAACACGCCTTCGAAGCCTTGCTTGATGGCGTGCAGGATCCACGAGGGGCGGATGCCGCTGGTGCAGGGCAGGCTGATGACTCTCACGCCGGGCGAGTAGTGCAGATGGGCGCTACCGGCCAGGTCGATGCCGGGATCGGAGATGTTGTTGGTGGAGAACACGAGGATCCGTGGCGCGGGCGCCGGGACCTTCTCGTCCACCGGGGCGGCGGCGAGCGCGGTCATCGGGTCGATTGCTCCTGCAACTCTGCGGACTCCGGCGGGCGAGGGTCCACCCGCCAAACGCTGTCGGCCGACTACTTGCCGCGGCGGAGGAAAACGCGGTCGTAGCCGTCGGCCTCGATCACGCCCAGGAGCTCATGGCCGACCTTGCCGGCCCACGCGCTCATGTCGTTCTTGGTGGCTGGGTCGCTCGACCAGACCTCGATGACGTCGCCGACCGCGACTTTGCCCATGCCCTTCTTGGCCTCGAGGAGCGGACCGGGGCAGGCCGCGCCGCGGGCGTCGATGACTTCGGCGGCCGTTACGGTCTCGAGTTCGGCGGTGCTGAGAGGGCTCATTCCTGGTGACTCCGTTCTGTGGCGGTCTGGCTAGTAGGTGAGGGCGTTCGTGGCGGAGGTCAGCTCGACTACGAACCTGGCCGCGGCGACGATCTCGGCGTTCTCGATCAGCTGAGTGACCGGGTCGATCTGGCGCGACTTGACGCACGGCCCACAGACCAGGATCTTTCCGCCCAACTCGCGGTAGTCGTTCATCAGCTTGGCAAGTGGCGCGAAGCCCTCAGCGGCGACGCCGTCGGCGCGCCCCTTGACCGCGATCTCCACGCCGCCCGCCTGCAGCCCGATGACTGCCTCCACGTCCGATGCCAGAGCGGCGATGGCCATGACGAACGGGATCGTCACGTGCTCCGGATGGTCTGGACCGTGAGTAACCATGAGGAACAGCTTCTCGGCCACGTCCTTACCTCTGTGCGCTTGGGTGGGTGAGGGCGACTGTCACCGTGCGTGCTCCGCGACCTCTGAGACCCCGGCCTGAGGCGACTGGCTCGAGAACGAGGCGGCCATGTCGCCCAGCCGCGCGATCCGCCGGATGAGCACCTGCCGCATTGCGCCGCAGGCAGCGACGATCTCAGGATCGGCCAGCTGGTAGCGGACCTCGCGGCCGTCCCGCACCGCCTCCACGATGCCGACCCCGCGGAGGGCAGAGAGGTGCTGAGAAACCGCCGGTTGAGTGGAGCCGAAATGCTCGGCGAGCTTGCGGACCTCGGTCGGTCCGTTCTCCCCGAGGTAGTGGACCAACTCCAGCCGTCGTGGGCTGGCCAGGGTCTTGAGCAGCGAGGCCTGCAGTCCGTATATGCCATCGGCCGGTCGCAACATCGGTAGGCGCTCCGAGTGGAGGTGGGGTTCGGCAAGCGCCGGACTCCGCTGAGTTATGCGTGTTATATGAATAGGTGGTCGGCATGCATGTGCGTATCTGCCGCAGGTCATCTGTTGGCTGCCCTTTGGCCCTAAGTCGCTTACTCATGTTTCGGCGTCGGGACGTTTGAGCCGGCGGTCCTACAATCGCGGAATGAGCGTCATCGATCGGCCGGCCCAGCCCGGCATCACTGCGGGGCGAGTCTTCCAGCGGGTCATCGGCACGGAGCTGCCGGTGGCGGCCCGGGCGGAGGGCTGCACCATCTGGGACACGGACGGTCGGGCCTACCTCGACGCCGCCGGCGGGGCAATCGTCGTCAACGTGGGCCACGGCCGCGTTTCGATCGTGGACGCCATGGAGCGGCAGGCCCGAGCCTTCACCTACGTCCACGGCACGACGTTCACGAGCGAGCCGCTCGAGAGCTATGCCCGGGCGGTTGGCCCCCACCTGCCGGTCGACGATCCGGCCATCTACCCGGTCAGCGGCGGTTCCGAGGCCATCGAGAGCTGCCTCAAGCTCGTGCGCTCCTACCACCTGGCCCACCGCGAGCCGGATCGGACCGTCGTCATCGCCCGGTGGGGGAGTTACCACGGCAACTCGATGGGCGCGCTCGACCTCTCGGGGCGCGAGCCGTTGCGTAAGCCCTACGAGCCGTGGCTGGGGCGCTTCAGCCACGTCAGCGCCGCGTATCCATACCGCGGCGGAGAGGCCGCCGCCCATGCCCTGGGCGACACGGACCGGCTCATCGCCGAACTCGAGGCGGCCATCGCAGAAGCGGGGTCGGGCCGCGTGGCCGCGTTCGTGGCCGAGCCGATCGTCGGCGCCACTCTGGGCGCAGTTGCTCCGCCGGACGGCTACTGGCCCGCCGTCGCGGACCTCTGCCGGCGCCACGGCATCCTGCTCGTGGCCGACGAAGTGATGACCGGGTTCGGGCGGACGGGGCGGTGGTTCGGGTTGGACCACTGGGGCGTCCGGGCCGACGTGATGGCCGCGGCCAAGGGCGTCGCCGGTGGCTATTTCCCGCTCGGCCTGGCCGTGGCCAGCGGCCACGTATACGAGACGATCACGCGCCCCGTCGGTGGCCGCGGCGAGGGCGGCGGCTTCGTCCACGGGTTCACTTACAGCCACTCGCCGGTGGGCGCGGCCGTGGCGTCGGAGGTGCTGCGCATCCTGGAGACGGAGTCGCTCGTCGAGGCGAGCGCGGCCAAGGGCGAACGGCTGCGGGCACTCCTGACGGATCGACTGGGCAGCCATCCGAACGTGGGCGAGATCCGTGGCCGGGGCTTGCTCGTGGGCCTGGAACTCGTCGCCGATCGGGCCACGCGGCGGCCGTTTCCGCGATCGGCCCGGCTCATCGAGACGGTCATGGTCCATGCCCGGGCCAGCGGGCTGCTGCTCTACCACGGTACGGGCAACGCCGACGGCACGAACGGCGACACCGTTCTGTTGGGGCCGCCGTTCGTGGTAACCGATATCGAGTTGGCGAGGATCGTCGAGGTCCTCGGCGACGCCGTCGAGCGCGCAGCCGCCGAGGCCTCGGCGAAGTTGGGCTAGACCATCAGCCGGCCGCCGGCTCGGACGTCTGGCTCGTCAGTCGGCCCGATGCCTGCGGCAGTCGAGGCGTTGCGGTCCCTGGCGGTTCTATAGGGCAACGTTCCTACTCCGTCCGGCGCAGTCAAGAATCGCCTATGTTGGTGATGGCATGAGGGGGGTCCAACCCGTAGGGTTCGCACATGATCGCAGCGAACCGTGAGCAAAGACTGCTCAGAAGCTCCCCGAGCAAGGCCGGCGGCGTTCAGCTGCCTGGCCGACCGCGAACCCGAGCCGTGGCTGTCGCTGCCTTGCCCCTCGCGATCGGGCTCTGTCTGCTGGCGATCGAGGACG
Organism: Chloroflexota bacterium; assembly: GCA_003142755.1. Taxonomy (GTDB): domain Bacteria; phylum Chloroflexota; class Limnocylindria; order Limnocylindrales; family CSP1-4; genus Fen-1039. Next base: position 4,113 of record PLNK01000058.1, on the reverse strand, counting down.
CCCTCGAGTTGGGCAGCTGGATCTTCATGACGGTGCTGGCCGCGGGCTTCGCCATGGTCGTGGTCCTGCTTCTGGCCGGGCTGCGCGACCTGCGCGCCGCCGAGGCTCGAACGGCTGCGGCCCTCGACCGGGCTGCTGCCGCCGAGTCCGCTCAGCGAGCCCGTGCCGATGAGCTGGCTCGCGTGCTGGAGGCCAGCGAAAGCCTCGCTCTCGGCGGCGAGGGCCAGGTCGACTACCTGGGCGTGCTGGCGGCAATCACGCCGGCGGATGCGACGTCATTCCTCGTCCGAGTCGAGGGCGAGACCGAAGCCTTCGTCGTGGCCGCGCACGGTCCCCTGGCCGCGTCCGTGGTGGGTGTTCGCCGGCCGCTTCCGGCAGCGGGCAGCCGGGCCGACCCGACTGCTCCGATCGCATCGTTCAGTGCCAGCGGTCACCCGATAGGGTTCGAGATGCCGCGCGAGCACCTTGCCCTCGTCGAGGCCGATATCGAAGCGGCTCTGGCCCTTCGGCTCGTGGACCACAGCGGCCAGAGCCTGGGCTGGCTTCACATGCTCGATCACCGCTGCGAGCGAATTCTCGAGCCAGTGTTCGTCAGCCTGGCACAGCTCGTCGCCAACCAGATCGCCGTGGCCATGGAAAACACCGCTTTGCTCGCGAGCGTGCGCCACCAGCTCGGCCAGGTCCAGCGCGTTCAGGAGCAGCTCGTCCGAGCCTCCAAGCTCGGCGCAGTCGGCGAGCTTGCCGCTGCCGTCGCCCACGAAGTCAACAACCCGCTTACCGGCATCCTCGGCTTCTCAGAGTTGCTCATGGCCGAACTGCCCGAAGAGGATCCTCGGCATGAAGAGGCGGTTGTCATCCGAGACGAGGCGGTCAGGGCGCGCACGATCGTCAGGGCACTGCTGGAGTTCGCTCGACCGCGGTTGCCGCAGCGCGTTCCCGTCAGCCTGAACGACCTCGCACGCTCGACGCTCGAGCTGGTCCGCTTCCGGGCTTCGGAATCGGAAGTCCGGACGGTCGTCGACTTCGGGGACCTGCCATCTCTCGAGATCGACCCGGATGCCTTCAGGCAGGTGCTGCTGAACCTCTTCAACAACGCCATCGATGCCATGTCGAACGGCGGCGAGTTGCGAGTCACGACGATCGCCGAGGACGCACGGGTTGGCGTGGTCGTGGCCGACAGCGGCGTCGGCATGGACGACGAGACGCGAAGCCGAATCTTCACGCCGTTCTTTTCAACCAGGGCGGGCGGCGGCGGTGCCGGCCTCGGCCTTTCGGTCAGCATGCAAATTGTCCAGGGTCACGGCGGCAGCATCGATGTCGAGAGTGCTCCGGATCATGGAGCGGTCTTCAAGGTGTGGCTGCCCAGATCCGCGCCCACGTTCGATGGCTCGGTTCTGGTGCCCGGTCCGACTACCCCGCCCATTCCCGGGCGGAGGGTAGCCGCATGACCTGGGACCTCCGTCCATCCCGATCGGGCAATGTCCGGCCCCGCGTCCTGTGCGTCGACGACGAACCGGTGATCCTCCAGATACTGCGACGGCTGCTCGAGGTCCAGGGCTTCGAACCCGCCACCTGTGGCGACCCGCTAGTGGCCGTCTCGACCTTCCGAGAGGGTGCCTTCGACGTCGTGATTACCGACATCCACATGCCCGGCATGGACGGCCTGACCCTGATGCGGGCCCTGCGCGAGGTGCAGCCGGAGTTGCCGGTGGTGGTCGTGACCGGTCACGGCACGGTCGACACGGCGATCCAGGCCCTGCGCGAGGGCGCGAACGGCATGCTCGTCAAACCGTTCACCGGCGAGGAGTTGCTGGCCGAGGTGCGCCGCGCGCTGTCGTCGGCCCAGATGCGCTACGAGGCGCTGCAGTACCGGTACCTGAGTCCCGTCCTCGACTCGATTGCCCTGACGCTATCGACGGCCATCGAGGCTCGCAACCTCGAGACGGGCGAACACTGCCGCCAGCTCGGCGTGCTCTCGGAGCGGATGGCCGCCGTGCTGGGTCTCGACGAACGCCAGCAGATGACGATCCGCATCGGCGGCTATCTGCACGACATCGGCAAGATCGGAATCGCCGATGCGGTTCTGCTCAAACCCGGCAAACTGACCGAATCCGAGATGGCCGAGATGCGACGCCACAGCGAGATCGGGGCCGCCATCCTCGAAGTGCATGACGCCATGTCGGAAATCTCGCAGATAGTCCGCCACCATCACGAGCGCTGGGACGGCCGCGGCTATCCCAGCGCTCTCGTCGGGTCCGCCATCCCGCTGGGCGGTCGAATCATCGCCGTGGCGGACGCCTTCAGCGCCATGACCAGCGATCGAATCTATCGACCTTCGCTGTCGCTGGATCGGGCCTGGGCCGAGCTGCGGGCCCACGCCGGCACGCAATTCGACCCGGAGATCGTCGCCGTCTTCGAGCAGGTCGTCGACGAGGAAGGCCGTCTCCGGCAGCTCGACCCCGCGCTCGAAATCACCCTCAACAGCGAGGTCCACGTCCCGTTGTCGGCGACGCAGGAACTCCACGCCAGGCTCGCCAAGCTGCCCATGCTGGAGCCGGCGGTGGTCTCGACCAGGACCGCGAGCGAGGATTGTCCCGTCGCGCCGGCAGGCGAGGAATGTGCCGTGATCTCTTCGGGCGAGGGCTGCGAGATCGTGGTTGGCGCCGCCGGCGCCCCGGCCGCGCCCGCGGGGACGCGCCAGGTCGCCTAGACCCTGGACGGTGTTCCTAGCCCCGACGTCGAGTGACGATGTAGAGCCCCAGCAGCACTATCAGCAGTGGCCCGATGAGCCGATCTGTCGGGAAGTCCAGATTGGACGCCGCCACCTGGCTGCCGCCCAACAGGGCTATCAGCGCGCCGAGTCCCAGGGCCCAACCCCAGCGTCGACCCGCCGCCGAGCGGATCAGGGCGATGGCCATCACGCCGATGCCCAGGAAGAGCGTTCCCCAGCCGGAACCGTGGATGACGGCCAGGCTGGTGAGCAGGTCCGAAGTGGCCAGCGCCGTGACGAAGACCCCGGCATAGAGGGCGAGGTCGCTGCGGTCGCGCACTCCGACGAAGACGAGCAGCAGGCCAACGGTGAGGAAGAATGCCGACGCCCCGACCTGGGCCTGGCTGAACAGTTGGCCGGCGCCCAGGAAGAGTCCCAGGACGATCAGGAACACGCCCACAAGCGGCACGCCGCGCCGGCTCGCCGGCCAGCTGCCATCTAGACTCCAGCCGTCGACGCGGACCGCCTTGGGGGCATCTTGCTTGCTCATTGCGGGAGAGTAGCAGGAGCTAGTGGTCCAGCGTAGCCACCACGCTCAGTTCGACATTGCCGCGCAGGGCGCGCGAGATCGGGCAGCCGTCCTTTGCCTGTTCAGCGATGGCCTTGAAGCGGCCGTCGTCCAGCCCGGGCACGCGGCCACGAACCGTGAGCTTGCTCGACACGACGGTCCACTTGCCGTCGACGCGGTCGAATGTGATCTCCGCGGCGACCTCGAGCGATTGGGGCGGCGAGCCGGCCTTGGTCAGGTCGCTCGAAAACGCCATCGAATAGCAGCTCGCATGCGCGGCCGCGAGCAGCTCCTCGGGGCTCGTTCGGCCGTCCGCCTTCTCGGTCCGGGATGCCCAGGTCACGGGCAATGCGGAGAACGCTCCGCTCGTGCCGGCACTCAACTCACCCGACCCCGAGGCGAGGTCACCGATCCATTTCACGCTCGCGCTGCGCACCTGGGCCATGAGGTTCCTCCTTCACTGAGCTTCTAGGACAATGGCATCTTCGCACTACCCGTCGGAGTGGTGGCCGGGACGCCGTGCCCGACCGGGCCATGGAACGGCCCGGCGTCAGGTCGTGGCAGCACGCCGGGCCACGGCGGTCGTGGCCGTAGCCCCGGCGCGGCGGATCGGCACTGTCTCCGCCACTCCCCGGAAGAGGGCGCGGTGGGCGGCCCCAACCGGCGGCACGAGCTCCGCGGCGGCGCCGAAGGCGAGGTACGCCTGCAGCGCGGCCGAGAACGAAGCCACGAAGCCGGGCGCCACGATCGGGTCGAAGCCGGGCTCCCAGGTCAGGCCGAGGATTCGCACCGCCTTCGCCGCGCGGTCGATGCGTGGCTCGATGCGCCCGACCAG
>PLNK01000176.1 GCA_003142755.1 Chloroflexota bacterium | reverse complement strand
AGCCACGTGACCGCGAAGACCGCCGGCACGAGGGCGATGTTGAAAAGCAGCGGGCCCAGGAAGTTGCCGGCGTCGTTGCCGAGCATCAGGGCCAGGGCCGGCGTGCCGAGCGACACCGGCATATAGGGGCCGATGACCGGGAACGCGGCCAGGATGCCGAGGACCAGCATGGCGACCAGGCCGATGCCGGCCGCGGCGATTGCCGACCGGGTCAGAGTGCTGCCCAGCATCGTGATCGCGACGAAGCCGACCATCATCCACCACATCAGCAGCGCCATCGCCACGAAGCCGCCGAGCGGGAAGACCGTGGGGTAGAGGAGCAGCGTGTAGACGTAGCCGAAGCCACAGCCCAGAGCCACGGCGAAGCCGAGCGTCAGCGAGATGGCGACGAGCTTGGCGCCGAGGAAGGCCGCTCGCGAGGCGGGCTTGGTCAGGATCATCCCCGCCGTGCCGCGCTCCTTCTCCCAGGCGACCGAACCCATGGCCAGCAGCAAGGCGCAGATGATGCCGAATTCCGACAGGTTCTTGAGGATCTGGCCGCCGGCGCCCATGAGGCTGGGGCCCGGAACCTGGATCGTGAAGCCGCCGCTCTGGCTGCCTATCGCGTCGATCAGCTCCTTCATGTANNGCCCCAGACGGGGACGGTGACAGCCGGCGCGATGGCCGGGCCGCTCTCGGCCACGAGGCGGAGGAAGACGTCCTCCAGGCTGGGGCGCGCGCGCTCGTATCGGACCAGGTTGACGCCGCTGGCCACGACGAGCGGCAGGATCGCCGGACCGGCGACCTTCGGGTCGGTCACGAAGACGCGGACGGTGTCGGGCGTGGTCTTGACCTCGCCGGCCCAGACCTGGCCGCGCATGACGGCAGCCAGTCGGTCGATGGCGCCGGGCTGCTGAGGTTCGGGCTCGAGCTCGTAGATCGGCTGGGCGTAGCGGTCGAGCAGCTCGTCGATCGGGCCTTCGACAACGAGATGCCCGAAGTTGAGGATGGCCACGCGATCGCAGACTCGCTCCACGTCGTTGAGGATGTGGGTGCTCATGAAGACCGTGGCCGTGCCGCGCAGCTTCGTGATGATCTCCAGGACATCGCGCCGGCCCTCGGGATCGAGCGAGCTGACCGGCTCGTCGAGGAACAGAACCCGTGGCTGGTTGATGAGCGCCTGGCCGATGCCGAGTCGCTGGCGCATGCCGCCCGAGTAGCCGCCGATCCGCCGATGACCGGCGTCGGTCAGGCCGACGATCTCGAGCACCTCGCCGACTCGCTGCCGCAGCGCCGCCCCGTGGAGGCCGTGGAGCTGGCCGACCATGTTCAGCAGTTCGCGGCCGCGCATCCAGCCGTAGAAGCGCGGGTCCTGGTCGAGGTAGCCGATGTTGCGGGCAAGCTCGCCGCCGGTGCCGCCGATGCGGACGCCCCCAACCGTGCCCGTGCCGCCAGTCGCGGTGGCGAGGCCCGTGAGCAGCCGCAGGGTCGTGGTCTTGCCCGCGCCGTTCGGCCCCAGGAAGCCGAAGATCGTGCCGCTCGGTACGGTCAGGCTCAGGTTGTCGAGGGCCACCACGCCGCCGCTGTAGCGCTTCGTGAGGCCGGTGGTCGCGACGCCGGCGTCGGTGGCCGCGGCGAGCTTTGGCCAAGTGGCGAGGATGCGGGCGATCGACTCCACCGGCGCGGCCGGGACAGTGTCCGTTTCGGCGCCGCGCGAGTCGTCGCGACCGACGAAGAAGTAGACCAGCGGGCCAAGCAGACTGACGAAGGCGATGATCAGCGCCCACATGATCTTGCTGTCGCCCAGAACGCGCCGGTCCTCCTGGAAGAGGTCGTACAGCGCATACAGCATCAGCCCAAGCTCGATGACCACGAATGGGATCACGACCAGGGCGATCGTCGCCGGATCTAGGGAAGTTTTCACGACGGGATAGTTTCGCATAGCGACCGATCGCTCGCGGCTCCCGCGCGAACCGCACTTTCGGCGCCCCTCGGTGCGGACCCAGCGGCTGGCGCGCCTTGTATCTCCGTGGCCATCGCCGCCAGGTCTCTCCATCCCAGTGCTGGTAAAACTCTTGTGGAGACACCGAAACGGGATACGGGTGCGGAAGCGAGCGAACGCGGTCGAATCGACCCATTTCGGCGCTCGGGGATCGTTTATTCGAGCCTCGCGGAGGCCGACCGGCCCTGATCTCGTGTGTGACTCTGCATAAGAGTGACCCCGGCAATCAGCTGGAGAATCGGCCCCCGTGGCGGCTTCGCGCCCACGGCCACGCCCGCGATCACGCCCGCGATCACGCCCGCGGCCACGCCCGCGATCACGCCCGCGGCCACGCCACGCGCGGCCCGCCACGGCCGTGCCGGGTCGAGCGGCTTACCCTCCGAAGTCGCGGGTGATCGTGGCGGGGTCCGGCAAGGGCAGGTCGGGTCGGACGGCGGCGACCCAATCGCTGAGGGCCCGGATGCTCGTCTCGAAGGCGATCTCGGGCCACGGGATCGACTCCGGGGCGAACGGTTTTGTCTCGAGCGACTCACGCGTGACGGCGGGCGTTCCGCCGACTATGCGGGCCTCGAACGCGACTACGACCACGGCGGCCTGCAGGCGGGAGTAGAGCCCGATGATGGCCCCTGGTTCCACTTGCAGACCCGTCTCCTCGAGCGTCTCGCGGATGGCCGCGTCGCGCACCGTCTCGTCGATCTCGAGGAAGCCGCCCGGCTGGGCCCACATCCCCAACCCCGGCTCGATGCCCCGCCGGATCAGCATCACCTCGCCCCGATCCGTGATCGGCAGCGTGGTCACGACCAGGCGCGGATTCACGTAGCTGACGAAACCGCAGCTCGGGCAAGAGAGGCGCTCGCGCTCCTCGTCCGCCACGGCGCCAAACGTGAGCCGGCTGCCGCACCGCGAGCAGAACCGGACGATCGGCTCGAGCCAGTCCGGGATGCCACCGGGGCCGAATCGGACGTCGCTCATTCGAACGTGCTCCACGACGACTAGGGTGTGGGGCGGAGGTTGGCGTTGCTGTCGTCTTCCTCGATCGAGCGCGTCTGGGCGTCGCGGAAGGCCTGCAGCCGACCCCTCAGCGCCGGGTCGGAGAGTGCCAGGATCTCGGCCGCGAGCAGGGCCGCATTCTCCGCGCTACCGACCGCCACGGTGGCCACGGGAATTCCCTTTGGCATCTGGACGATCGACAGCAGCGAGTCCAGGCCGCCGGCCATCTGCGTCGGGATGGGCACGCCGATCACCGGGAGGATAGTTTTGGCGGCGACGACGCCCGGCAGATGGGCCGCCCCGCCCGCCGCGGCGATGAAGACGCGGATGCCTCGCGCCTCGGCCCCGCCGACGAAACGGAACAACAGGTCCGGCGCCCGATGAGCCGAGATGGCGTGCATCTCACACGGGACCTCGAGCCGGCCGAGCAGCTCGACCGCCTTCTCCATGACCGGGAAGTCGGAGCGGCTGCCGCAGACGATCCCCACCCGCGCCGCTGTCTCGTGTTCGGCCATGCTCGTCCTCTGGTACGGCTGATCGACTGGATTATGGCGCCCGGGCCGCCCCGGGAGTGGTTGCATCGATGGCCGATCGCAGAAGCGCCGCCGCGGCCTCGGCAGTGACATCGCGCTGAGGCTCGGAGAGCAGCTCGTAGCCGACCATGAACTTTCGGGCCGTGGCCCGCAGCAGGGGCGGGTAGAAATGGCCGTGGAGCTGCCAGCCCGGTCTGTCGACGCCGTCGAATGGCGCCTGGTGCCAGCCCATCGAGTACGGGAAAGGCAGGCCGAACAGTCGGTCGTAGCCGCGCAGGAGCCGCCTCAGGTTGTCCGCCAGAGAGTTGCGCGCTCGATCGTCCAGCTCCGGCAGCCGTCCGACCGGCCGGCGCGGCACGATCAGCGTCTCGAACGGCCAGGCGGCCCAGAAGGGCACCACGACCAGCCACTCGTCGTCGCCGCCGAGGTCGCGCGGCCCACCGGCTTCCTGCGCCGCGTAGTCGAGGAGAAGCCGCCGCCCTGTGGCCTCGAAGTGGCGCCGCTGAGTGGCGTCTTCCTTCACCGCTTCGCGCGGCAGGGCGTCGCCGGCCCAGATCTGGCCGTGCGGGTGCGGGCTCGACGCGCCCATCGCGGAGCCCCGGTTCTCGAAGACCTGGACCCACTCGAAGCGCCGGCCGAGCGCCTCCGATTCGGCCGCCCAGCCATCCACGATCAACCGGATCTGGGCCCCCTCCATCTGCGACAGGCTCAGGTCGTGGCGAGGTGAGAAGCAGATCACCTCGCACGTGCCGCGTTCACTCGTCGCTCGCAGGAGTCCGTCCTCGAAGGATGTCGCCGGCGCGTCCGGCCGGAGTGCCGCGAAGTCGTTGGTGAAGATGAACGTGGATTCGTAGGCCGGGTTGCGCTCGCCGTTGGCACGCGTGTTGCCGGGGCACAGGAAGCAGCCGGGATCGTGAGTGGGGACGTCGAGAACGGGCGCCGCTTCGTCCTGGCCGCGCCAGGGCCGGGCCGTCCGCTCGGCCGAGACGAGGAGCCACTCGTCGGTCAGGGCGTTGTGGCGGCGGTGCGGCCCGGATGGCGGCTCGGCCGCGGCACGCCCATTGGCACTCTCGTTCACGCGACTCCCCGTTCCTGGCTGTGCGTTCGGTTGCACCATAGCCGACTCCCGGCGCACCTATACTCGATTGGCTGGCGGCCTGCTCGTTGCCGGGGTCGCCGCATAGTCGCTCGATCGGCACAGGAGGAGGGCCAATGGCCGCCAGAACGATCCGTGATTTCCAGGTGGGCTTCGACGTCGCGCCCGTGGTGGATGCGTGGGCACAGGCGAATCGCTACGGCTTCCGGGGCGTCTCCCCGGATGGCACCCGCAACTACCAGCGCGGCAACGGCTTCCTGACCGGGGCGATGCCGCTCACGGTTCGACAGGCCGGCCCGGCGGTGCATCTGGAAGCGTGGATCCACGCGACGCTGGTGGCGCGAATCTGTGCCCTCTTCCTGATCCCGACCGACATGGGCATCGAGTCCGGCGGCGTACGCGGGATCCTGCCTCGGAACATGGCCCGCGACGCGGTCAACAAGCTGCTCGGCCAACTCAGCCAGCCGCCGATCGGCTAGCTCGGGTTACGATCGCGGCGTGAAAGAAGCCCACGCCCGAATCCCGATACTCGTCGACTGCGACACGGGCATCGACGACAGCCTGGCCTTGCTGTACGCGGTGGCCTCGCCCGAGTGCGAGTTGGTGGCCGTCACCTGCACCGCGGGCAATGTCGACGCTCTGCAAGTGGCCGAGAACACGCGGGCGGTGCTGGAGCTGGCGGGTCGCTGCGACGTGGAGGTGGCCATCGGCCGCGAGACGCCGCTGGCACGGGCCCTGGTCACGACGCCCGAAACGCACGGGCCGCGCGGCATTGGCTACGCCGAGCTGCCGCCGGCGACGATGCCGCTCTCCGCGCGCTACAGCCCGGACCTCATCGTCGAGGAGGCTCGCCGCCGCCCCGGCGAGTTGACTCTGGTGACGCTGGCGCCGCTCACCAATGTGGCCCTCGCGGTCCTGCGCGAGCCCGAGCTGCCACGCCTTCTGCGACGGTTGGTGATCATGGGCGGCAGCTACCGATCAGCCGGCAACACCGCGCCGACGACCGAGTGGAACGTCAACGTCGATCCTGAGTCGGCGAAGATCGTCTTCGAGGCGTTTGGGCCGACGGGAAAGGGCGGTCCGGCGGCCGGCGATCGATCCATCGCGCCGACTCGCCCGACGGCGCTGGGCCTCGACGTCACCGAGCGGGCCAGGATGCTGCCCGAACACCTTGCCGCGCTCGCGGCTCGGGCCGGCTGCGCGCCGGACGGCTCCGTGGCCGGCGGTCCCTCGGCTGGGGGTTCGGCCGTCAACCCGATCGTCCGCTATTTGGCCGACGCCCTGCGCTTCTACATGGAATTCCACAGCCGCTACGATGGCTTCTACGGCGCCTTCATCCACGACCCGCTGGCGTTGGCCGCGGCCCTCGACCCGACGCTCGTGCGGACGGAGGCGGTCAGCGTCGACGTCGAGCTCGGCGGGCGCCTCACCACGGGCGAGACCGTCACCGATTGGCGACGCGTCTGGGGCCACCCGCCGAACGTCGACGTGGCCGTCGAGGCGGACTCGGGCCGGTTCATGGATCGCTTCATCGAGCGGGTTGGGGATCTGGCCGCCGGGCGAAGCTAGCTGTCCGCGTCCGGGCCAACCCGTCCGCGCCCGGGCCAACCCGTCCGCGCCCGTACGAGTCAACCCAACGCGGCCCGGCCCGGCCCAACGCGGCCCGGCCCGGCCCAAC
>PLNK01000024.1 GCA_003142755.1 Chloroflexota bacterium | reverse complement strand
TTCCTCTTCAAGCAACTCGGCACCCCCGGCAGCCGCGCCCTCGTCGAGAAGTACGTCAAGCCCGTCGAGTTCCACAAGCTCATGCCCGAGGCCCTCAAGAGCGTCGCGGTCAACTAGCTCTCGTACTCGCAAGAAGAAAGGGCGCCCCGCGAGGGGCGTCCTTTCGATTCGGTCGCGAAGCCGTCAAGTCGGCGAGGGTCCGCCCTCCTGCGCCTTGAGCGCGGCTTCGAGGCTGACCAGCCAGGCCTCGTCGGCTGGCGTGGCCTCCGGTTCCAGCAGGACTGCGAAGGCCACGTTGTCGACCACGAGCCAGTGCTCGGTGACCGAGTACGAGTAGCCTGGACCGCTTCCGGACTCAGCCAGCCGGTACGCGGATGGCAGCAACGCTCCCGCAGCCCCGGGCTGCACATCGGGCAGGGCTCGGTGGATGGCGTCGGCGGAGGTCATGATGTATGCGGCGACGATCTGCATGTCGGCCGGCTGGATGCCCCCGGCCGAGAGAGCGATCGCCCCGGCCAGCGGCGGGTCGTAATTGGGGCCATCGGCAGGCAAAAGCGATAGCGACGTCTTGGGCTCCACTGCCGCCCCTGCGGCTATCACGTCTCCTGCGGAGAATGGCCGCGCGTCGGTCTGCGAGCCGCCTGCCCAGACCGCTTGCTCCACGACGATCATCCGGTCGCAGACGTCCTGCTGCGGCCCGCAGTCGGAAGCGCGTGGGTCGTGGACATGGACACGGAGAATAGCCGGCCCCGTCTCGAAATCCCCGACGGCGAACTGGAAGGTTGCGACTCCATTGAGGTCGGGCGCCGGGCCGCCCTCGTCCGCGCTGATGGGGTTGTCCGTGCAGCCTCCGAGCCTGATCCACGAATTGGGCGCGCTGGGGTTGCCGAATTCCGCCGGGCAGGATCTTGGACCGTTGTCGATGTTCAGCCACACGCCGACGTAGAACGGCGTGTCGTCTTTCGCCGATCCGCCCCGGGCGAGCGCGTCATTCCAGCGAAGGACGGGCTCGCCCTGCCACACGCTCGGGATCCCGTCGGTGTAGCGCGAGATCGGAGAGGCGGTCTGAGTCGAGGCGGCGCTCGGGGAGCCGGCCTGGGGTGCGGCGGGATGCCGCAGCTCGCCCGAAAGAAGGCTCGCACCAACCGCCAAGAACGCGACTAGTGCCACGGTCGCCACCAGCACGCCGGCGCGCAAAGAGCGCCGTTTCCGGCTCGGCTGCGGCCCGCTTGCCGGCTGCCGGTCGTGCGACCGACTGCCGACTCCGACCGGGCTCAGCTCGACGTCCGACTCGGCTCTTCGAAGCTCGCCGGCGAAGGCCGCTCGAACACGCACTTCAGTTCGATCGTCGTCAAGCGTCATCGTCGAGCTCCTGCCGAAGGCGGGCCAGGCCTGCCTTCAGGTGACCTTTGGTTGTGTTCTCGCTGATGCCCATCGCCCTCGCAACCTCGGCCACGGGCAGGCCCGCGAGGTAATGCAGCACAACCGCCGCGCGCGCCCGCGGGGGCAGCTTCGGCAAAGCCGAGCGCAGCGCGATCACGTCTGCATCGGGTCCAGGCGAAAACGAAAAATCTGCGACGTTGGGGTTCAAGTGCACGAGGCGGCGCAACCGCCTGCGAAGGCGGAACGCTTCGCGGACCTGGATTGCCAGCAGCCACGATCGAAGGGCAGTTGGGTCACGCAGGTCGCCGGCCTTCCGCGACGCGATCTCGAGCGTCGTCTGGACCAGGTCGCGCGCGTCGGCTTCATTCCGCAGGAGTGACCGAGCCGCGGCGAGCAGGATCGGCGTCTGGCGCGCCAGCGACTCGCCCAGGTCGATCGCCGCGCCAGACTGCGTCGTAGTGCCGGGCTGGAGGGCCCCGATCCTGGAGCCTGGCTCGACCTTCGTCATGTTCAGGATCCCCTCACAGACTGCATCGTCCACAACAATACAGAGGCGGGGTCCGACGAAAACGGGTGGGTCTCCGTTGCGATCCATGAGATCGGTCATGGATCAGGCCGCCGTGGTATTGGAACTCGTAAGCCGCTACGATTCGGTCATGCGCGAACCGGCCACGACTCCCACCGAACTCGCCCGCTGGCGGGACGCCGCCCTGGCGATTTGCGACGAGACCGATCGGATGGCTCTGGCCGGGTTTCGGCGCGACATCCCAGTCGACACCAAGCCCGATCGGACGTTCGTGACCGAGGTGGACCGGTCGATCGAGCATACCGTTCGGACCCGGCTCAAAGCCGCCTTTCCAGGCTGCGGTTTCGTCGGCGAGGAGGAAGGGATCGAGAGGGCGGGCGCCTCGATGCTCTGGTACATCGACCCCATCGACGCCACGGCCAACTTCATCCGCGGCATCAACGTCTTCGCCACGCTCCTGACCGTAGCCCGTGACGGCGAGCTGCAGCTGGCGGTCGTCAGCGCGCCGGCAATGCGCGAGCGCTGGGTGGCCTGGCGGGGCGGGGGAGCGTGGCGCGGCACGGAGCGGCTCCACGTCAGCAAGGTGGCCACGATCGAGGAATCGCAGCTCATCTACGGCAGTCGCCGCGCCGACGTGGAGTCGGGGCTGATGCCGGGCTTCGACGCGGCCATGTCCGCCGCCTGGCGGACGCGTGGCTTCGGGGATTTCTGGGGCTACATGCTCGTGGCCGAAGGGGCCGCCGAGGCCATGGTCGAGACCGGCGCGCATCCCTGGGACTGGGCGGCGCCGCTGGTCATCGTGGAGGAGGCGGGCGGGCGCTTCACCACCGCCTCGGGCGAGCGGGCTATCGACGGACCCTCGGCCGTGGCGACGAACGGCCTGATCCACGCCGACTTGCTGCGGCGCCTGCAGACGAAGCGATAGGCGTCGGCGTCGGCCCGGGGCCCGGCTGGGTGCGGTCACGAACCGCCTGTGGGCGTGTCAGAATGTGAAGGAGGGCAGCGCGATTGACCATCGCCGCTCCACGTCGAACACGCAGGGCTCGCCGTGACCGGCCCAATCCGTCGGACCGGCCCAATCCGTCGCAAGAGGCCCCGATGATGCGCAGTCTTCTCCGTGAGCACCGGCATTCCCTGATCGACTGCGCCAAGGCCGCGCTGCTGGTCGGATTCGTCGTGGGCTGCTCGCCAACGACCACGCCCACTCCGGCCGCCTCGCCGACCGCGGCGCCAACCCCAACCGCTCAGCCGCCCATCGCCGTCAAGGTCTGGGTTACGAAGGCCGATCAGTCGAAGCTGCTGGAGGCCCAGCCCGACATCTCGTTCGCCGCGGCTGCGCAGGGCGACACAGTGGTCGACGTCAACGAGAACAACCGGTACCAGCAGATGGACGGCTTTGGCGGCGCCATGACGGACAGCTCCGCCTGGCTCTTGTATACGCAGATGCCCGAGGCGCAGCGGAAAGACCTCATGTCAAAGTTGTTCTCGCGCACCGATGGCATCGGCGTGAGCATGCTGCGAGTTCCGATGGGCGCGAGCGACCTGGTCCA
>PLNK01000016.1 GCA_003142755.1 Chloroflexota bacterium | reverse complement strand
AGCCAGGCGATAGGGGGAGTCACGAACAAGGTTACGGACCTTGCTGGGGGCGTGGGCAACGCCGTCACGAACCCGTTCGGAACCTGGGCGAACACCGGGGGCGGGGTGGTCAACTGGGCTGCTGGCCATCCGCTGGAGGCAGCCGCTATCGTCGCAGGTACGGCGCTCTGCATCACCGCCTGGGAGTTGTGTCTGGCTGGCATTGCCAGCTATACGGCAAGCACTGCTGTGTCCGACATTCCCGGAACGCTGGGGGACGGGAAGCCGATTCTTGCCGGCTGGAACCCGGCCGATGCCCTGATGGCAGGAAGCGGGAGCGCTCTCCTCGGGCCTTTCGCGGGAGGCGGAAATGTGATGAACCCAATCGCCGGATTCGTTGTGGGCACGGGGACAGATGTGGTTGCCCAAGACGTCAAGAATCCCGGCGGACCAATCAACCGTTTCGAAGCCGCCTGTCAGGGCGTAGCCGGCGCTGGCTCAACACAGTTCCCAGGAAGATGGGTGGGTTGGGCGTACGGAGTCGCCACCGGCACCGCGGCCAACGGCACCTGCAGCGCGGTATCGAGGTAGGCTGAGCGTATGGACGAATCTGGCCAGGTTGCCCAGTTTGGCGGCCTATACGCGCTAATCCTGCTGATAACGATCTACTTGTCTGTGGGCATCGCCGTCGGGCTCGGGCGACTGTCGACCGGCTTGCCCAGGGCGCTGGCAATCGTCGCGAGACACTGGCAGGGCCGCGATTCCGCAACGCTCGGAGGCGCCACGATCGGTGTCATCCTGTTGTGCTTCTTTCATATACCGCCGGTCGTGTTCCTCGTTTGGCCGTCGAGCCACATTGCCGTCGCCGCGAGACTCCTTTCCGCGGTGCTCTTCGCTGCAGAGGCTGGATGGTTCCTCTACCTTCGCCGACACTCCACGGCTAGATGACGTGGATTGGCATTGGCGCCACGGCACCCGGTCATTCGAGTTGGAGGACCAGTGGAGAGTAGTCTGAACGAGGTCGATGCTGGGTTGTTGGCGAGGCTGGACTCAGCCGAGGAACGCGACCTCGCCCTCGAGGAGTTGGCAACCTCAGCCTCGCGCGTGCCGGTCTGTACGCCGCCGAGGGCGACTACCTCAGCGCCGGACTCTCCCTCGCCGGGGCCGTCCCGGGCGGGGCCATCCTCAAGTACGGGGCCAAGGCCCTGCGTGCCGGTGCAGACGCCGAGAAGCCGCGTCTGCCCCGCAGGGTTGCTCCTTGATCCCCTGGGAAGGCAACAGCTGCGAGAGCCAGGCGATAGGGGGAGTCACGAACAAGGTTACGGACCTTGCTGGGGGCGTGGGCAACGCCGTCACGAACCCACTCGGGACCTGGGCCAACACGGGCGGCGGGATCGTGAACAATGTCTCGGGCGCCGTGCGCAGCGGGGTCGATTGGGCCAGTAACCATATCGACTTGATAGTCGCTGGCGTCGTGGTGGTGTTGGCTTGCATCGTCGCATGCGAAGCGCTCATCGCCGGCGCTCTGATCTTCGCCGAGCTGGCGGGCGCGGGGGAAGTGGGAGCGGCCGTGACCCTTGGCTGCGCGAGCGCATGTCCGGCAATCGCGACCCTCGGGCTGCCTGCCCTAACATTCGGAGGTGCAGCGCTGCACGACACGGTCGACCCGTCGATAGATGTACAAGGCCTCAGTCTCGCTACCTCGCCAAGCATGGACTGGGATTGGAGCCCCTACTCGGCCGAAGGACGCTGGAACCTTCGCAACCCGGACGGCAGCGGTCAGTACATTAGCGGCTACAACTACACCTACTACAACAACACACTGCCGTAGGGGCCGATCACGGTAGCAATCGCGATCGAAATGGTAGCCCACGGCGCTTCGGCGCCACGGGTCGCGGGAGGACTCAGATGGACAAACCGACCCGTCTGGAAGTTACCTACCTGGTTCGTCGTTGGGACGTGATGTCGATGTACGTGGGCTCCTGGGGTGCCCGGATATCAGCGGCTATTGGCGCAGGTCTCGTAGCCATGGCAATCGTGTCGTTGCCGGATGGGCAGCTTCCGGTCGATGAAAAGATCAGGGTGCTCGTCCTCGGCCTGGCACTGGCCCTCCTCGCCCCGATTGCCCTGGTGTGGATGCTAATGTCGATGTACGGAACCGGAAGGCTCATCGGCAAAAAGGTCTCTCTCATCATCGACGACACGGGAGTGCGGGGCTGGCCACTCGCGCCGTACCAGGACCGGACGTGGCCCCGCATTCGCAAGGTCCGTCGGTTGCGGGGGGTGATCACACTGCCCTTTCGCCAGTTCGGAACCCGAGCTGGCTGGGTTGCCCTGCCCGAGCGCGCCCTGACGGCGGAACAGCTCACCCAATTCAGGGCTCTGATTCGCGAGAAGGGGCTGACCTAGGGACCTGGTGCCCGATCGCGCCCACTGTCAAGACCACGACTTCGATCGCCTCACCATCTACTACACGACCGCCTACCGCCTGGGAGTGTCCTATCAGGGGGGCACTTCAGTCGGCCGGATGTGCGGCTCGACGATGCGGCCGTCTGATGACGAGTGGATAGTCGACCTAGCCATCCGGACGTTGATACAAGACACGGCCACGGGAGAACGGGCATGGTTGTGCTAGCGAGGT
>PLNK01000050.1:2831-52379 GCA_003142755.1 Chloroflexota bacterium | reverse complement strand
CTCAGCAAGGACGAGGTTCGTGAGCGTTGCGACGAGGCTCTGGCCGCAATGGATATCGCCCACCTGGCAGATCGTGCCCCGTTCGAGCTTTCGGGCGGCGAGAAGAAGCGGGCGGCCATCGCCTCGGTGCTGTCCCTTCGGCCGGAAGTCATCTTGCTGGACGAGCCGACGGCGTCACTCGACCCACGCACGAAGTGGGTCCTCGTCGATCTGATGCAGCGCCTCGGCGAGGCCGGACGAACCCTGATCGTCGCCACACACGAGCTTGATATAGTGCCGCTGATCGCCGATCGGGTCGTAGTTCTCAGCGAGGCAGGGCGAGTTGTTGCCGACGGCCCGCCCGCCGCCGTGCTGGCCGACCGCGATCTGCTCGTTCGGGCCAATCTGATCCATGAGCATCTTCACGAGCATGGCGGAGCCGCCCACTCGCACCCGCACGATGCGGCCGAAGGCCACCACGACGAAACCCTCGCCGAACCCCCAGAACGCCGCCCCGCGGCCACGACGACCTGACGACGCCGGCCTGCGCGGGCTGAGGCGATCTGACCCGTTGGTCAGGCCCCGTTGGCGTCTCCGGGCCCCCACACAAGAGGCCTCGGCCGCCTTCTAGGCAAAGCGTCAGAATGGAGCGGCCATGGAAAGCCGTCAGTCCGGACTGGAGTCCGGTCGATCGACGCAGGCAGCGGCCAGCGAGGCCGAAACTGACGGCGTGGAAGAGATCCACGTGCTCAGTCATGAACTCCTCGACAGTGGAGCCGAGAGGGCTGCGCGAGAGCGTCTCTTCGACGAGGTGCTTGCTTCCGTCGAGCTCGTTCTCGTCGCCGATGGAGCCGCGTTCTGGCGCGAGGAGGCCGATCACTCTCTTGTGCTGACGGCCAGCCGCTCGGTTTCTCGAGACGTTCTGGAAACGTTCGACCGCCACGTGACCGCGCCGCTGCAGTCGATCATGCAGCGCTGGCCGGAGAGCCCACTCGTAGCGGTGCCGCTCAACGATCCGACCAACCCGATCGCCGAGGAGATCCGCCAGGTCACGGATCAGGAGGAGATCGTTGGCCTGGCCGGAGTCCCGTGTCGGATACCTGGCGAGATGCTCGGGATGCTGCTGGTGATTCACCGGCGCCCGCATCCGTGGACCGTCCGCGACCTCGGACTGGCCACCGGCCTGGCCGGTCAACTGGCGACGGCGATGCAGAATGCCCGCCTCTACTCGTCGATCCGGTCGCTTGCAAACAGGCTGACGGCCATCCACGAGCTGAGCCTGCGTCTCAATCGGCTGCGCGACGTGGCCGCCATCGGCGAAGCGATCGTGTCCGAGGTCGGTCGTCTGGTCGACTGCGACACGGTCCGTGTCTATCGACTCGATGCGGAAGGCGTCTTCCGCGCGGTTGCCGCATCGGGCACCTTCGTCGGCATCGAGTCGCCGCCGCTCGAGGCCCTGGCGATGGGTCACGGCGAAACGCTGCCGGGCTGGGTGGCAAAACGGAACGAGGCGTTGATCATCCCCGACGCCTCCGTCGAGCGGCGTTCCATCTTCCGCTCCACCTTTGGACCCGAGTCGCTGCTGCTGGTCCCCATGTCCTACGGCGACACCGTGCAAGGCGTTCTGGTGGTCTCCAAGGAGGGCATCGACAAGTACGGCCCGGACGACGAGCAGGCCCTCTCGATCTTCGGGCGGTATGCCGCGCAGGCGATCGTGAACGCGGACAACATCGAGGAGCTCGGGCGGCAGCACACGTTGCTGGAACAGCAGGTCGCGGCGGAGCGACAGCTCCTGGATGTCAGCGAGCAGCTCGTCTCGACGCTCGATCCGCGGCGCGTCCTGGAGCAGATCGCAGAGACGATCGGCACCGTGGTCCACTACGACCGCCTGACGATATACCGCTATGAACCAGCCAGCGGTGGCATCGCGGCGGTCCTGACGCGGTCCGGTTCGGGCGCGGAGGCGGACGACTCGCCGGATAGTCGACCCCTCGATGAGGGTCTGACCGGCTGGGTCATCGGACGGGGCGATGCCGTTTGCGCCAACGACGTGGGCGATGACGTCCTCGTTGATGGTCCCGAGGCGGTCGACGATCTGGCTCGGCCGGCATCGGCGGAAACGCGTCGAGCTTCACTCGTGGCCCGGCGGGTGGCTCGGGAGGCACGCCCGGTCCAGAACATCATCGTGGTGCCGCTCCGCGTTCACGGCGATGTGGTCGGGAGTCTTAACCTGATGCGCGTCGGCGGTCCCGGGGCTCAGTTCAGCGAGCATGAGTTCGAGCTCAGCAAGCTCTTCGCGGGCCAGGCCTCGATAGCCCTCCAAAACGCTGAAACGCATGTCACGGTGTCGTCACGGGCCGATCTGGACGCCCTGACCGGCCTGCGCAACCACGGCACGTTCCAGCGTGATCTGGCGAGCATGGTCGAGGTCGGCGATCCGTTCTCGCTGCTGATGATGGACCTCGACTCGTTCAAGACGTTCAACGACACCTATGGCCACCCGGCCGGCGACACACTGCTTCAGGTAGTGAGCACGGCGATTGTCAGCGCTACGCGCCAGAACGACCGGGCCTACCGCTACGGCGGCGACGAGTTTGCGCTGCTGCTGTTCGGGGCCTCGCGCGCACATGCGGGCGAGGTGGCCGATCGGGTTCGCACTTGCGTGCGCGAGGGGCTGCTCAGCTCGTCCGTCGGCAGCTTCGGCGTACCCGTCAGCGTCTCCGTCGGCGCCGCGCACTGGCCGGCTGATGGCCGGACCAAGGCGGCGCTGGTCGAGGCGGCGGACGCTGCCCTCTATCGAGCCAAGCGACAGCGGGGTGAGACGCCCAGCCAGAAGGAAGCCGGGCCGCGCGGGCGCCCAACCGAGGCGCCAACGCCGAGCTGGATAGAGGCAGCGCGAGGCCTCATCGCGGCGGGCACCGTCCAGGAAGCCGCAGCGGCGATAGTGCGTGGACTGACTGTCCTGTGCGAGGCGGCTGACGTCTTCGTCGCCCTCTCAGATGAGATCGGAGTGGCCGGACCGGCTCTGGTCGGAGTCGGTGCCTCGGCCGGCGGCGCGAGCCGGGTTCGAAAGCCAGGCCTGGTCCAGGTCGCGGCGAGCGGCGGGTTCCTCGCCAAGCCCCAGTCGATCAGTCGCGGTACCGGTCTGTGGGACCGCACCCGGCAGACGGGGCTCCAGCAGGCGGAGCGCGACGGCGAGGTCTCGAGGGTCGGGGCGCCGCTGTGGATCGCCGGCGCTGTGGTTGGAGTGGTTGGAGTGGCGGTTCCGGCCGGCAAGGCGGCGGACCGAGACTACGCGGGCGAGATAGCCCTGATGGCCGACCTGGGATCCGCGACGCTCCAACGCCTCCTCAATGCCGGCGGCGAAACAACCCGTCCATCGGGCGCCAGCGTCCCCGGCTGACGACAATCCGGCCAACGATCCTATACTCCCGGAATGCTCGATCTGTCCGACGTCCAAGTCGCCCCTGCGATGCCACGATGAGCGCGCCCTACTTCGTGCCTTTCTCCGAAGTCGCTCGCAGAGATCGTCCTCGCCGGCTGCTCGTGGTCGGCGCCACCGTCCTTCTGGCTACGGCCGTTGGGCTCGTGGCGGCCTGGCATCCGCTGGCCACAGCAGCCGCGCGCAACAGCGTGACGATCCTGGGACCGTCGGCGGCCTCATTCGACCCTGCGGTCCAGTCGGACGCGGGCAGCGCCCAGATCGTCTCCCAGATCTTCGAGTCGCTCACGGCCATAGATCCGTCGGGCCGCGTCCAGCCCGCCCTGGCGGCCAGCTGGGTGACCGATAACGGCGGCAAGCGCGTCGTGTTCCACATGCGATCGGGGCTCACGTTTTCGGACGGCTCGGCCTTGAAGGCCACCGATGTCGTTTCGAGCTGGATGAGGGTCATCGATCCCGCGCAACCAAGTCAGCTCGCCTCGCTACTCGACGACGTGGTCGGCTGCCGCGCCTACCGAGAGGGGAGTGGACCGTCCTCGAGCGTGGGCCTGAAGGCAACCAATACGACAGACGTGGAGGTCGACCTGCTCAGCCCTGCCGCCGACTTCGCCGCGATCGCCTCGAGCTCGACGCTGGCGGTCGTGCCCGCGGGTCTCGACTCCCACCCCTCGATGCTCGATCCCGGCTCGTTCGTGGGCAGCGGCGCATATGTGCTGACGGCCCTGACCGATACCGAAACGACGCTGACGGCCAACTCCCACTACTGGGCCGGCAAGCCTGCAATCACCACAGTGAACGTGCTGAGCAGTGTCGGGGGCAAGAGCCCGGTCTCAGAATTCGAGTCCGGAAACCTGGACTACACGCCAATCTCCATCTACGACGCGTCCTGGATCGCCTACGACGCGACCCTCGGCCCTTCGCTGCGCATCGAGCCGTCACCGTCGGTCGAGTTCTACGGCTTCAACACGAGCAAGGCCCCGTTCAACGACGTCCATGTCCGCCGGGCCTTCGCGCTGGGCATCAACTGGCGGCGCATCGTCGGCCTGCTGGACAACCAGCTCGAGGTTCCCGCCACTGGCATGGTCCCGCAGGGCGTTCCGGGCCACAGCACCTCGGATTACGGTCCCAAGTTCGACCTCGCCGGGGCCAAATCGGAGCTGGCCGCGGCCGGCTTCCCAGACGGCGCCGGCTTCCCCAAAATCATGCTCGTAACGGGGGGATCGGCCCTCGACGGCGCCATCATCAGGCAGCTGCATGACAACCTGGGCATCGACATCGGCTACCAGATCGAGGACTGGACCAGCTACAACGCGAACCTGCTGAGCAACCCGCCCGCGATGTGGGAGATGGATTGGGTGGCCGACTATCCGGGCGCCAACGATTTCCTGGGTCTGCTCCTCGGCTCAGGCAAGACCAACAACTTCGGCCGCTGGGCCTCGACCGACTTCGACTCCGCGATAGCCACGGCCCTGTCGACGACCGATGCCACGGCCATGCAGCAGGCCTTCGACACGGCCCAGTCGATCGTCCAGGATCAGGCGCCGGTGATACCCGTCGACTACGGGGCCGGCTACTCGCTCGCGGCGAAGGGCTTGTTGGGCGCGTCGCCGAACGGACAGGGCCTGATCCGCTACGCCGGGATGGCCTGGGCGGCTGGATCATGAGCAACTTCCGACGCTCCATTGTCGGTCGAGCGGCGGCGGCAGCTTCCGCGCTCGTCGTGCTGGCCACATTGGCCGGAACCGCCGGCGCCGCATCGGTGACCTTCGGCACGCCGACCGCGACCTCTTCCTTTGGCAAGGGTATCGATTTCACTCAGCCGATCAGCGGTTCTGGCTTCGTCGAGGCCGACCTCGTGTACGAGTTGGTCGGCGACGTCGGGCCTACGGTCTCCAAGATCGACAAGCCGGGCAGCAGCACCTTGACTTATTCGTTCGATACCTCCAACGGACAGCTCCAGCCCAACACGCCGATCACCGCGCACTTCCAGGTGGTCTTCTCCGACGGCAGCACCGAGCAGGGGCCGGACGTCAAGGTGACCTACCTGGACGACCGATACAACTGGAAGACCTTGACCGGGCAGCTCATTACGCTCCACTGGTATTCCGGCAGCGACGCGTTCGCCCAGCAGGCTCTGACAATGGGCGAGGACGGCGTCGCCAAGTCGGCCAAGTTCCTGGGTGTCACCGAGACCAAGCCGATCGACTTCTACGTCTACGCCGACCAGCAGCCCTTCTACGATGCGTTGGGCCCGAGCACCAGAGACAACGTCGGTGGCGAAGCCAACACGGTCACGCGAACGCTCTTCGCGCTCATCGCGCCCAATGAGCTTTCATATGCGGAGGTGGTGGTACCGCACGAACTGACCCACGTGGTCTTCGACGACGTTACGAGGAACCCGTATCACTCGCCGCCCAGGTGGCTGAACGAAGGCCTGGCGGTCTATCTGTCCGAGGGCTACGTCAGCAGTGATAAGTCGCTCGTTTCGGATGCGGCCGCGGCAAAGACACTTATGCCGCTGGACGCACTCACCGGCGAGTTCCCCACAACCGCCGACCAGTTCTACCTGGCCTACGCCGAGTCGGTCTCGGCGGTGGACTACCTGATCCGGACTTACGGCCAGCCAGCCATCGACAAGATGGTGACGGCCTACGCCGCGGGCTCATCCGATGACGAAGCCTTCACCGCGGCCTTTGGCGTCGATGCGGCCGGGATCAATAAGGCCTGGCTGGCCGAGAACGGCGTCGCGGCCATGCAGACGTACGGTCCCCAACCGGCCCCTGCGGGCCCCGTGCCCTCCGGCTGGACGACTGCGGGCGGCGGGTCGGTCTCGACCGACCAACCGGATACCGGCGCCAGCCCCACACCTTCGACGGGTTCGGGGACGCCCGCCGGTCAATCGCGGGTCGACAATACGTCGACCGTTCTCGTGTTGGCCGGGCTGCTGGCGGCCGCGGGGCTGGGTCTCCTGGCCGTCGCGATGGCTCTCCACGTTCGCACGCGCTAGCCGGACTCTCCTGGTGGTCGAGCGCCGTTCGCCCCTTCGGCTCGTCTCGTTCGGGGCAGTCGGAAGTCGGCCACGCGTTGGCGCGGCTCTGGTAGATTGAGCGGCCAGCATGGGTACCGCCATTCAAACCCCACTCTTCGAGTTGCTGTAGTGCCCGCCGGTCAGCCAGAGGTCGTCGAGTTCCGGCTCGGCGATGTGGTTCGTCTGAGGCGGGCTCATCCTTGCGGCAGCCACGAATGGCTTGTCGATCGGCTTGGCGCGGACATAGGTCTGCGCTGCCGGACATGCGAACGACACGTCCTATTGGACCGTAGAAGCGTGGAGCGACGCCTGACCGATTTCGTAGAACGCGGCGACCTGGCCATGAGCCAGGCCGTGGCTCCGCTGCCACGCGACCGAAGCGGCCATAATCGGGACGGCGCGCGATGAACGTCAGCCTCTCGCCGAGGCGGACGCGTTCTCAGCTGGGCCCGCAGAAGCCACGTCCGCCGAAGCAGGCGGATGAGGTCGGCGGCCTGACCGTCCTGCAGAACCGGCCCTTCCTGCTCCTCTGGCTGGCCCAGCTGTCGACGCAGGTCGGCGGCAACATGGTCATCTACGGCCTGACGATCATCATCAACGCCACGTACCACTCCAACAGCGCGGTGGGTGCGCTGTTCCTGAGCTTCCTCATTCCGGCGATCATCTTCTCGGCCCTGGCCGGCGTGTTCGTCGATCGCGTCGACAAACGCCACATGCTCGTGGTGACGAACATCTTCAGGGGCTTCCTGTACCTGGCGATCATCTTCGTCGGCAACAACCTGCTGATGCTCTACCTGCTGATGATCCTCGTCTCGACGGTGACCACCTTCTTCGGTCCGGCCGAGGCGTCGATGATCCCGTTCCTCGTGCCCAAGAAGCAGCTGCTCGCCGCCAACGGGCTCTTCACGCTGACCATGAACGTGGCCTTCGCTCTGGGTTTCGCGCTGCTGGGCCCGTTCCTCATCGCGCTCGCCAGCGCGCAGCTCCTGATCGTCATCGTCGCCGCGCTGTACTTCGTGGCAGCGATCTTCTGCTGGACGCTGCCGTCGTCTCAGGCCGCCACCACCACAGTCCCGGCGGGCCAGACGGTCGCCGACGCCGAGCGTGCCGTCGAGACGATGGTCGGCCAGTTCGTGGAAGGCATCACCTACATTCGAGAGCACCACAGCGTCGGTTGGTCGTTGTCGTACCTGGGCATCACCGGTGCCTTGATCGGCATCCTGGGGACACTCGGGCCCGGCTTCGCGACCAAGACGATGGGCCTCGGCGAGAAAGACTTCGCCCTGATCGTGCTGCCGCTCGGACTGGGGATCGTGATGGGCATCCTCTTCCTGAATTCCTACGGACGCTACCTGCCCCGCCGGCGCACCATCGAAGCGGGCATGATGGGGATCGGCGTCCTGCTGGCACTGCTTGCCTGCGCGGGGCCAATCTCCAATTTCCTCGAAGCTCGGGCCGCCTCGTCGGGCGTCGCCGATGCCAGCCGGGTAGTGTCGCTCCTGTCGCTGGTGATGGGTATCGCCTTCCTCGTAGGGGCGTTCTACGTCGTGGTCGCCATCTCGGCTCAGACCCAACTGCAGGAGGAGCTGCCGGAGGATGTCCGAGGCCGTGTCTTTGGCGTCTTGGGCATGCTCGTCTCGATCGCCAGCCTGGCCCCGATCATCATCGTGGCGCCTGTCGCGGACCTCGTCGGGCGCGAGCCGGTGATCCTGGTGGCGGGCGGCATCGTCTTCCTGTCGGGGCTCGCGAGCGTCCTGAGCTCCCGCTCGCTCTCGTTCGAGGACGCCGCCAGGGCGCCCTCGACCCCGAGCGGTGCACCCGTGGATCCAATGACCGGGGCGACGTCCCCAAGCGACTTCACCACGTCGGCCGCAACGGTCCCAACGCCGGCCCTTTCCAAGCCGCCTCGGCGCGCGCGTAACAGGGCGCTCGAGGACAGCGAGACACCCTGATGACGGTCGGCGACTCGGCACCTACCGGTCCCTCGGCGGAGCCGTCGGTTACGCCGGATGCCTGGCGCGCCGCGGCTCTCGGGATACTCGGCGGCGGCTTTGCCCTCGGCCTCGTATCCACCAACAAGCGCCTGGGCGGAGCAGTGCCACTCATTACCGCCGGCATCGCGGTGGGCTGCACTATTCCGATCGCTCTGGCCTCGCGGCGCCCGCCGATAACGCCTCAGCGCGCCGCCAGAGCGCTGGCCGGAACGGCACAGAAGCCCTCGTTCAGCATCGTGGTCGCGGCCCGCGATGAGGCCGTGGTGCTGCGCCGGCTCGTGGCCGATGTCAGCTGCCAGGACTATCGTCGGGCCGACGGCTCGCCGCTGTTCGAGCTGATCGTGGTCGACGACCGCTCGTCCGACGACACCGCGGCTGTGGTCGCCGAAGCCGCCGCCGAACGGGGGATCGCAGCAGTCACTCGCGTCGTATTGCGCCGGGGCGACGATCTTCCCGACGGCAAAGGAGCCGCCCTGACTGCCGCCCAGCCGGATATGTGCGGCGGCGACATCGTCCTGATCCTCGACGCCGACGCTCGCATCGAGCCGTGGTTCCTGCGCCGAGCAGCCGGCTACTTCGCGGCTGGAGCCAAGGCTGTCACCGCGCGACGTCGCCTCCTCGATTCGGAATGCGGCTGGCTGGCCGGCGCGCAGGCAGACGAACAGACTCTCGACGGCGAGTTGAACCGTGGGCGCTGGGCGCTGGGTGGTTGCTCGGAGTTCCGCGGCAACGGGATCATGGTCCGCCGAGACCTGCTCGCTGAGGTCGGCGGTTGGCGAGCGACCGCTCTGACGGAGGACCTCGACCTGTCCAGCCGGATCGCGGCTAGGACTGGCGAGCGGGTCGCCTGGGCGCTCGACGCGGAAGTGTGGGAAGAGCCGGTGCGGACCGTCGAGAGTCTGTGGCGGCAGCGCCTGCGCTGGGCGGAGGGTGCATTCCGGCGCGCGTTCGAGCACGGGCCCGCGGTCGTCACGAGCTCCGAGCTGCCGATCGGCGCGCGCCTCGACTTCGTCGCCTACGTCGGCCAGCTGGCGGTGCCTCCAATTGTTCTCGGAGCCGCTGCGGGAGCACTGGTTACAGGCAGACGACGAGGCCTGATCGCCATGGTCGTCGGGTACCTGGGCATTAGCGGGCTCCTCGGGTGGGATGCGCTGCGATGGGAGCGGCGGCCGGACGGGCGAGCCCTCGCAGGTGGCGAGAAGCTTCGGCGGGCGTTGCGCGTCTCCGTCTTCAACGGCCTGTGGCTGCTGGTCGTGCCGCGGGCATTGGCGGACCTGGCGTTTCGACGCGGTCCCATTCGCTACGTGAAGATGGACCACGACGGCGCAGCCGGCGCGGCGAGCACCTCGAGGCCCGGCTCGCGGCAGGAGCGCTAGGACGCCGGCGGTTGGCGTTCCCCGGCCGGCTGGATCGCCCTTCCAGATAAGTGGCGGATAAGCGGCGACATGTAGGGTCTCGCCGTCAATGTTCCGGTCACCTCGAAGGTGTGGACGAGGGGGCGGCCGGAGCACCGCAGCGCCGCCCGAATGTCCAGCGGCATAGGAAGGAGTCTGCTCGCCCGGCACTGGTAAACAGCACTCAGGCCCGCCGAAGATGAATCCCGCCCGCCTCGAAGGAAGTCCAAAGAGGAGAGCTCTGTGTTTCAACGCGTTCGGCGTGGCGTTCTCGTGCTCACGTTCGGTGCCACGCTTGCAGGTATCACGGCAACCCCCGTCGCGGCCGCACAGCCGCTGGCCACTCCAGAGGCCGGCGTCACCGACGTTTCGCTGACGCCCGCACAGCAGCAGGCGCTGACGGCGAAGGTCGCAATTGCTCAGCAGATTCAGCAGAACCCCAAGGTGGGGTCGGGGAGGTTCACTCCGGCTGTTGTCTGCCCCTTCGCGACGTCGCCCCTGTCCGTTTCGACCGCGTCGGGCTCCAACCTGGCCGGCCTGACGGTCAGCCCGGCGACCAGTTGCAACGGCCAGTGGGGCTACGTGCCGACGTATCCGAAGGTACAAGAAGGCGCCACCTGGTGTGGCCCGGCGTCGATCCAGGTCGCATCCAACTACATCTGGCGGATGCCCCAGGGTGCGGACAAGTGGCCGCAGTGGCAGATTGCCGCCTGGGCCGGCACCGGCTCGGGTGGCACCAACGGCTCCAGCGAGACAGCGGCTCTCAACAGGGCCACGGCGGCGAGCCCATATCTACCGGCAAACTGGATCTATCTGTCGGCGACGTCGTCACAGGTCTCCACGGGTTCGCGCTGGCACTCGCTCCTGCGAACTGACATCGCCAGCTACAGCATGCCGCAGATCGTCAGCGTGGCCCCCAAGGACCCGGGCTTCGGCATCTACCTCGACTCCTGGAAGAATGCTCCGGCGCAGTTCGCGGGCCACTACATCGTCCTGAACGGCTTCCAGGGCGCCTGGGATGGCACGAGAGGGCCGATCGTGACCTACGACGACAGCGCCATTCCTCCGTATGGTGTTTCTGACGCCGACCCGGCGGCGGACATCTACGCCATGATCATGAAGACGAACGTCAACAAGTCGGGAGTATTGGTCGCCTGGTGAGAACGGTGAGGGCGGGACTGGCCGCCTTGGTCGCGGTCCTGATTGTCGGGGCCTGCGGTTCGACCACCAGTCCTGCTGTCACCCACGGTGTTGCGAGGTCGAACGGAACGGCCTCGCAACCCGGAACTCCTTTGGCCAGCCTGTCCGGTAGTGGATCGACGGCGCCGCTCGACATCCACCTCGTGCCGCAGGCATGGACCACGCCACTCCTCGACACGGCTACCGATGGCTCGGAGATCATCTGGTCGAAGGGCGGCGATACGCAACACGGCGCCCCGGACATCTACGCCTGGACTCCGGGCGATCCCAGCCCGAAGCTCCTTGTTCGTGGCTCCGATCGAGAGGCACAGGCGGGGCCAATCGCCGTGCACCACGGTCGCTACGCGTTCGAGGAGGCGATCGATCACGGCCCGGGCAATCGCGGTTGGCGGGTCTGGTACATCCCCGCCGCGGGTCAGAAGCCGCTGCTGGTCGACACCAGCGCCACCGATCCGCAGAGCGTTGCCGAGGTTGCGCCGGCGACGTGGCTGGCCTTGACTGACGATCGGCTGATCTGGAACGCCTACCACCAGAGCCCGTCTGGCCCGCGCTTCTACCTGCGCAGCTTCGACTTCAAGACTGGCACGACTCGCAACCTCCTCGAGGCCGACGCCGCCCAGACTCAATACTGGTTCCCCAACGCAGACGACGAAGGAAGACTCGTCTATTCCACGATCGAGCGCTCCGGCACCGATCCGGCAGCGTACACGTACGCCTACCACGTCTTCCTGGCGCAGGTAAACACCGGGCCGTTGCAGCCGAGACAGCTCGACAAGGATGGCCGAGCAACCGAGCCGGTCCTCCGCGGAGACGCAGTGGTCTGGAAGCGGACCGATGGGAGCGTATCGGGTTGGGGCAACCTCGAGCGGTTCACCTTGACCACGGGAGCCCTCGACGACCTAGACTTCGATCACCAGAGCGGCGTCGACGACTTCACCGTCGGAAACAGGTTCGTCGCGGCATGGCTGCCGGACGACACCATCTTCGAAGTCTATGACCTGCAGACGGGCACCAACCTGCTGATCGAGCAGTACGCACCCACGTCTCCCAAGGGAGTTGTGCGGCCCGAGGTCGGCGGCGACCTGCTGACCTTCATCCGGCACGACAACTTCACGAACTTGCAGCTCTGCTGGACGCGTCTACCACCGCCGTCGCAGAACTGAGCTGCGTCAAAGCAACCCCGTTCGTGCCGTCCACCGCATAGTCCGGAGTGGCGCCGCGAAACTACTTCGGATTTGGGCCGATCCGCTCAGTGACCCAAGCCCGCAGGACATGCGGAACGACGACCGATCCGTCGGCCTGCTGGTTCTGCTCGATGATGGCCGGCAGCAGGCGACTGGTGGCCAGCCCGGAGGCGTTCAGGGTGTGCGCGAAGCTGAGCGTCCCGTCGGCTCGCCGGTAGCGAATCTTCGCCCGCCTCGCCTGATAGGCCCGAGAATTGGAAACCGAGCTGACTTCCAGGTACTGGCCGATACTGGGAATCCAGGCCTCCACGTCGTACGTCTTCGCCATCGACGCGCTTGTGTCCCCGGCAGCCAACAGCGAGATCCGGTAGTGCAGGCCAAGGCCCTGCACGAGCGCCTCGGCCTTGCCCAGCAGCTCCTCCAACGCGGCATCGGATTGTTCTGCCGTGGTGACTTGGAACATCTCGACCTTGTCGAACTGATGACCGCGCAGCGTGCCCCGCTCGTGCGTACGGTACCCGCCGATCTCCTTGCGGTAGCAGGGTGAGTACGCGAAGTACTTCAGCGGCAAGTCATCCTCGCGCAGGATCTCATCCCGATGGATGCTCACCAATGCGGTCTCGGAGGTGGGCAGGAGGAACTTGGACGGCGCTCCCTGTTCGTCACTCTCCACGACGTAGACGTCTTCGACGAACTTTGGGAACTGCCCGGCAGCGTAACCTGCCTCGCCGGTCAGCAGATGCGGCGGCAGTATGAACGTGTAGCCGTCGTGGATGTGGGTCTGCACGAAGTAGTTCAGGAGCGCCCACTCCAACTGGGCGCCGACTCCGGTGTAGATCCAGGAGCCGTTGCCGCCAAGCTTGACGCCGCGCTTGTAGTCGACGAGCCCGAGGTTCTCCGCCAACGTCACGTGGTCGAGCGCATCGAAACCCGGCTGCGGCGGCTCGCCACTGCCACGGACGACCTTGTTGGCCTCCTTGCCGCCGGCTGGAACATCGTCGTCGGGAATGTTGGGCAGCCCGTCGAGGATCTCCTGCCGGGACGCGCCCAGAGCCTCCGCTCGCTTCTCCAGCTCGGCAATCTGCTCGCCCAGCGTCTGGGACTGCCCTCGCAGCTGATCGACAAGGTTTTCGTCCGGCTGAGCGGATCTGCGCATTTCGGAGACACGCGCCGAGATCTTCTTGCGTTCCGCCCTCGCCTGCTCCAACCGGATCTGAGAACGTCGATATTCCTCGTCGCCGGCCAGCAGCTCCTCAAAGTCGACGTCGAGTCCTCGCTTGGCCAGCGCCGACTTGATCCGGCTGGGATCGCGGCGGATTTCGTTGAGGTCAAGCATTGCCAGCTGCACCTATCTCCTGGTCGCAATACTCCAGGAATGTCCGCGGCGAACTACCTATGCCAGCAAGCCAGCTTCGAGGGCGGCGCCAGCGAGCGGCAAGTGGCCGCAGTCTAGCAGTGACGTACCAGCCGGGCTTGGGTGCAGCAGGACGGCGTCCTCCACGTGGCCCAGGTCTGCGGGCCGATCTATCACCAATGCTCGGTGGAGATGCGCAGTCGCAATCTGCATCGTGGAGTTCTCTCCGCCATGTGGAGGAGGTTCCTGTGGCAGATGCGTGGCCTGGCGTGTCGATGCGACATGATGCGCCTCGCAGCCAGGGCGGTCCCTCAGTTGAATAGACCGCATCCTTGACATACCCTCACGCCCAAGCGGCGTACGGAGAGGGCCCGCAAGCTTGAGAGAGCGAAGGCCGCCCTATTGCTGCATTGGGCTGTGACCCATCTTGCCGAGCACCTGGGTGGCTTTGAGGCGCACGGTCGGGTCCCTGTCGTTGAGGGCGGCGACCAGGGCGGCAACGGCGCGGGGGTCGGCAACCGAGCCGAGCGCCTCGGCGGCAGCGCTGCGCACATACCAAACCTCGTCCTTGAGGGCGGCGACGAGGGCTGCAACGGCGCGGGGGTCGGTTGTCTTGGCGAGGGCTTTGGCTACCTCGCTACGCATCCAATCGTCCGAATGCTTGAGGGCAGCAAGAAGGGGGTCGATGGCGCGCGGATCATCAATACCGACGAGCGCGTGGACCGCACTCCTACGGACGTCATTGCTCTCGTCCTTGATGGCCGCGACTAGGGCGTCAACGGCGCGGGGGTCGGCAGTCTTGCCCAGCCAAGAGACTGCAGAGCACCGTACTGCCCAGTCCTCGTCCTTCAGAGCAGCGAAAAGGGGAGCGACCGCGCGCGGATCGGTAGTCTTGACGAGCGCGTAGATAGCGCCCCTGTGGACGTACACGTCCCGGTCCATTAGGGCAGCGATCAGGGGGTCGACGGCGCGCGGATCAGTCGTCTCCCCGAGCCATAGGGCGGCTCGCGCGCGCACGCGTGGGTCGGCGTCGTCGAGGGCTGAGATTAGTGCGTCAACGGCTCGTGGGTTGATTGTCTTTGCGAGCCCGTTGGCGGCAGCCCGGCTCACCGTCTCGTCCGCTTCCCTGAGCGCAGCGGCTAGGGCGTCGATGGCGCTGAGATCGCCGATCTCGGCGAGCGCCTCGGCGGCAGCGCAGCGCACATCCACGTCCTTCTGGTACCCCAGCGCCTTGATCAGACCCGGGGTGTCGCCCTTCGTCTTGAGCTTCGCGACATCTGGCGCTACGAACGGTTCCACGATGGTCCCTCATGGTGGCGGCAAACTACTGAATGGTGACTGATTTGGAACCGCATTTCGCGGCGGTGGCGCCGCCGCGGGCCATGATTATCGAGCCATCGCCCGCGTCAACGGCACAGAGTGGGGCCGTGTCGCTGGAGCGTGTGAAGGGCCTTGGACGTGCCGCGGCCCGAGATCCAAAGGCACGCGCAGTAGTCGCAGCTCTGATCGGTGATCTGCGGTTCGACAGGCTCCATGTCGCCCAAGCGCACTCGTCGAGCCGCACTGCCTCCTGCGCCTGCGCGATACGATATGATGCGGCCCGCACCCGGGGCGGTTAGCTCAGTTGGTTAGAGCGCATGCTTGACATGCATGAGGCCAGAGGTTCAAGTCCTCTACCGCCCACCATTCACAATCGCCGCGAGGCGGCCAGCCCAACTTGATATTCAAAGCTACGAGCGGGACAAACCCCGTCGAGAGGATCGAGAGAGAGCCATCGCCACGGACTCCGTGGCTGAAAGCGATGGCGACGCCCTCCGACGAAGGCACCACCCGCGAGCGACCGGTCAACCGGTCCGGGATCCGCCCGTTAGAGCGGCCTAGAGCGCGCGCCACGTGTGAACCACAACAGCGCGAAGGCGGGTGGAACCGCGAGAGATGCCTCTCGTCCTGTCGGACGGGAGGCTTTGTGTTTGATCAGAGGTCCGCGGCTAGCGGTCAGCGACAGTCGGCGGCAAGCGGCAAGCGGCAATTCGGCAGCAGGCGACATGGGAGTAGGCAGATGGGCGACGACAAAGAGGCCAAGGCGCCGGCATCGGACGACGCATCCGGCCAGACCCCCGAGGTGGCCGACTACTTCGAGGCCGTGGTGCGTGGCTCGGTCGAGGAGCTGCTGGACGCCGGGGCGCACAGCGACATCGATGCCATGCGCCACTCCGCGGCTCATGTCATGGCCGAGGCCGTCGTAGGCCTATTCCCCGACGCCCAGCTCGGCATCGGACCTTCGATCGACGACGGCTTCTACTACGACTTCCTGCTGCCTCGGCCGCTCACCCCCGACGATCTCGCCTCCATCGAGGCCGGGATGCGAGCGTCGATCGCCGCCGACCACGCCTTCGTCAGGGAGGAAAGGCCATTCGAGGAGGGCCGTGCCTTCTTCGAGCAGCACCGGCAGCCCTTCAAGGTGGAGATCCTGGACGACCTGGCCGCTCGGGCCAAGGAGTCCGGTTCGCCTCTGCCGCCCATTTCGACCTACACGCATGGCACGTTCGTGGACCTGTGCAAGGGCCCCCATGTCGCCAGTACGGGCAAGATCGGCCCGTTCAAGCTGATGACCGTGGCGGGCGCCTATTGGCGCGGCTCCGAGAAGCGGCCGATGCTGCAGCGCATCTATGGCACCGTCTGGGCGACGCAGGAGGAGCTTGACGCCTACTTGCATCGCCGCGAGGAGGCGAAGCGCCGCGACCATCGGCGGCTCGGGGTCCAGCTCGATCTCTACAGCTTCCACGATGTCAGCCCTGGCTCTGCCTTCTGGCACCCCAAGGGACAGCGCCTGTGGCGGACCCTGGAAACCGCGATCCGCGAGGTTCAGGACCGACGCGGCTATCAGGAAATCAGCACCCCGATGCTCGTGCACAAGAAGCTGTGGGAGCAGTCGGGTCACTGGGCCAACTACCAGGACGGCATGTTCGTGCTGGAGTCCGAAGGCCAGACCTTCAGCCTCAAGCCGATGAACTGCCCCGAGAGCACGTTCATCTACAAGAGCAGGTTGCGCTCCTATCGCGACCTGCCGCTGCGCCTCTCCGAGTTCGGCCGGCTGCACCGCAACGAGCGCTCCGGCACGCTGTCCGGCCTGACCCGAGTGCGGCACTTCGTCCAGGACGACGCCCACATCTACCTCCGACCGGATCAGCTGCAGGATGAGATCGGGGCCCTGCTCGGCGAGGTGTACGAGGTCTACGGTTGGTTCGGGCTCGAGCCGAGGTTCACCTTCGGCACCAAGCCCGAGAAGGCTCTGGGCGATCCGGCGCTGTGGGAGAAGGCGGAATCGCAGATCAGGGCGGCGCTCGACGCGCTCGGCAAGCCCTACCGCGTGAAGCCGGGCGACGGCGCCTTCTACGCGCCCAAGATCGACATTCAGATCGAGGACGCCCTGGGGCGCGAATGGCAGACGGCCACCATCCAGGTCGACCTGGTGATGCTGCCCGAGCGATTCGACTGCACCTACATCGACGAGAACGGCCAGGCCGTACGCCCGATGACGATCCACCGCGCCATCTATGGGTCGCTGGAGCGATTCATCGGCGTCCTGGTCGAGCACTTCGCCGGCGCCTTCCCGGTCTGGTGTGCGCCCGTCCAGGCGGTCGTCATCCCTATCGCCGACCGACATGTCGAGGCCGCCGATGAGCTGGCAGGACTGATGGCGGCGCGCAAGATTAGGGTCGAGGTCGATCGTTCCGACAACCGGATGCAGAACAAGATCAGGCTCGCTCAGGAACAGAAGGTGCCATACATGCTCGTCCTGGGCGACCGCGAGGTCGAGGCCCGGACCGTGGCGATCCGCAATCGCGCCGGTGAGCAGGAGAACGGCGTGGCCTGGGACGCTTTCATCGAGCGGGTTGTCGAGGAAACTGAGGCCCGTCGGCCGTCATAGCGAGATGGCTCAGCGAACCTCGTAGAGCTCCCAGCCACCCGGTACCGGGTTGACGATCCACATCTCCCAGCCGGCGTTGTCGTACCACAGGGCGTTCCACGACACCTTGACGAGGACGGCGTTGGTCATGTCGATCGATGACGAGTAGTCCGCGCTGTTGAGCCAATCCGTCAGCGACTTCGTGTTCGGCGGATTGGCCTCGGCCGTGTAGCGCTTGCCGGCGGATCTCATGTAGGCCGTGCGCTCGGCCGTGTAGGTGCTCATCGTCCCGAGGTACGCCTGCCAGCCCGGCCCGAGCATGGTCCAGGCCTTGCGATACAGTCCGGCGATCAGGTAGTCCTCGTAGGTGTGAACGAATGCCAGGGCGCCTTCCGTGCCGGTCGCAAACGGCCGCGCCGTGGGCGTCGGAGTGGGGGTGGGTAGGGGAGTCGGCGTCGGGATTGGCGTCGCGGTGGCTGTCGCCGTAGCCAACAGCGTCGCCTGTGACGCCGGCGCGGTGACCGCAGCCCTGGCCGTTGGCGTGAGCGTCGACGAAGGGACTCCCGCCCGGCATGCCGCCACGAGAACCACCGCCACAAGGCCGCCAACAACTGCTCGTCGCATCGCTTGCCGTTACCCCTTCGGTGCCTGGCCGGGTGCCATCTTTTCACATCCTCGGCAGTGCCGGGCGGAACGGCGCTACGTCTCGTCTGAACGTTTGCTGCTCCTGAAACCCCTGTGATATAGTCCCGCGGGCGACCGCCCGGCGCAGTCGTGTGCTGGGTTGGGCCGCTCGTCTGCTTTCGGGGATAGTGCCCCGGAACGCCGGCAACCAAACACGCAACGAAGGGGTTCGCCATTAGCCGAGACCTGCGCATCAATCAGATGATTCGCGTGTACGACGTGCGGGTCGTCGATGAAGACGGTAGCCAGCTGGGTGTCATGCGAACGGCCGACGCCTTGCGGCTCGCGCAGGAGCGGGGGCTCGACCTGGTAGAGGTCGCACCGCTGGCCAGTCCCCCCGTGGCGCGGCTCCTCGACTTCGGTCAGTACAAGTACGAACTGACCAAGCGTGAGAAGGAAGCCAAGCGAAAGCAGCGCTCGATCACCTTCAAGGAAGTCCGCCTCAAGCCGAAGATCGGCATCGGTGACTTCGATACCAAGGTAAGGCGGGCAATCGAGTTCCTGGAAGACGGCGACCGAGTCAAGATCTCCGTCCAATTCCGGGGTCGCGAGTTGACTCACCCGCAGATCGGGCGAGACCTACTGGACAAGTTCGCGGAACAGATCAAGGAACATGGCGTGGTCGAGCGGTCGCCGCTGCTCGAGGGCAAGTCGATGCACATCAGCGTCGCCTCTACCCACAAGCCCAAGACCCATGAGCCGACCCCGTCGGCCGCGGCCAAGGGCCACGTCAGGGATGCCGACGAGGCAGAGCCCGAGATCGACGCCGCGGCGAACATAGCGATTGAGGTGCCACCGGCCGCGCCGGCGTCGCCGAGACCCGAGCCTGAAAGCGGCTCGGCGTCGACTGGAGTGTGAGACCGTGCCGAAGATGAAGAGCCACAAGGGGACCGCGAAGCGGATCGGGGTCACCGGTAGTGGCAAGGCCGTCCGTGTCAAGTCATGGCGTGGCCACCACCTCGAGCTGAAGTCGTCACGACGAAAGCGCCGCTACGACGGCAAGGCGATCGTCACGGGCGAGTCGCTCGATCAAGTCCGCCGCCTGCTTCCGTACCTGGGAGTCTGATCCTCGATGGCACGTGTCAAGCGGGGCGTAACGTCCCATCACCGCCACAAGCGTCTCCTCAACGATGCCGAGGGGCGTACCGGTACGAACTCGAAGCTCATCAGGCGAGCCCACGAGTCCGCCCTGCACGCCATGGCCTATGCGACACGGGACCGCAAGCAGCGCAAGCGCCAGATGCGTCAGCTGTGGGTCATCCGTATCAACGCGGCCGCTCGCCTGAACGGCATCACCTACGGCAAGCTGATCGCCCGCCTCAAGGAGGCCAAGATCGAGCTGGATCGCAAGATCCTGGCCGACATCGCTGTCCGCGATGAGGCCGCCTTCGCGCAGATCGTCGCCGTCGCCAAAGGGGCGTAGGCGCAGCAACCTTCACACGAGGCGTCGACGGAGAAGAGGCGAGGAGTCAAGACCTGCGGTCTTGACTTTGGTCAAAGCCTTGCGGCTTTGACGAACGGTCAGACCAATGTTCTTGACTCAGATCCCCCAGGGAGGGCGGGCGCAGACTGAAAGCCCGCCTGGGATCGATCTCGTCGGTTCACTCCCGAGCTGCTGGCTGAAACCCCGGCGCACCGGTGCCGCGGAACGTAGGCGAGCCGGCTGGCCCCCGATACCGGGCCCGACCGTCGCAAGGCGATGGCCTGAGAGCCCGACCCGAGCCGAGCGCAATCTCGGTCCGCGGTAGGGAAGCGGGGTGGTACCGCGAGCCCTCGACTCGTCCCCGTCCGAATGGACGGAAGCGTCCCATTGGGGACGCTCTGGGTCGAGGGTTCTAGATTCCCGGCCGGGTGTCGGGAGGCGTGGCGCAAGTTATGAGGAACGGCAGCGTGGATTTCGAAAGCCTGAGTACCGATCTCCGGAGCCTGCAGGCGCGGGCCCTCGAGGAGATAGCGGCGACCGCAGATCCCGCCGCGCTCGATGCGCTGCAGATCCAATACCTCGGCAAGAAGGGCGACCTGACGGCCGTCCTACGTGGCATCGGCGCGCTGCCGGCAGATGACCGACCGCGGGTAGGTGCCATCGCCAACGAGGTCGGCGAGGCGGTCAGGGGAGCGCTCGCGACGCGCGGCACCGAGCTCCGCGCTCAGGTCCAGACACTGCGACTTGCCGCGGAGAAGGTCGACGTCACGCTGCCGGGCAGACCTGTCGCGCGCGGGGCGCTCCATCCGATCCCGGAGACGATCGCCGCCATAGCCGAGGTGTTCGGGCAGTTCGGCTTCGTGACCTACGAGGGACCGGAGGTCGAAGACGACCTCACCAACTTCCAGATGCTCAACATTGCCCCGGACCACCCGGCCCGCGATCTGTGGGACACCCTATACGTCGATATCCCCGGCCACCTGCTGCGAACCCACACCAGCCCGGGTCAGATCCGGGTCATGCAGTCGACGAAGCCGCCGATCCGGGTACTGCTGCCGGGCCGCTGCTTCCGCTATGAGGCGGTCGACGCCAGCCACGCCTTCGAGTTCTTCCAGGTCGAGGGGCTGATGGTCGACGAGGGGACGTCGATGGCGGACCTCAAGGGCCTGCTCGACGAATGTGCCCACGCTCTCTTCGGGCCACGCAAGACGCGGTTCAGGCCCGGCTACTACCCGTTCACGGAGCCGTCGGTCGCTTTCGACGTCGAGTGTGTCGTCTGCGGCGGCGTCGGCTGCCCGGCCTGCTCGAAGTCGGGCTGGATGACGATCCTCGGCGCGGGCATGGTTCATCCGGTGGTCCTCCAATACGGCGGCATAGACCCGGAGCGCTATCAAGGCTTCGCCTTCGGCATGGGCGTGGAGCGCATCTCCAACCTGCGCCACGCCGTGCCCGACCTGCGCTACTACCTCGAGAACGACCTGCGCTTCCTGGAGCAGTTCCGATGAGAGTCCCGCTGAGCTGGCTGCGCGAATACGTCGACGTCCAGCAGACGCCCGAACAGCTGGCCGAGCGGCTGACCCTGCTCGGCATGGAGGTCAAGGGCATCGAGACGTGGGGCGCCGACTGGCGCTCCGTGGTCGTCGGCGAACTCCTGACGGTGGAGAAGCATCCCTACGCCGACAGGCTGCATCTGACGACCGTGAACATCGGCTCGGGCGAGCCGCTCCACAT
Source organism: Chloroflexota bacterium (assembly GCA_003142755.1). Classification (GTDB taxonomy): domain Bacteria; phylum Chloroflexota; class Limnocylindria; order Limnocylindrales; family CSP1-4; genus Fen-1039. Next base: position 31,056 of record PLNK01000050.1, on the reverse strand, counting down.
CGTGTGCGGTGCGCACAACATCGCCCCCGGCCAGCGCGTGCCCGTCGCTCTGCCCGGCGCCGTGCTGCCCGGCGAGCGCCGTATCGAACGGACCGAGAAGATGGGCATCGCCTCGGAGGGCATGCTCTGCTCGGGCGACGAGCTCCACATCACCGCCGACGCTGAGGGCATTCTGATTCTGCCCCCGGGCACTCCTCTGGGGCGCCAGCTCTCCGATCTCTATGGCGACATCGTGCTCGACGTCGACGTCAAGCCCAACCGCGGCGACGCCCTCTGCCTGATCGGCCTGGCCCGGGAGGTTGCGGCCGCGACTGGCGCCGCGGTCCGCTGGCCGGAGATCAGCGTCTCGGAAGCCGGCGGGCCGGTCGGCGACCGGCTCAAGGTGGAGGTTCGCGATTCGGAGCTGTGTACACGCTTCGTCGGCCGCTGGATCAGCGACGCGAAGATCGGTCCATCGCCCGACACCATCCAGATGCGGCTGCAGGCCGCCGGCATGCGCCCCGTCAGCAACGTAGTCGACGCCTCGAACTACGTCATGCTCGAACTGGGCAAGCCGACCCACACCTTCGACGGCAGCGCCGTCCGAGACGGTACGATCATCGTCCGGCTAGCGGCCGCCGGCGAGAAGCTCGAGACGCTGGACCATGTCTGGCGCGAGCTGACGCCGGACACGCTGATCATCGCCGACCCGCGGGGGCCAATCGGCATCGCCGGAGTGATGGGCGGCGCCGACAGCGAGATAACCGCCGCCACCACCGAGATTGCCATCGAGTCGGCCATCTTCGATCCGGTCAGCATTCGTCGCACGGGCCATCGCTTCGCTCTGCGATCCGAGGCGAGCCTTCGTTTCGAGAAGGGCCAGGAGTTCCGTCTCGCTCGAATCGGCGCGGACCGTGTCGCGCAGCTAACTCTGGCCTGGGCGGGCGGCTCGTGCGCCCGCGGGCGCGTGGACACGGCTCCGACCGAGCCTGGGTCACCGCGACTTGCCTTCCGGCCGGCGCGGGTCGGCAAGCTGCTCGGCGCTGAAATCCAGACCGCGGAGCAGCGCGATCTGCTGAGTCGAGTCGGCATCGCAACCGAGCCAGCCCCCGCCGGCAGTCGCATCCAAGTGGCCGTCGAGCCCAAGCCCCTGGAGATCGACCCCGGGGCAGAAGAGGTTCTGCTCGCCGTGGTGCCGACCTGGCGCCGCGACCTCGAGATCGAGGCAGACGTGGCCGAGGAAGTGGCTCGCGTGCGCGGCTACGAGACGACGCCGAGCCACCTGCCGGACACCTTGATGCCGGCCTACCGACCCTCGCCCGCAATCGTTCGCGACGCCGTTCGACAGACGCTCGCCGGGGCGGGTTTGACCGAGGCGGTCACGCACGCCCTCGTGGCGCCGGCCGATGAAGCCAGACTCCAGTGGCCCGACGATCAGGGGCTTTCGATCGCCCAGCCGGCGGCGGGGGCTGTGATCGCCGTGACCAACCCGCTTTCCAGCCAGCACTCGGTCCTGCGTCAGCACATCGTGGCGAGCCTGCTCGCCGTTCTGGCACTGAACGAGCGCCAGGGTCGCGAGGACGTGGCCATCTTCGAGATCGGCAAGGGCTACGGCCGGGTTGGCGATGCCCCGCGGGAGTGGACCAGGCTGGCGTTGCTGCTCAGCGGCAATGCCGAGCCGGCTGCATGGAACCGACCCGCCCGGCCCTACGACCTCGATGACGCCAAGGGCATCCTCGAGATGATCTGTCGTAGGCTGCACTTGCCGGCTCCCAGCTACGTCCCGGACAACCGCGGCTTCCCATTCCACCCGGGCCGAGCGCTGGCGGCCGAGGCCGGCTCGGACGGCGAATCGATCACTGGCCGCGTAGCCGAGTTGCACCCCGACGCTCTCGAGATGTGGGAGCTGAGAGCGCAGCGAGTCATCGTCGCCGAGCTGGCGATCCGCGGGCTGGATGGGGCGACCGTTCGAAGGATTCGCGTCGAGCCGATCGCGCGCTTCCCGGTCGTGGAGCGCGACCTGGCAGTCATCGTCAACGAGGGCCGGACGGCGGCTGAAGTCGAGGCGACGATTGTCCGCCACGGTGGCGGTCTGCTTCGGGGCCAGCGGCTATTCGACCTGTACCGTGGCCTTCCGCTTGTTGCCGAAGAGAAAAGCCTTGCCTACAGACTCGTGTTCGGGGCGGACGATCGGACCCTCACGGAGGCGGAGATCGATGCGGCTGTGGCGGCGGTCAGGTCCGGTCTGGAGATCGATCTCGGGGCCCATATCAGGAGCTAGGTCTGGCGGCGGAACGTCACGCAGCGCAACTGGTACCTGTGGGCCCCCACTATCGCCACGGTCCGACGTTGCTGCCGGGCCACGAGCACTGCTAACCTAGCCACGGTTTGTCGGCACGATTGGTCGGCAGCCACCGCCATGGCGGAGGTACCTGGTGGATATCGTCGGATTCATCAAGAACGCGCCGTTTGTCGATCTGGCTTTCCTGGTCGGCCTGTTCGCCTTCCTCTTCATCGGAGTCGCCCAGGGTGGCATCCGACGGCTCCTGGGGATCATCTCGATCATGTTCGCCTTCCTGCTCGCTGCGAACGCTCGAGATACGGCGGGCGACTTCCTGGCCCACAACTGGACGCAGTTCGACACAGGCACCAACCGACTGTTGGCGTTTGTGATCATCTTCGGCGTGGGGGGCGTGGGCTTCTCGGTGCTCATCCAGGGCTTCTACAAGAGGACCGATATCTCCGCGGAGCATCCCATCATCGACGACGTCGTAGGTGGCTTCCTCGGACTCATCGAGGGCGTGATGCTACTCATCATGGCCGTGATCATCTTCAGCTCATACACCTTGCCGTCCCCCAAGTCAGGCGACGTCTCGCAGCTCCGCGACGCACAGAATGCCATCCACGACTCGCACATCGCCGGTGGTCTGAACGACACTGTCGTACCGCCATTCGTGCATGTGCTGTCCGGCCTCCTGCCATCCGATCTGGTATCGAACTACCCCTGAGCTGTACACGACCTGACTCTGGTCCGCTCATGGCCGTCTCCTCGGCGTCTGGAGGCCTCGTCGGGCGCCAGTCGCTGGCGGCCGACACCTTGACGGCTGCTCGACATCTCATCGGGGCACGCTTGGTCATGGGGAGTGGTCCGGAAGCGCGCGCCGGACGAATTGTGGAAGTGGAGGCCTACGTCGGACCCGATGACCTGGCTTCCCATGCCCGATTCGGCCGGACGAAGCGCAACTCAGTCATGTTCGGGCCGCCTGGAGTCGCCTACGTGTACCTTGTCTACGGCATGTACCACTGTCTAAATGTCGTCACCGAAGTCGAGGGTCGGCCCGCCGCGTTGCTGATTCGCGCGCTCGAACCCACCGCAGGACTCGACGAGATGCGTTCGGCAAGAGTTCGCTGGGCCCGCGCCAGGAGTGCCAGCCGGGGTTCGGCGGCCGTGGAGCGAGCGACGCGCCGCGTGGGGGCTCTGCCTTCGGACCGACTCGCCTCCGGACCGGGCCTCGTCTGCGCGGCCTTGGACGTCGATTCATCCGTGGGCGGCATGGACCTCTGCGATACGGCGTCCGAGCTGAGACTGGAAGTGGGACTCGGCGACGAGCCGATGATCGTGGCCACGGGTCCGCGAGTGGGTATCGGCTACGCGCCCGAGCCGTGGCGTAGTCGCCCCTGGCGGTTTTTCGTAGCGGGCAATGCTTCGGTATCTGCCGCTGGACTGTCGGCGCCACCGCCGCAGGCAGAAGCGTGACACCGGCGGAAGTTCAGCCAGTCGGCCAGTCGCGTGGATCCGCTGCACCGGCCATTGCGTCCGAGGGCCTCGACCGCCGCTCACTGGCCCTGCTGGAGTTTCCCCTGGTGCGAGCCCGTCTCGCCGCCGCCACCGGGTTTCCTCCCGGGCGACGGCTTGCCGAGAGCCTGGAACCATCGGCAGACACCATCCTCGTGGCCCGGGGCCTGGAGGAAACCTCTCAGACTCGCTCCTTCCTCGCCGGGCATCCGGGAGCTGGGATCGGCGGCAGCAAGGACATCGAGCCGTGGATCGAGCGGGCGGCTCGCGGCGGCCGGCTGGACCCCAGCCAATTCATCGATATCGCCGTGACGCTCGAGGCGGCTGCCCGTCTCAGCGACGCTCTGAGCACCGAACGACGGCCGCTTCTCCGCGATCTAGCGCGCGAGATCCACGCCTTGCCGAGTCTTCGCAACGTACTGCAGCGGAGCTTCGATCCGACCGGCGAGCTGCTCGACACGGCCTCGCCGCGCCTCGGTGGTCTCCGACGAGCAGTGCGAATCGCCTACGAACGCCTGCGCAGCCGTCTCGATCAGTTCATCCACTCGGGTGAACTCGCCGGCTCGCTACAGGAGCCGATCATCACGCTGCGCGAAGGTCGCTACGTGATCCCCATCCGGGCGGACTCCCGAGGCAAGGTCAAGGGCATCGTTCACGATGCGTCCGGCAGCGGCCAGACCCTCTTCGTGGAGCCGTTGGTGGCCGTGGAGTTGGGGAACGCCTGGCGCGAGGCTCAGCTGGCCGAGAGGGCCGAGATCGAACGTATTCTCGACGACCTGTCGACCCAGGTAGCCGGCCAGACGGGCCCGCTGCGCGAGACGCTTGGCGCCCTCGCCCGCTTCGACTTCTGGTCCGCCAAGGCTCGACTTGCCGATGAGATGGACGCCATACCAGCCGAGATTACCGGCCGATCGGAGATCGTTCTGCTGGGTGCGAGGCACCCGGGCCTATCGGGACACGTGGTGCCGGTCGACATCCGACTGGGGGGCGACTACACGGCCCTGTTGATCACCGGCCCGAACACGGGCGGCAAGACCGTGGCACTGCGGACCCTCGGGCTGCTCAGCTTGATGCACCAATCGGGCCTGCACGTGCCGGCGGACACGGGAACGCGTCTGCCGATCCTCCACGACATCTACGCCGACATCGGCGACGAGCAGTCCGTAGCTCAGTCGCTCTCCACGTTCAGCGGCCACATGCGGTCCATCGTCCGCATCGTCGAGGCCGCCGGGCCCAACAAGCTGATCCTGCTCGACGAGCTGGGCGCGGGTACGGACCCAACCGAGGGATCGGCACTGGCCCAGGCATTGCTCGACTACTTCATCCGATCCGGCGCGCTCATCGCCGCGACGACGCACTACGCCGAGCTGAAGCTCTACGCCCATACGACGCCGCAGGCCCGCAACGCCTCGGTCGAGTTCAACGTAGAGACGCTCCGGCCAACCTACAAGCTGACCATCGGGCTGCCGGGCCAGAGCCAGGCATTTGCGATCGCCGAGAGGCTCGGCCTGCCGGTGCCGATAGTGACCGATGCCAGATCTCGCCTGACCGATGAGCAGCAGGCGTTCGAGGAGACGCTGGCCTCGATCAAGGCCACTCAGCTCGAGACGACCGAGGCGCTAGCCGCGGCCCGAGTCGCCGAGGAGCGGGCCAGGGCCGCGCTGGCGGCGGCCGACGACGAGAGGCGCCGCGCCCGACGAGAGCGCGACGAATCGGTCAAGACGGCCCGAGACGAGGCCGAGCGAGTGGTGGATGAAGTTCGTGCCGAGGTCCGCGGCATTCGCCACAAGCTCGAGCGCGAGACTGTCACGCAGCGCAGCCTCGACGAGGATCTGGCGCGGGCGAATGCCCACCTCGAACAGCTTCCGCAGGCCGAACCAGCGCCCGTCCGGGCCTCAGCATCGGCCGACCCGATCGTCTGGCGTGTCGGGATGCGGGCTCGCACCCGAACCGCCGGCGCCGAGGGCCGGATCGCCGCGCTCGAGAAGGGTGGCCGTAGAGCCACGCTCGAAGCCGGCGGGATGCGGATCACCGTCGCGGTCGAGGATCTCGAACCTGCCGTGGGCGTTGACGACGCCATTCGATCCGCAGGGGCGTCGGGGGGCTCTCGATTCGGGGGGTCGGCGTCGTCTTCGGCCGCGTTGTCGGACTCCGCCTCGCGTCTGCAGTTCGAGCGGGCCCGCACCGTCGCGTCGTCGCTCGATCTGCGCGGGGCCAAGGTTCAGGAGGCCCTCGAGGTCCTTGACCGCTACCTCGACGATGCGTCGCTCGCCGGTCTGGACCAGGTCACGATCATTCACGGCCTCGGGACGGGCGCCCTGCGCGACGCCGTCCGTGAGCATTCGGCCGGGCATCCGCTCGTGAAGTCATGGCGCGCCGGTGAGCGGGGTGAGGGCGGGGACGGAGCCACGATCATCACCCTCTGAGCCGGTCCGTCGGCAGGACCGAGCTGCGGGATGCGACAATCCCAGCGGAGGGTGCCGCCAGCTCGCGGCACCACTCAGCGGAGGAGTGACTGAGCTTGGCGACGAGCCCTACAGGCCGGATCGACGTATCCAGTGCCGTTCGCGTCGTCGACGCCACAGACTGGCAGCCGTCGGCATGGGACGATCTGGCGGTTCGCAGCGCCACGGGGGAGGCGTTTCAGTCGCACGCCTGGGGCGAACTGAAGCGGGGCCTCGGCTGGACTCCGCTGCGTTACGTGATCCATCTCGACGATCTGCCCATCGCAGTCGTCTCCGTCCAGGAGAGGTCTCTCATCGGTCGCCGAGGCGGCCCGCTGCATCGCTTCCGGATCCACTACGCGCCTCGTGGCCCGGTCCTGCTGGCCGCCGCGCCGGAAGCCACCATGGCCGCGCTCGACGGGATCCGGCGCATCGCCCGGCTACGCCACTCGGTTGCGTTCACGATCGACCCGACCTGGGAGGAGGGGAGTCCCCCTGCGGTGGCCCTGGAGGCGGCTGGCTTCTACACAGCCGCCAGAGACGTCCAGGTCTCGCGTACGGCGATGATCGTGCCCCTGGAACCGTCTGAGGCGGCCCAGCGCGATCTGCTGGGGCACACCACCCACGCCGACATCAATCGGGCCATCTCGCTCGGCGTATCGACAGAGCAGATCGACCTGACCGACGAGGCAGCCCGCGAGCCTGCCCTGGCCGACTTCTACGACATTCACGCGGCCACGGGCAAGCGCGAAGGGTTCATCGTTCGCGACCGCGACTACGAACTCGAGCAGTGGCGCCGGCTCGGTGAGTCGCGCGTCGCCAGCCTCTGGTTCGCGGGCCTCAATGGCCGCGACACGGGCGCCTTGCTACTGCACAGCGGCCGGCTGCTCGTCTACTTCGCCGCGGGGTCCCGCGAGGGAGCCGACATGCGCCGCACTCGCGCCAACCACCTGCTGCAGTGGGAGATCATCCGCTGGGCTGCAGCCGCGGGCTTCACGGGCTACGACATGGGTGGAGTCGATACGCAAGCCGCTCCCGGCGTGCCTCAGGACCAGACGCATCCCCTTTGGAATCTGTACATGTTCAAGCGTCGTTTCGGGGCCACGCCCGTGGTCCGGATCCGGGCCCACGAGTTCGCCCCGAACATCCCGCTTGGAGCGGCGTGGCGGTTGGCGAGGCGGTTCCGATGAGCTTCGAGAAGCCTGCGCCCAGCGGCTCGCCCGACGGGACGCCTGAGTCGCCTCGGCAGCGAGGCTGGCAGCCCCGCAACTGGATACCGAGCCGGCTGCGCGGCCCCAGCGGTGCCGCCGGCGCGGCTCGGCCGCCGTCGCGCGGCCGTGTGGCGTCGCCGGCGGTACGGCCCCCGCTGGTCAGCCGCCGCGCGGCAATGCCCCCGCCCGAGGCCGTGGCGGGGGACGTGGTGCTGACCGCCGACATGGCCACAGCCGATCTCTCGGTCTCCTCCGCGGCGCGATTCGGGGGTCGGGGAATCGCGATGGCCGGCGTAGTCGTGGTTGCGGGCGTGGTGCTTTCGCGGCTCATCGGCTGGTTCCGTACGGCCGTCTTCCTGGCCCAGTTCGGCGGCACCAGCTCGCCCCTGGACGCCTTCTATGCCGCCTTTCGGATCCCCGACACGCTCTTCCAGCTCGTCGCCGCCGGCGCCGTTGGCTCGGCTCTGGTTCCGGTGGCCTCGGCCCTGCTCGCCGATGGAGAGGGGGAGCGCGCCAAGCGACTGATCTCGACGATTGCCAACCTCATGGTTCTGGCGCTCATTCCCCTCGCCGTGGTCGTGTGGATTGCCGCCCCGGCGATCGTTCCGGTGATCGCCAAGCCCAAGGACCCCGCGCAGCTCGACCTCGTGATCGGCTTGACCAGGGTGATGCTTCTCTCGCCGATGCTCCTTGCCGTCGGTGCCGTCATGACCGCCGGCCTCAACTCGCTCGGCATCTTCGGCGCCCCGGCGCTGGCCCCCAACGTCTACAACATCGGGATCATCGTATGCGCGGTGGCGCTTGCGCCCTGGCTGGGCGTCTACGCCCTGGCCATCGGAGTCGTGGTCGGTGCGGTCGGCCTCGTGCTGACGCAGGCCAGGGCCGTTCGTCATGCTCAGCTGTACCAGCCCGAACTTCACGTTCACGATCCAGCCGTACGGGAAACGCTGAAGCTCATGGCCCCTCGCGCCCTGGGTCTGGGTGTCACGCAGCTCGTGTTCCTGGTCAACACCTACTTCGCCCAGAGCCTGGGCGACCCCGGCGGGCTGACCGCCTACACCAGCGCGTTCACCACGCTGCAGATCCCAATTGGGCTGGTCGGCGTCCCGCTCGGAATCATCCTGCTGCCGCCGCTTTCGCGGGCCGTGGCTCGGGGGGATGACGAGCGGTTCCGCATGTTGGTAGACCAATCGCTCCGATTACTGCTCTTTGTGGTGGTGCCCTTGATGGGCTTCATGCTCGTCCTGGCCGCTCCCACGATCGCGTTCCTCTATCAACACGGCTCGTTCACGTCCCAGGACACCGCCAGGTATACGCCGATCTACGAAGTATTCCTGCTGGGCCTGGTAGCGCACGTCCTGATCGCGCTGATGGCTCCGATCTTCTACGCCGGGAAGGACACCCGAACGCCGGTCACGGCGGCGCTGCTTGCCGTCGCAGTCGACGTGATTGCGGCGGTTGTCCTGTTCCCGTTCATGCACCTCGCGGGCCTCGCCCTCGCCATCGGTCTGGGGGCATGGGCAGAGGTCATCCTGCTGGTCGCCTTCATGGAGAAGCGGATCGGGTTCGACCTGCGGCCAATGGCTCGGCACGCGGTTGCCTTCGCGGCGGGGGCCTGCGTCGCGTCGGCCGCCGCCTACCTGGTGGCGCGCTACGTCGAGAGCGCGACAGGCGGCCCGTCATCGTTCGTGGCGCAGTTCCTCGAGCTGGCAGCTGGTTGTCTGGCCGGGCTGGCCGTCTACGTGGCGTGGGCGCGTGTCTTCCGTCTGCCCGAGCTGAACGCCTCGCTGACCCTGGTCAGGATGCTCCTGGGCCGCGACAGAGCGCCCACCCAGCCGGAGCCGCTGGACGACTAGCGGCGAGGCCGCTAGGGCGGAACCGTCGGGCCATCAGCGGCGCCGCAAACCCGTCAGCTGCGGCGAATCCTCACCTGCGTGCGCGAGTCCCGCACGCCACTCCCTCGGCGGCGTCGGGTCAGGGCCAGCGGCAGCGGAGCCAACAAGACCGCCGACGGTGCCGGCGCCGGCGAGTCCGTTGGTGGCGAGGCAGTCGGCGGCGGTGTAGGTGTGGGTGTGGGAGCGGGTGTGGGCGGCGGTGTAGGTGTGGGTGTGGGAGCGGGTGTGGGAGTGGGTGTGGGAGCGTGGGTCGGTGTAGGTGTTTGAGTGGGTATCGGCGTCGGCGTGACAACTGGGGTGGGGCTGGCAGTTGGCGTCGGAACCGGCGTAGGCGATGGGCTGGGCGATGGTGGCGGCGTGCCGGTATTCGACGTGCAGTAGGTGGTTGGCGGGAAGTCCGCACCCCAGGTCTTGCCGAATGGCGTCCAGAATCCAACCTGATAGAAGTACATCGTGGCCCCGTTGTTGGGACCGCCTCTCACGCCGGAGCCCTTCTGGGCCCTGGCTATCCAGATGTCGTCGTACTTCTGCCAGTCCGGACGAATCGAGTCCACCTGACTCAAGTCGAGGTAGCCCTTCGTCTCCTGGACGCCCGGGCAGTCGTAGGTCCAGAGGGTGTTGGAGACCGTGTCTACGTCGACCGGCACCTTCGTCGTGTCGTGCTGGGTCGGCACGGTGCCGTTGACGAAGACCTCGCGGACCGTTTGGGTCGTGTAGGGTCCAGGCAGCATGCCGCTATTGGCATCGACGTTCGCCCAGGTCACACCGTCCGGCTGGATGAAGTCGGTGATGGGCGTCTTGGCCGTGGCATCCTGCATGAAGGCGTGCCATATCGGACCAGACATCTCGAGGGACATGACGCCGTTGCCAGGAGAATGGTCGCTGTTCCCGGCCCAGACTCCGGCGACGATCGCGGGCTTGAGCGGATCGGACGGCGGTGCGACGTAGCCAACTGCGAAGAGGTCCTCGGTCTGGTCGCTGGTCCCCGTCTTGAGCGTGGCCGGCCGGCGGGTATTGCCCTCCATCAGCTTGTACTGGCTCCACCAGTTGTTCTGGGCGGGATCAGTGTTGCCGGCAAGGATGTTCGTCACAACGTAGCTTGCCTGCGGGGTGGACGGGTGCGTGACCGTCGGAACTGGCAGCGGCCGCGCGACGCCGTTCGGGTCGGTGATCGAAAGGATCATGTTGCGCTGGACCAGTGTCCCGGCGTCGGCGATCGCGCCGTAGGCGGACACCAGATCGGACGGGTGGACCTCTACCGTGCCGATCCCGAGTGATACTCCCGGATTGGCACCCGCGGGGAACTGGATCCCGAACTCCTCGGCGCGCTGCATGACCCGCTGTACGCCTGTGATGGCGGTGGCCTTGATCGACGGGATGTTCAGCGAGTACTGGAGCGCTTCTCGAAGCCGGACAGGGCCGCGCTCGTATCCGTCGGCGTCGTGAGGTATGTACCCGCCACCGAAGTCCGTAGCCACGTCCATGAACATCGATGCCGCCGTCATCGAACCGTCCTGAATGCCGATCAGATAGTTGATCGGCTTGAAGGAGGAGCCGGGTTGACGCCCGATCCCGGACGATAAGACGTCGTATTCGGGGTCGAAGTAGTTCTGGCCGGCCCTGGCCGGATCCTTGACCGGGTCTTCGTAGAAGCCGGCACTGCCGGCGTAGGTCAGGACCTGGCCGGTGCGATAGTCGAGAGCGATCAGGGCGCTGTTGCGGATGTTGTCGTTGCGGAGCCCCGTCTTGCTGGTCGAACTGGGCCCCATGATCCGGTCGTAGTCGTAGGCGTCCGTCTTGGGGGTGATCCCGATCCCGGCGAGATAGGCGATGTCGGCGGCCTCGCTGGCCTGATTGGGTCCGAAGGTGTACGCGCTCAGCCACTTCTCGGCCGAGTTCTGCATCGAGACATCGAGCGTCGTGATGACCTTGTACCCGCCCGTATCGACCTCAGCGCAGTCGGCCGGATCCGTCCCCGGACCACAGAGCAGGTCCGCGAGTTGCTGTCGGACCTGCAGGTCGAATTGCGGGGCAATCATCCTCGGCTGGTTTGGCGGGGGAAGGACGACCGGCTCCGACTCGGCCTTCAGGAGGTCGGAGTCGCTGTACTTGCCCCTGAGGAGACCGTCCTTGTTGTCCCGCCGCATTTCCTCGAGGATCGTGTTGCGGCGCTGGACGATAGTCGCGCTGGGCGCGACGAGCAGGCTGTTGTCATCCTGCTTGTCGGCGTTGGCAACGAGGTCGTATGCCGAGGGCGCCTGGAGGATGCCGGCGAGAATGGCTGCCTGGGCGATCGTCAGCTTGCTCAGATCCGTGACGCCGAAGTAGCCCTGCGCGGCGGCGGCGATGCCGTAACTCTGGTTGCCGTAGAAGTTGTAGTTCAGGTAGGCGGTGATGATGGTCTGCTTGCCCTCATCACCTGGAAATTCCTGAGTCAGTCGAACCGACTGAATGATCTCCTTGATCTTGCGGTCCAGCGTGCTCGTGGTTGGCGGGAGCAGCCGCTGCCTGACCAGCTGTTGAGTGATCGTCGACGCCCCGCGCGGGCGGCCGGAGACGGCGTCCCGCAGAGCCGACAGAATGGCTGCCGGGTCGAAGCCGGTGTTGGTCCAGAAGGTCTTGTCCTCGGTGCTCGTAGTAGTGTCGAGCACGACGTCCGGGATTTCGGAGAACTTGAGAACCCGACGGTTCTCGGATCCGAAGGCCGCCAGCTGAACTGTTCCGGTCCGGTCGTACAGGACGGTCTGCTGGTAGAACTGGAGGCCCTCGAGCTTCTGCCTCGGATCCTCCAGGTTCTGGCTGTAGGCCGAGTAGACCTCGACGGTCCCGGCTACGGCGACCAGGCTGAGGGTGAAGAACGATCCGAGCAGGAAGATCGGGAGGATGAGCGCAAGGCCACGGCCGGCGCCGCTTCCGGAGCGGCGAGCGCCCGAGCGATTGCGGCGGCGACGTTCGCGTCGGGCGAGACTGGTCTGCATGGCGGCTCGCAAGATAGCATAGGTAGACACGCGGACAACATTCCACCCCATCCGCCGGCCTAGCGACGCGCAGGCCCCGGGCGGCGTGACGACAAGGAGCGGATCAAGCGATGACGCTGGCAGGCGAGAACGACGAGGCCAATGGCATAACCTCTGCAGCCGGGCTGCCAGGGCTGCTCGACGAACTGCGCTGGCGAGGCATGCTGCACCAGATCAGCGGCGGCCTGGAGGAGCGTCTCGCCACCGGCACGCCAATCAAGGGCTACAACGGCTTCGACCCGACCGGCCCCTCACTCCACATCGGCAGTCTCGTCCCGATCTTCGGCATGATCCACCTCCAGCGCGCCGGCGGGACGCCCATCGCGCTCGTGGGCGGCGGGACCGCCATGATCGGGGACCCGTCGGGCCGATCCTCCGAACGTCTGCTCCTCAGCCGACCGACGGTCGAGGAGAACATCGTCGGCATCCAGAGCCAGCTGACCAGGTTCCTCGACTTCGACGGCCCAAACGGGGCCGAAGTCGTCGACAACTACGAGTGGCTCAGTTCGTACTCGCTGCTGCGGTTCCTGCGCGACATCGGCAAACACCTGACTGTGCCATACATGCTCGCCAAGGACTCCGTTCAGATTCGCCTCGAGGCGGGTCTGAGCTTCACGGAGTTCAGCTACATGGTTCTCCAGGCGGCCGACTACCTGCACCTCTACCGCGTCAGCGGCGTCGAGCTGCAGATGGGCGGCGCCGATCAATGGGGCAACATCACCGCCGGCCTGGAGCTGATTCGGAAGGAGCTCGGGGTGGGTGACGGCCAGGACCTCGCGTATGCCCTGAGCTACCCGCTGCTGACCAACGAGAGCGGGGCCAAGTACGGGAAGACGGCAGCGGGTACCAGCGTCTGGCTCGACCCCGCCAGGACGAGCCCGTTCCATTTCTACCAGTACTGGCTCGACGGCGACGACCGCGACGTGGGCAAGTACCTGCGTACCTTCACGCTGTTCGACCGGGCCAAGATCCTCGACATCGAGGCCCAGCAAGCCGCTCATCCCGAAACTCGGCCGGCGCAGAAGGCTGTCGGCTACGACCTGACCGCCCGGGTGCACGGCGAGGACGCGGCGCGGAATGCCGTGCGGCTGAGCGAGGCCGCGTTCTCGAAGGCTCCGATTCGCGACCTCGACGTGCTCGAGGGTCTCTTTTCGGAGATAGACCACTTCGATTTCACGGCCGAGGACGTGGCCGGTGGCGCCCTGCGGCTGGCCATCGTGAGCGGGCTGTATGCGTCGAACGGAGAGGCTCGCCGGGCGATAGCTCAAGGCGGGCTGTCGATCAACGACGAGCGGCTGAGCGATCCTGACGGTGCCGTCACCCCGCCGATCGGCGGGCGCTTCCTGGTCCTGCGAGCCGGAAAGAAGAGCGTCCGAATCGGCCGGCTCCAGAGCTAGCGGCAGGCTCCGGCTCAGGCTTTGTGGCGTTCGCGGAGGCGCGCGATGACCGCGGCCGGCGGCAGGCCTCGCTCACGTAGCAGAACCAGGGTGTGGTAGAGCAGGTCGGCGACCTCGCCTGCCAGCGCGTCGCGGGTGACGGGGCGTGAGTCGGAGGCGGCCGTGGCGTCGTCCTTGGCGGCCATGAGCACTTCCGTGGCCTCTTCGGCGACCTTGCGGGCGGGACCGTCGACGCCGGACGCCAGCAGCCGAGCCGTATAGGAAGCGGCCGGATCGGCGGCAGCGCGCGCGTCGATGGTCGCCCATAGCGTCTCGAGCCAATCGAAGCCCTGGCCGGGCGGGGGAGTGGCGGCTCCACGTTCCGTGGCGCCGATCTCGGAGATCGCGGGCGCCACAGTGGGCTCCGTCCCGGCAGGATCGAAGCAACTTCGGGTATTGCGGTGGCACGTCGGCCCCGTCGGGTGGACCTGGATCAGGAGCGCGTCACCGTCGCAGTCGACGGCGACGTCCACCAGCCGCAGGACGTTGCCGCTCGTCTCGCCCTTGCGCCACAACCGGTCGCGCGAGCGCGAATGGAAATGGACCTCGCCCGTGGCGAGAGTGGCGGCCAGCGCCTCCTCGTCGACATAGGCGACCATCAGCACTCGGCCGTCGCTTGGGTCCTGGACAACGGCCGGCACGAGCCCGGACCGGCCCCAGGCCACGTCTTGCGCGAGCAACTGCTTGCCGATCATGCGCCCGACTCCTCGATCTGGCGAACGGGCAGTCCCGCCGCCGCCATGGCTGCCTTGACGTCCGCGATTGAGTGCATTCGGCGGTGGAATATCGAGGCCGCAAGGACCGCGTCGGCCTTGCCCTCTCGGACGGCGGTGACGAAGTCGGCCGGCCCGGCCGCGCCGCCGGAGGCGATGACGGGCACTGGGACTCGCGTCGCGATGGCGGCCAGCAACTCGGTGTCGAAGCCGCTCCGAGTGCCGTCACGATCCATCGAGGTCACGAGCAACTCGCCGGCACCGAGCTCGACGGCCTTCATGGCCCAGGACACCGCGTCCAGATCGGTCGGGCGACGGCCGCCGTGGGTCACGACCTCCCACCGCTGCTCAGCGGTTGCGGCGCCATCGACGACCGCCTCGAGCGGCAAACGCCGCGCGTCGATGGCGCAAACCACGGCCTGGCTGCCGAACCGCTCGGCGCAAGCCGTCAGAAGAGTCGGCTCCGCAACTGCCGCGGTGTTGAATGACACCTTGTCTGCCCCGGCGCGAAGGACGTCGCGCATCTCGTCGACGCTGCGCACGCCGCCACCGACGGTGAGAGGCACGAAGGCGCGCGACGCCGTCCGCCGGACGATCTCCAGCATCGTTCCGCGGCGTTCGTGGGCGGCCGTGATGTCCAGGAAGACGATCTCGTCGGCTCCCTCGCGTGCATAGCGCTCGGCCAGCTCGGCCGGATCGCCCTCGTCGGTGAGGTTCAGGAACTTGGTGCCTTTGACGACCCGCCCTTTGTCGACGTCGAGGCAAGGGATGACGCGCCTGGCGAGCATCAGGCCACCTCGGCGGCGGGGCCGGCGGTGAAGCTTGCCGACGCGTCGACGAGCGCGACGAAGTTCGACAGCACCCGCAACCCGGCGTCCGAGGACTTCTCCGGGTGGAACTGCAAGCCGTACAGCGAGCCCCATGCGACCGCGCTGACGAAAGGCCGACCGTGGGTGGTATGAGCCACGATGACGCTCCGATCCTCCGGCGCCGGCGCGAACGAGTGCACGAAGTAGAAGTAGCTCCCGTCGGGTATGCCATCGAAGAGCGGGTGCGCCCGATCCAGATTGATCGAGTTCCAGCCGATGTGGGGCAGTGTCGGGGCGTCGAGGAGCGCCAGGTTACGGCCGGCAAGCAAGCCCAGAGTCGGGGCGTCGCCCTCATCGCTGCAATCGAAGAAGAGCTGCAGGCCCAGGCATATGCCCAGGCACGGCTTGCCGGCTCGGACCCAATCGCGCACTGGCTCGATCAGGCCTTGATTTCGAAGGTGATCCATGGCCGCGGCCGCGGCGCCGACGCCCGGAACCACGAGGGCATCGACGCCCGCCATGGCTGCCGGTTCGGCGGCCACGACCGGCTCGGCGCCGACCGCCACCAGGGCCTTGGTGATGCTGACCATGTTGGCGGCGCCGTAATCTAGCACTGCGATTCTGATGGGCTTCGGCCGGGTCATCCGAGCGAGCCTTTCGTAGATGCGGCGCCACTCCGCCGCGGGTCGACTGCCACGGCGGCACGGAGCGAGCGTCCCAGCGCCTTGAAGGCGGCTTCGGCCAGGTGATGGTCGTTGCGGCCGCGGCCCCTCACGTTGAGGGTCACGCCGCCCGACCGGGCGAACGACTCGAGGACGTGGTCGATCAGCTGCAGCGGCATCTTGCCGGCACGCTTGCCCCGGAACGGGAGGTCGACTACCGCGTAGGGCCGGCCGCCGACGTCGACGACGACGGTGGCTACCGACTCGTCCATCGGCACCGCCGCATCGCCGAAGCGCACGATCCCCGCGCGGTCGCCCAGGGCCTCGGCGAGTGCGGCTCCGAGCACCAGCGCCACGTCCTCGACGGTGTGGTGCTCGTCGATCACGAGGTCGCCCGCGGCGACTACCTCCAGGTCGAACAGGGCGTGATGTGCCAGCGAGTTGAGCAAGTGGTCGAAGAAGCCGACCCCCGTCTCGATCTTCGTCTCGCCACTGCCGTCGAGCTTGAGCGTGACCGTGATCTGGGTTTCGCGGGTCGAGCGGGTGACGGTTGCCCAGCGAGGTCCGGACGCCACGACACTGCCGATCTGGTTGCTCATGCGGGGATCCCCCTGGCTGCTTCGATGAGTCGGTCGTTCTCTGGGGCCGACCGAACGGTCAGCCGCAGGCAGTCGCTGAATGGATGCTCCGGCCCGAAAGTCCGCGGCACGAGGCCGCGACGCAGCAGCGCCTCGGCCGCCGACTCCGCCGCCGCCGGAGTGCTGAAGCGGATCAGGATGAAGTTGGCCTGGGATGGGTACGGTCGCCAGCCGAGTTCGGAGAGCTGTGCGATGAGGCGGGCCCGCTGGCCGCCGATGGCGCCAACATTGGCCGCGGCCAGGTTGGGACGCCGCAACGCCGCGGTCGCGAGGGCGGCGGACACGGTACCGACCGAGGCCGGCGCGCGGAACGACAGGATGGGCGCCAGGGTCTCCGGACGGGCGATGGCGAAGCCGACCCGTGCGCCCGCGAGCGCGTGGGCCTTGCTGAGCGTTCGAACGACGACCAATCGCGCGTAGTCGAACCGCAGCGGCAACACAGTCCGGCCGACGAACTCCGAGTAGGCCTCGTCGACGGCGACGATCGGTGCCGGACTGCGATCGCGCGCGGCGCCGGCTTCCAGCAGCGCGAGCAGCTCGCCGATCCGTTCGGGCGGCTCATACGCGCCGGTGGGGTTGTTCGGCTCGCACAGCCAGACCAGGGCCGCATTGCGGGCGGCCTTGGCCAGGGCCGGTATGTCGAGCCCGAAGCCGCGCTCGGGGCCCAGGCGTGGAACCGCCACGACGGATGCTCCGCGCTGCTCCGAGACGATGCGGTACATCGCGTAGGTGGGCGCCGCGACCACCGCCACGGACCCTTCCCGCAGGCTCGCGCGAGCGATCAGGTCGAGGGCCTCGTCGGCGCCGGCGGTGGGCAGCACCTCCTCGGGCGCCACGCTGTATGAGTCGGCGGCCGCCGCGACCAGCGCCGCGTAGTCGCTGGGCGGGTACTCGCACAGCGCGGGATCGAACGGGCCGGCCAGCACGTCGCTCAAGTCGGGCGAAATGGGCGAGGTGTTGACGTCGAACCGCACTATCGACTCGCGAGGCAATCCGTACTTCGCGGCAAGCGAGTCGGTCGTCGGCTCCCAGACGTAGGTCGGCAGAGGCGTGTCGATGCCGGTCATGCCTCGCCCTCGAATCTGACTTCGACCGCCCGCTTGTGCGCGATCAGGCCTTCGGCCTCGGATATCGCCTCCACGGCATCGCGTATGTTCGCCAGGCCGTCGCGGGTGATTCGCTGGACCTGGATGAACTTGCCGTAGCTCTCCGTGGCGAGCGCGCCGCAGGAGCGGGCCAGGCCGCCCGTTGGCAGGACGTGATTGGCGCCCGAGGCATAGTCGCCGGCGGACTCCGGCGCGTACGGGCCGACGAAGAGAGAACCGGCGTTGCGTAGCCGGGCAACGGCCTCCTCGACATCGGCCACGACCACCGACAGGTGCTCGGGAGCGTAGCCATTGACGAAGTCCAGCGCCGCGTCGCGGTCCGGAGCGAGGACCACCAGCGCGCAGCTCGCCAGAGAGCGCTCCAGGATCTCCCGGCGTGCGGCGGTCTCGAGCTGCCTGGACAGCTCCACTTCCACCGCGACGGCGACCGACGCGTCCCACGTCACGAGCAGGGCAGGGGAGTCGGGCCCATGCTCCGCCTGCGAGAGCAGGTCGGCGGCCACGTGCGCCGGTTCGGCCGTCGAGTCGGCCACGACCATCACCTCGGACGGCCCGGCGGGGAGGTCTATGCCGCACTCCCCAAAGACTTCGAGCTTGGCCGCGGTCACCCAGGCGTTGCCGGGACCGACTATGCGATCGACCGGAGCGACCCCGGCATCCGGCAGACCGTAGGCGAGCGCCCCGACCGCCTGGGCGCCGCCAGCAACGATGAAGACGTCGACGCCGACCAGCCCGGCCGCGCCGAGGAGAGTCTGGTTGAGCCGCCCGACCGGGTCCGCCGGCGAGGCGACGACGATCCGACCCACGCCCGCGACCATGGCCGGCACGACGCCCATCAGCAAGGAGCTGGGATACGCGGCCGAACCACCCGGGGTGTAGACGCCGACGCTCGCCAGCGGCACCCAGCGCCGCTCGATCTCGACGCCGGGGACGATCATGGTGGTCCGCGTCTCGGGCAGCTGCGTCTCGGCGAAGCGGCGGATGTTCTCGATCATCTGCTCGAGCCCGGCCCGGATTCGTAGCGGCAGCGCGTCGCGCGCAGCCTCCATCTCGGCCCGATTGACCAGCAGCGAGCCACCGGCCCGGCCGCCGCCGAACCTGGCATTGGCTTCGTGGACGGCCACGTCGCCGCCGGCTTTGACCGTGGCCAGGATGGCCCGCGCGCCATCGCGGACCCGCTGATCGGGAACCGCGCCGCGGCGCAGCAGCGCCGTCACTGCGCTCGCGACTGCAGGATCAGACGCGGCGCTGGCAAGGTCCAGGCGAGGCAGAGTGACGGCTGGCGCTCTCATGAGACGAGCTTCTCGATAGGCAGGATGAGGATGCCGGACGCGCCGGCGGCCTTCAGCCGGGGCAGCAACGACCAGACCTGGTCGGCCTCGACGACGGCGTGGATCGCGATCATTCCCTCGTGCGCGAGCGGGATGACCGATGGCGACTCGAGACCGGGCAGCAGGTCTTCGAGCTCGGCGGCCTTGGCCTGTGGGGCGTTCATCATCAGGTACTTGCGATCGCGAGCGGCCAGGGTGGCGCTGAGCATCGTCTCGACCTGGGCGAATGCCGGGCCGTCCTGCTCTAGGGCATTCGAGTTGGCCAGCAGCACCGCCTCCGAGGCGAACACTTCCTCGAGCGGCCGGAGGCCGTTCACGACCATGGTCGACCCGGTTGACACGAGATCGACTATCGCTTCGGCCAGGCCGAGCCTGGGCGCGACCTCCGCGGCACCAGAGACGGGGATCACGTTGACCGGGATCGAGCGCGCCTCGAAGAACTTCCTGGTCAGGGCCATGTGTGAGGTGGCGACACGCAGCCCCGCGAGATCCTCGGCCGCGCGGAACGGAGAGTCGTTTGGCACCGCGATGGTCAGGCGACAGCGGCCGTAGCCGAGCATCTTGACCCGCGGAACGTCGGTGCCAGACTCGGCCACGAGATCCAAACCCGTGATGCCGAGTTCGGCCACGCCGTCGTTCACGAACTCGACGATGTCGTTGGTGCGAACGAAGAGGATGTCGAGGTCGAAGTTCTGAACGCGCGCCACCAGAGCCCTCTCGCCCGCCTCGAAGACCAGGCCTGCATCGCGGAGCAGGCGGACGGTCGGTTCGACCAGTCTTCCCTTGTTGGGGATTGCCAATCGGAGGCGGCGGGTCATCGGGCTTCCTCAGTTGGAGTGGGGGACTGAACCTCGTGCAGTCGCGCCAGCGCGGCGGTATAGCCGCCCTCGCCGTGGTGCAGCCATTGGGCGATGCGGGTGATCGTGGCCGTGCTCGCGCCCGTCCGGTTCGATATCTCGGCGTAGTGCATGCCGGCGTCGAGCAGCCGCACGACCGCCCAGCGCTGGGCCATGTCATGCAGCTCCCCGAGCGTGCACAGGTCGCGGAAGAAGGCCGAGGCTTCGTCGGCCGTCTCGAGCCGCAGCACCGCCTCGAATAGCCCGCTAACGGCCTCGTTGCGCCAGGCTTCCATCGCGCTCATCGTGGGTTCCTCGTGGTGCTCCGCCCGGATTCGTGGTCCGGCATGTCCGGGCCCTGTTGATGTAGTAGCATAGTAGCATGCTAACACGCCCGCAACCGGCGAGTCCCGCCGGGTTCCAGCTGCTGCCGGCGATCGATCTCCGCGGCGGGCGCGTGGTGCGTCTGGCCGAGGGTGACTTCGCGCGCGAGACGGTCTACGGCAGCGATCCCTCCGAAGTGGCTGCGGGCTTCGTGGCGGCCGGGGCGCGTTGGATACACGTCGTAGACCTCGATGGGGCCAGGGACGGCGCTCGACGCCAGACGGAGGCCGTGGCGCGGATCGTTGCCGCTGCCGGCACTGGTGTGGCCTGCGAGGTCGCCGGTGGGCTGCGGGACGAAGAGGCGGTGGACCACGTTCTGAGCGCGGGCGCGGCGCGGGCCGTGGTGGGGACCGCCGCATTGCGCGACCCTGCCTTCGCCGAACGCCTGGTGGCGCGGTTTGGCAGCGCGCGCGTCGCCGTCGCCCTCGACGTCCGCGACGGGCTGGCGGTGGGCCAGGGCTGGGTCCCCGGCGCCGCCGGCGTGCCGGTAGAGGAAGCCCTAACGACTCTGGCGGACCGCGGCGTCCGAACCTTCATCGTGACTGCAATCGAGCGTGACGGGCTGCTCGGCGGTCCCAACCTCGAGCTGCTGGCGCGCATGGTTGGTCTGGGGCGGGGCGACGTGATCGCCTCCGCGGGGGTGTCGTCGCTGGACGACATTTCGGCTGTCCGCGCGCTTGGTTGCGGAGGTGCCGTTGTGGGCCGGGCTATCTACGAAGGTCGCCTCGATCTGGCCGAGGCCCTGCGGCTCACGGCGAGGTAGGCGACAGTCGCGCGATCAGGATGAAGCCCCGGCTTTGAGCGCGGGGCTTCATCGTTCTCGTTGGCGGTACTGGGGCGGCAGTTGTCTCGCTAGTGGCCCAGGAGGCCGTGGCCCATCGCGGTCGTCAGGGCCAGGGCGTCGCTGTCCTGGCTGATTTCCCAGGCGAAGACGCCTCGCAGTCCGTCGATGCGGACTAGCTCGGTTCGGGCCAGGATGGTCAGCGGGGTTTCGTAGCTGATGAACGTCGGCGATACGAACGTGCTCACGACGTTGTCGTTCGCGTCGACGACCGAGTGAGACCCGGCCGGGTTCCACAGCCAGGGTTCGCCGGCCTTCCAGTCGACGTAGGTCGTGTAGCCGTTCTGACCCTGTCCGTACTCGCCGACGATCCCAAGCTGGTCGACCAGTTGGTGATAGGTCGGCGTTGGCTGGGCATCGCCGTGCAGGCTGTTGATGTTCAGGCCTGTATTGTCGAACGCCTGGTAGAGCCCGTGGTTGGCTGCGCCGACGCCGATGTACTGCTTGCCGTAGAAGGGCACGCCCAGGACGATCTTGGCCAGGGGGAAGCCGGCCTTGCGGTAGAAGTCGATCGTGCCTTCGACATTCCAGTACTTGTCCTTGGCCGCGGGATCGGCAGTGTCGCGCAACAGCGGCGAATTGAACGCGGTGTACGCGTCGGACGCACCGTGGAAGTCGTAAGTCATGACGTTGGCGTAGTCGAGGACCTTGCCAACTGCTGCGAGGTCGTAGCTGCCGCTGGAGTGGACGTCGGCCGCGGGCAGCGCCGCCGCGAGGACATAGTGCTTGCCCGTCGTGGCGCCGAGCGCGTCGAGCTGGCTGCGGAACTCCTTGAAGAGCAGCGTCGCGTTAGCCCTGTCGGCGGCATTGAAGTGAGCGCCGTTGCCCGGGTCGATACCGGGATACTCCCAATCGATATCGATGCCGTCGAAGATGCCCGCCGCGGCACCGATTCCGCCGGCATCGGCGGGCCAGCCGCCCGTGGGCAGATTGCCCTTGATGAAGGTATCGATGCAGGACGAGACGAACTGGGCCCTGCTCGCCGGCGTGGCGGCGACGTCGGAAAAGTAGGTCGAAAGCGACCAGCCGCCCAGGGAGATCAGCACCTTGAGGTTCGGATGGAGTGCCTTGAGCTTCTTGAGCTGATTGAAGTTGCCGTATAGGTTGCCGTTGTTGCCGAAGTTGTCGGCCTGTCCGTCGACGGCATTCTCACCGCCCCAGTACACCATCTGGTAGTCGGCCCACGGGTCGATGACAGCGCAACCGCCATCCGCTGTGGGCTTGCCAAAGGCATAGAGGAGGGTGTTGATCTTGTCGGCGGGTATGTTCTTGACGAAGTAGCCCCGACCGTACACATCCCAGTCGGCGAAGTAGGCCGAGACGACCTTGTTGCCTGAAGAGGGGGTCGAGGCAGCGGTCACGGCCATCGTGGCCGGGACGAGCGACGCCAAGAGAGCGGCTGTGGCACTCAGAGTCAGCAGCCTTCGAAATGCACGCACGTTTAGAACCTCCGGGGTCAGTCATGGGACAACGCGCTCGCAGAGGCGGGCGTGTCGAGCTACCAACGGAGGCACGTCCAGTTCGTCGATGGCCGTACCCACCCGATCCCTCGACCGATTCGTCCGGCGGCGAATACCCTCGGGGACCTGTCAACACATGTCGGTCGCAACCAGCCTAGTCGGGCGGCCGTGGCTTGGCACCCGGCACACCGACCTATTCGACGAGCCCGCGCTAGCAGGTCGGTGGCTGGGTTCGGCCGGAGTACCGGCTGTCGGTTCCGAAGAGCTTGACCGACAGAGGCGCGACTTTGTCGAGCTGCAGGCAGCTGGTCGAGGCGGTCGCGGTCGAACTGGAGACGCTGTACGGCGGAC
The DNA here is from genome assembly GCA_003142755.1 of Chloroflexota bacterium. GTDB lineage: Bacteria > Chloroflexota > Limnocylindria > Limnocylindrales > CSP1-4 > Fen-1039. The sequence continues at coordinate 8,147 of PLNK01000050.1, read as the reverse complement.
CGAGCACATACGAGTCGTAGTTGCCTGACGGAACGGACTTGGCGAAGTCGAGCATGTCGGCGACTCGTGCGGCCGGGAAGTTGGTCGAGACCAGGGACGCTGCCTGGGCCATGAAGTCGGGCAGTCTGACCGCCATCGCCGGCGTGGCCATCTTGTGGGCAACGGCCTTGAGCAGCTGCTGCTGCCTGTCGGCCCGCGCATAGTCGCTGTTGCCGCTGCCGTGACGCGATCGGGCGTAGGCAAGGGCGGTGACGCCGTCCAGATGATGTGGCCCGGCCGACAGCTTGAAGCCCGTGGCCAGCCCATTGAGCCAGTCGTAGGTGGGATCGTCAATCGCCGTCGGGTTATCGATGTCGACGCCGCCGACCATGTCGACGACCTTCATGAAGCCACTCAGGTCGATGACGCCGTAGTAGTTGATCGGCACGCCGACGAGGTAGCCGACCTCCTTGACCAGAGTCGTGACGGGCTGATCCGGAGACTTCAGCCAGCCGTTGCTCACGTAGGTGGGGATCGCGTTGATCTTGATCTTGCCGGTGCCCCCGTAGTAGAGCGGATACCCGGTGGTGTCGCGCGGGACGCTCAGCAGGGCGATGCGATTCGTGTCGGTGTCGACGCTGATGACCATCAACGAGTCGTAGAGGCGTTCCGAGCGGCCCGTGTACGCATCGACGCCGGCCAGCATGATCGTGAGCCGCGGGCCACTCGCCGGCAGCTGCGCAACCTCCGCGCCGTTGCCTCCGACCTTGAAGATGCCGACGTCCATCTGGTAGGCAGACCACACGTACACGGCGCCAACCGCATGGCTCGCGACAATCGCGACCAGCAAGACGGTCAGGGCAAATCGCTCGGCGACTCGCCGCTTGGATGTCGGATCGGCCAGTCCGAAGGCGTGCCGGACGGCGATGAGGCGCCACAGCCCCAGTCCGAGGATGCCCACGAACACCGCCGCCGCAATGGTCGGGTCGAGCAGGCGAGCGAACATGACGTCCAGCCCTCTCCGGGCCTGGAACAGGACGATGCCGAGTACCAGAAGTGCGGGGATGGCAAACACCGCGGCTGCGACTCGACGCCGGGCATAGAGCTGGCCAAGGCCGGGCCAGACGAACGACAGCAGCGCGGCCAACGACGGAGAGAACGACCCGCGCTGGGGCAAAGACGGTGATGTAGACAAGACATGAACTCCCTGGGGATGTCTTCGGGACGCCTCGCGCCATTGCATCGTTACGGCAAGCGTAAGGGGTCGGGCGATAGCGAGGTGTCGTGGACGCCGCGCAACATCTGTCCCTCAAGCGCCGGTCGCGGGCGCCGATGCCTGGATTGGAGGCGTCGGCTCCGGGGCCGGTCTTCACGGGCTACGACCCCGGTCTCATGCGGCGTCACCCTGCGGCTCTCTCCGATGCGGGCGCGAGCAACGGCCGTGTGCCCCTTCGAACAGCCACAGCCAGGCACGCGGGCCCCGCGCCGGCCGGTACGGGGCCCGCTATTTCTGTCTCGACGGGAGCGAAGCCCGGCTGGGCTCAGTCGAACATCTCGCACCAGGTCCACCAGCCAGTAGCGAGCTCACTACCCAGCTGGTAGTCGTCGTGGACCGGTTCATTGTGGGCGTTGTAGGCCAGCCCACATTTGCCCAGGTAGCCCCCGTGGGGGATCTGGAAGACGACGGTGCCGTCGCTCTGAGAACTGATGGCGTCGATGCGCTCCAGGCCGATCCATCCGGGAGCCACTTGACCACCGGCCTCAACCTCCACGGCCACTCGCTCGAGCGAGGCGCGGCTCAGGTCGAATCGGGCAGCCGCCGGTAGGCCGCTGAGTATGAGAGCCAGGCAGGTCAACCCGAGCACAGGAATACCGAGCCAGCGAGTCAGAGACCAATTGGACATCCTCACCTGGGCGCGGCTGACGGCGACCACGAACCCAAAGGCCCAGATGACGCAGATGGCCATGCAGAACAAAAACGCCTGGAACATCGGCACGACGTCCCAGACCGGAAGGCTGGCTCCGTACAGGCCTACAGAGAGCGCGAAAACGGTCACTCCGTAATAGAGTGCCCACAGGACATAGCCCCACCAGAAAGCTGGGCGGCGTGCTCCGCCGGCGACCTGCAACGCTGTCATCGACCCCCCTTCGCGCTATTCCTTGTGCGCGGCCTCCTGCGCCTTCTTGTGGGCCTCGATCACCTTCTCGGCGATGTGCTGCGGCACGTCTTCGTAACGGTCCAGCGTGGCCTTGAAGGTGCCGCGCCCGCCGGTGAGCGAGCGCAACTCGGTGGCGTAGCTGAACAGCTCGGCCTGAGGCACGGTGGCGGTGATGACCTGCATCCCGTCCTTGGTGTCCATGCCGAGGACGCGCCCGCGGCGGCCGTTGAGGTCGCGGTTGACGTCGCCCATGTAGGCCTCGGGGATCCGGATCTCGACAGTCATGATCGGTTCCATCAGCGCGGGCTTGCAGTCGAGCACGCCCTGCTTGAGAGCCATCGAGGCCGCAATCTTGAACGACAGCTCGTTCGAGTCGACGGCATGGAAGGAGCCGTCGTAGAGGGTCGCCTTGAAATCGCTCAGCGGGTAGCCGGCGAGTACGCCCTCGGCGGCCGCCTCGCGAACGCCCTTCTCGACACCCGGGAAGAAGTTCTTGGGCACGGTGCCGCCGACAACGTGCTCGGCGAATTCGACGCCGCCGCCGTGGTTCGGCTCGATCTCGATCCAGACGTCGCCGAACATGCCGTGGCCGCCGGTCTGCTTCTTGTAGCGGCCGTGGCTCTGGGTCTTGCCGCGGATCGTCTCCTTGTAGGCCACGCGGGGTGTCTTGGTCACGATTGCCGCGCCGAACTTCCGCTTAAGGCGCTCGCCCAGCACGGCCACGTGCGCATCGCCCATCGAAAGGAGGATCTGCTCGCCGGTCTCCGAGCGTTCGACTCGGGCCGAGGGTTCCTCTTCGAGCATTCGCTGCAGAGCTGAGCCCATCTTGTCGAGGTCGGCCTTGGTCTGGGGCTCGATCGCAACCTGCAGAGTTGGGATCGGGAACTCGAGGGGCGGCAGCGTGTAGGACTGCTCGCGAGCGTGGCAAATGGTGTCGCCAGTTGCGGTGACGGTCAGCTTGGCGACCGCGCCGATCTCGCCGGCGTGCAGGGTGCCGACGGTCTCCTGCTCCTTGCCGTGCAGCAGCAGCAGCTGGCCCAGACGTTCGGGCTCGCCGCGGGTCGCATTCCAGGCCTGACCCTGACCCTGCATCGTCCCCGAGAGAATGCGCAGGTAGGTCAGCCGACCGACGTACGGATCCGCCGTCGTCTTGAAGACTCGAGCCATCAGTGGCCCATCGATGTCCTGGGCGATCTTGACTTCCTTGCCCTTGGAATCGGTGGCGACGACGTCGCCCAGCTCCACAGGGGAAGGGAGGTAGTGGACGATCGCCTCGATGAGGGCGCGAACGCCGATGTCCTTGGAGGCGCTGCCGACCAGAACGGGCGCCACCAGGCCCGACCGGACTGCCTTGTGGAGGCAAGACTCGAATTCCGCGTCGGTGATCGCCTCACCCTCGAGGTACTTCGTCATGACGTCGTCGTCCGCCTCGGAGGCGGCTTCGAGCAGCTGATCGCGGCGAGCCGCAACTTCATCCGCGAGGTTCGCGGGCATGGGTACTTCGACGTCCTTGCCGCCCTGAGACTGATAGGCCTTCTGGTGGAGGAGATCGACGTAGCCGCTGAACGACTCCGCAGCGCCGATGGCGACGTGGAGTGGAGCGATCTTCTGGCCGAAGGCAGTCCGGAGCGCGTCCAGGGCGTTGCCCGGGTTCGCGTTCTCGCGGTCGCACTTGTTGATGAAGAAGAGCGCGGGCCGACCGCTCGACCGAGCCTGCGCCACCGCCGACTCGAGACCGGCCTCGACGTGGCCCGTGGCGTCCATCAGCAGGAGCGCCGCGTCCGTGGCCGCGAAACCCTCGACCACCTCTGCCGCGAAGTCGGCGTATCCGGGAGTGTCTACCAGCTGAACCCTGGTGCCCTCGTGGTCCAGGCTGGAAACGGCGAGGGTCAGCGACTGCTTGCGCTTCTGCTCCTCGGGCTCGTAGTCCAGGCTCGCGGTTCCGTCATCGACGCGGCCGAGCCGCGTGATCGAACCGGCGTCGAAAAGGAGGCGCTCGGCCAGCGTCGTCTTACCGGCCCCGGCATGGGCCGCAATGACGACGCTGCGGAGGTGGAGGAGGTCGACACTCTTGGTTGTCATCTGCTCATCGATCCTCTGGTGGCGTCAGATCGCGTCAAACAAGCGGCTTGACGAGGGGCCCGCCGCAGTCCGGTCATGATAGTCCGGCGCGTGGCAGCCGACGAGGACGGGGCGACGCGCAGCGCCGGGGATGGCCGGGTCCGTTGGGCGGTCGGGACGGCGGGCGGAACGGAGCCTCGACCCGTCGCCGAACGAGAGACCCGAATCGGGACCAAGAATCGGCCCAACGCCCGCGTCAGTCTCCCGTTGAGTCACCAGGGACTCAATCCACAGTCGACGGCCCCACGTCGGCTCGGAGGTCCTCGCTGGCGGTATACTCCGGTCGATGTCAGGACATTCGAAGTGGTCACAGATCAAGCGCCAGAAGGGCGTCAATGATGTCAAGCGCGGCGCCAGCTTCACCAAGATGGGCCGCGAGATCAGCGTCGCCGCGCGCGCCGGTGGCGGCGATCAGGACGGTAACTTCCGGCTCCGCCTGGCCGTCGAGCGGGCTCGCGCCGTCAACATGCCGCTGGACACGATCAAGCGGGCCATCGAGAAGGCCACAGGCGGCGGCGAGGGCGAGCAGTTCGAGGAGATCGTCTACGAGGGTTACGGCCCGGGCGGCGTGGCGATCCTGATCGAGACCGCAACCGACAACAAGAACCGGACCGCGGCTGAAGTGCGCTCCGTACTGACCAAGGCCGGTGGAGCACTGGCCGGTGCCGGCAGCGTCGCCTGGCAGTTCGAGCCGCGCGGAGTGATCACGCTGCCCGAGGGCGGCAACACCGAAGAGCTGGAGCTGATCGCCATCGACGCGGGCGCCGACGATGTCGACTCGTCGGGCGAGCAGGTCGAGGTTTACACCCGGCCCCAGGATCTCGAGGCCGTCCGCCGTTCGCTTGAGAAGGCCGGCATCAAGATCGAGTCGGCCGAGATGTCGATGAGCCCCAAGAACACCGTCGAGCTCGACGCATCGAAGGCACGCCAGGCCCTGCGCCTGGTGGACCTGCTCGAGGACCTCGACGATGTCCAGCGCGTGACCGCCAACTTCGAGATCCCCGAAGAACTGCTCGCCGAGGTCGGAGCGTGAAACCGGTGGAGGCCGCCGCTCGCG